>JBCBZV010000045.1:0-29897 GCA_039815155.1 Pseudomonadota bacterium
ACCGTTTACGATGACCGCGTCACAGGTTTTTGTGAGCTGCGCCAGCTCGCTAATCAGCGCCTGACGAGAATCTCCCAGCGTGACTCGTCTAGTGGGTGTCAATCCCAAGGGCGAAAGCTCTTGCGCGATCAGTGACGAATTAGAATCGACCGTGTCGCCGCTCATCAATTCGTCGCCGGTTAATAGTAGCTGTACGTTCGGTATTGATCGCAATTTGGTCAAGATCTTTGGCTGGCTGGGGTGTTGCGGATACGGTAGCACAGCTCCCAAGGGCAAACGCTGCGTTTGTCCTGCGAGCGCTGGCCAAGCTTGCACCTCGACGAATGCGTCATTTAAGAGCTGAGTTCGCGCGAATGACAGAACGCAAGCTGACAGCGTCATACCCCTTGGCTACACTTTCCCGCTTCTTGACCTTCTTTTATTGGGACTCTCATGAAGCGTGTGGTGTTTAACCAGAAGGGCGGTGTTGGTAAAACCAGCATCACGTGTAATTTGGCAGCCATCGATGCGGCGGAAGGACAGAAAACGCTGGTTATTGATCTCGATGTACAGGGAAACACCACGCACTACCTAGTCGGTGAGATTGACGCGGAAGCCTTTCCAGCCGAAGCCCAGGGCGTGTCTGGTTTGTTTAAGCAAACGGTAGGTCCACGACGGATGAGTAAGAACCCCGACGCTTTCGTCTGGGAAACTCCCTACGAGAACCTGTTTCTCATGCCCTCTAGTCCACTGCTGAGCGAACTGGAGCGAGAGTTAGAAGCCCGCTACAAAATTTATAAGTTGCGGGATGCGCTAGCCAAGCTTGATGAAGAGTACGACAGGATTTATATAGACACACCGCCGAACTTCAACTTCTATTCAAAATCGGCGCTGATCGCTGCAGATAGGGTCTTAATTCCGTTTGATTGCGACAGTTTTGCTCGTCAAAGTCTCTATGCGCTAATGGATAACATCGCCGAGTTGCAGGAAGATCATAACGAGGATCTTGAGGTGGAGGGAATCGTCATTAATCAGTTCAACAGCCAAGCTCGCCTGCCGACTACGCTAGTCGAAGAACTCAAGGAAGAGGGGCATCCGGTGCTTGAGACCTATCTCAATAGCTCGGTAAAAATGAAGGAGTCGCACTATCAGCATCGTCCGCTGGTCGATCTTGCGCCTTCTCATAAGTTAACGCTGCAATATCGCGAATTGCACGAGGAACTCGGCTAGAGCGTTTCTTCAAGTGCATTGGCCGTCAAGTAGGTAATAACCTTAGAAAAACTCGATATTTCTCAGCTCGCCGTGCGCCGCGCACAATCCACGCTCTCGCAGAAGGAATCGTGTTCGATGAGTGTGTCTAGACCGTTTGCCGAAAAGCCTCACGAAGAGCCTGATGAAAAGTCTATTGAAAGGACTGTCTCAGAGCGCTCCAAGGCTGGCGTTGAGTGTCTGAGCGGTGACGTGTTCGCCGATCCAGACGCGGCCGCTATCGGCAATTTCGACACCGTTCTTGACGATCTCGCGTCAGCGAATGATCAGCTCGCGAAAGCAAGCGCGGAGCAAATCGTCCGTTGGGTCGCGCAGCAGGATGGTCCAATCATGCTCAGCACCAGTATGGGCGCTGGTTCCGCCGTGATGCTGCACTTGATCGCCCAGCACGCACCCGCCGCAGAAGTGGTTTGGGTAGATTCTGGTTATAACACCCCCGATACCTACCGTTTCGCGGAAAAAATGCAGGAGGAACTCTCTATAAACCTGCATGTTTATACGCCATTGATGACGGCGGCCTATCGCGATGCGGTGTATGGGCCTATCCCGCTGGTTGACGATGCGGAGCGACACAAGCTGTTTACACAGCAGGTGAAGCTTGAACCTTTTGAACGGGCTATTAGCGAACTGGCTCCCCGTATCTGGCTGACTGGTATCCGCTCCGAGGAGAGCGACTACCGCCGTGGCCTTAATATTCTCACTCGAGACAGTCGGGTCGACCTGAAAGTTGCGCCCATCTTTCATTGGAAGGAAATAGACATCCAACGTTACCTGCGCTGTCACAAGCTTGCGGACAATCTCAACTACTTCGATCCTACCAAGGTGTTTGCTGGTCGCGAGTGCGGTTTACATACGGCCGCCTGATTTATCCCGAACAGCGCGCTTTTCCTAGCTCGACGAGCCGCCATCTGTCATCGGCGGTAGCTAGCAGCGGTTGGCAAAAGTGGCCGCAGTGAACCATACTGAAGCCATGGCTGAAGTGGTTCACACACTCGATCTGGCCGGATCCCGGCCAACACTGCCGTTGCTTGAAGCTCGCCAGCAGCTAGGGGGATTGCTTGCTGGTGAATCTGACTTCATTGCAAACGCTGCCAATATGAGTGCGTTTGTCAACGAAGTCCTACCAGATCTCAACTGGGTTGGCTTTTACCTTTTGCGCCAAGGCGAGTTGGTCCTTGGTCCCTTTCAAGGCCGTCCGGCATGTGTGCGGATTCCTCTAGGGCGTGGCGTCTGTGGGACCAGTGCTGAAAACCGTCAAAGCTTACGAGTGGCAGACGTCGGGAGCTTTAGCGGGCATATTGCTTGCGACTATCGCTCTCGGTCGGAAATGGTTGTGCCAGTGCTCCATGCAGATGAGCTCATCGGTATTTTCGACTTAGACAGCCCCATCGAGAATCGCTTTTCCCCCGACGATCAAACATACGTAGAAGAACTCGTCGATGAATTTGTTCGGAATCAGTTCGGGGCTTAGCTCACAAGCTCTAGCTACAAGCCTGAAGGCGAGTGTCATACTTTGCGGCTGCATCCTGAGTCAGGCTTGCTCCGTCACTCAAGAGCGTTTTGTTTTCGATCCTGCTGAGGTGCCTAGCCTTAAGTACGACAACGAAATCTATTCGCCGGAAGAAGTACTCGCCAATACACCGGATATCGATATCTTAGCGATCAACGATGAGATGCGTGAATTTGTGCGTATCCATACGCGGGAAAGCAGCAACTCAAAAACCCGACTCATGTCTTTGCACTGGGCGATCAAGAGCCCAGGGAATTTAGGCATGCAGTACGACCCCTTCGCCGATGGAGACGCGGTAAGCACTTTCCGTCGTGGAACCGCCAACTGTCTCAGCTATGCGCATATGTTTGTTTCCCTTGCCCGAGAAGCTGGATTGAATGCGCAGTATCAATGGATGGAGGTTCGCCCCGAATGGCACCGGATTGGTGAGCGCGTAGCCGTACGCCTGCACGTTAACGTGCAGGTAAAAATGCGTGACGGTTCTGAATTTATGGTCGACATCGACCCGCTCAATCGATCTCAAATCGCCGGTTCGAAACTGATCTCCGATGAAGAAGCCCTAGGGCTGTATTACAACAATCTGGCTATGCTCGCGTTAACCGAGGAGCGACCCGTTTACGCCTGGAAGCAGCTGATTCGAGGGCTAAAAGCCGCGCCGACTATGTCCCATCTGTGGGTGAATATGGGGGCGATTTTTCGCTTAACGGGCCAGTACCGAGAGGCAGAACAGGCTTACTTTCAAGCGCTCAATTTTGACGCGGGCGATCGCTCTGCGATGAACAATCTGGTCGTTCTCTACGAATTGGAAGGAAGGCAGCAAGAGCAGGAGTACTGGCTAGATCGCTTGCGCCGCTACCGAGATCTCAACCCCTACTACCATGCGAACCTTGGAGAGTTGGCGCTAAATCAGGAGGACTGGACAAGTGCCGCGAAACACTTCGCTCGTGCCCATCGTCTCCATCCCGCTGACAGTCAGATCATCTACAATCGGGGCCTGGTGGAGCACCATCGTGGAAATGATGAACGGGCGCTAGAACTGATCACGGAAGCGATCAAATCCGCTGCATTGACCGTCGAGAAAGAACGCTATCGAATCCAGCTTCAGGCAATCGAGCAGAGCATCGAGGCCGCCGCTCTCTAGCTCCATCGATCCGTCTAGTTTTCCCCGTTGTCCAATGAGCGAGATCCTCGGCTAGTCGTAGTCAAGTTTACTTACAGACGCTAAGCTCCTGCTCTTCGATCAGAAGGCAGAGTTCCCATGGCAGTGTTTACCAGTGTTGCGGCGCTACTAATAGCAGATCCGGCCGAGACCAAGTCCGTAGCGGTTAGAGGTTGGTTGCGAAGTAAACGAGACTCGAAGGCCGGCATTTCCTTCCTCGCGGTGCACGACGGGTCCAGCTTCGACCCGATACAAGCGGTCGTTCCTGCAGACCTTTCCAACTACTCAAGTGAGGTGCTCGCGCTTACCACCGGCTGTGCCGTCGAGATTGTCGGCGAGCTGGTTGAGTCTCAAGGGAAAGGACAGTCTGTGGAGATTCAGGCGAACGGTGTCAAGGTCGTGGGCTTGGTCGATGACCCGGAGAGCTATCCGATCGCCAAGAAGCGCCACAGTTTTGAGTACCTGCGGACCCAGGCCCATTTGCGTCCGCGTACCAACACTTTCGGGGCAATCACTCGCGTTCGGCATTGTTTGGCCAACGCGATTCACAATTACTTTCACGAAAACGGTTTTTACTGGGTAAACACGCCAATTGTCACCGCAAGCGACTGCGAGGGGGCGGGGGAGCTGTTTCGCGTGAGTACGCTGGATTTGACGAACATTCCAAAAAGCGACGATGGCAGCGTGGATTGGACCCAGGATTTTTTTGCTAGTGAAGCTTACCTAACCGTAAGTGGCCAGCTTGCCGTCGAGTCTTACTGCCTGGCGATGAGTAAGGTGTATACCTTCGGGCCGACTTTCCGCGCCGAGAACAGCAACACTAGTCGCCATCTCGCTGAGTTCTGGATGATCGAGCCGGAGGTCGCCTTCGCTGACTTAATGGCTAACGCCGACTTGGCCGAGTCTTTGCTGAAGCATGTCTTCACGCGGGTGCTGAATGAGTGCGAGCAAGATATGGCTTTCTTCAATCAGCGGATCGACAACACGGTCCTCGAGCGGCTCGGGGCAATGGTCGATCAAAGCTTTGAGCGCATGGAATATGGTGAAGCTATCCGCATTCTAGAAAACAGCGGCAAGAAATTTGAATTCCCCGTTGCGTGGGGAGTGGATTTGGCCAGCGAGCATGAACGCTATCTTTGCGAAGAACACGTCGGCCGCCCGATTGTTCTTATGAACTACCCGAAAGAGATAAAGGCCTTCTATATGCGCTTAAACGACGACGAGCGCACCGTGGCTGCGATGGACGTGCTGGCTCCGGGTATCGGTGAAATTATCGGGGGCAGTCAGCGCGAAGAAAGGCTGAATGTTCTTGATGAGCGAATAGACGACAACTTGAAACAAGAACTATGGTGGTACCGCGATCTTCGTCGCTACGGCACCGTACCCCACTCAGGCTTTGGTTTGGGCTTTGAGAGACTCATCAATTACGTGACCGGGATGGACAACGTTCGCGATGCTATTCCTTTTCCTCGGACCCCTGGGAATGCACATTTTTGAACTCATGGTCTGGGCGCGGTTCTGAGCTTGCGTCCATCGTGCTCTCCGGCGAGCGAGTTTCTTGTTCCTCAACTGGCACCGACAAAGCAGCTTTTCCAGAGTCGGCATCTAGCTTGAACAAAGCTAGATGAGCCGTCTCGTTGTCTTCCCCTAGGAGCCTTACGCGCACCGGAGTGTTGATATGAAAGGTTCGGGTCTTACTCTTTAGCGTCGATCGAAGTCGGTCGAAATTAAAGCGCTCTTTTTCTTTGCGAAGGTCCACGTAGCCTTCCAAGCCGTTGTCAGCGAGCCGAACAGAAAAACCATTATTGTTCACATAGGAAATATGGCCTTCCCAGGGTTCCCCGCTTTCCTTGGCGAGCTTTTGGAGGTAGATGAGTGCGAGCCAGCGCTCGGCTTCTAAGCTGATTTGCCGGAGCTTTTGCAAACGCTGATTCAAAGCCTCCAGATCACCCTGCTTGTAGCGACTCGGTTCCGCGCCCCGAAGGACAGCTTTGATGTGAAGCTGCGTAATGAAATCCAGACACTTTCTAAGCGGCGAAGTGCAGTTTGCGTACGCGGGTAGAGACAAGCCCATGTGCGTGCCGGTTTTCGTAGATAGGCGCGCCCTCGTCAGCATTCGATTGATCATGCTGCGCAGGGGTAGCTCGTGAGCTTTGCGACTGAGGGATCCAAGAAGTTGTCGGTACCCCTCGGTCGTATCCAAGTCCAACTCTTTGAGTTCCGGTGCAAACTCAGCAACGAAGCGATCTCGATCTTTGAGTCGATCTTTACGAAACCCGTCATGAACGACAAACGGTCCGGGCGCATTATTGGACGTCAGCAGTGCCGCCGCGCAACGATTGGCCGCGATCATGCATTCTTCGACGAGTCGCTGAGAGAGGAGTTTTTCACCGGGCTCGATAGATTCAATCTGCCCTTTGTCGTCTAACACCCAACGGAATTCTTTACGCTCTTCCATCACTAGCTCGTTGCTCTCCCGACGGGTACGCAAGGCTCGGGAAGCTTGGAACAATGCCTCAAGCGGGCTGGAATGGCACATCAAACTGTCATCATGACCAGTCAGGTAGCGATCTACTGGGTAGTAGGCGAGCTTCGCCCGAGAGCGAATAATGGCCTCGGAGAACTGATAATTACCGACTTCGCCATCTTCGGAAACAGCTATGCGACACACCAGCGCGGGACGAACTTCTTCTTCTACTAGGGCGCAGCGCTGCGATAATTCCTCCGGCAGCATGGGCAGTACGTGCCCGTGAAAGTAAACACTGCTTGCTCTTAGCTTCAGTGCCTCGAACATCTTTGATTGCTCGGAAATGTAGGCGGTCGGGTCGGCAATCGCCACGTACAACAACCACCCGTCGCTTGTTACTTCCGCATAGAGTGCATCGTCGATATCTTGTGTGCGCGCCGCATCGATGGTGACGAAGTCGAGCCCGGTAAAGTCTTCCCGACTATGCGAGTCTTCTGGACTGTCGCCTAGAAGAACCTGCGTTTCGGCAAGGAGTTCGTCACTCCATTCGGTTGCAAGCTTGTACTTTGCGATCGTATAGCGATTCTCTATGCCGGCTTCGTCGGCCGCACCAATTTTGTCGAGCACTGCTGCCTGCGGTTTGCCGTCCTTAATCGGGTGGCGTTGCAGTTTGCATCGAAGATAGTCCCCCTCCTTGATGTTGGCTCGCGCATTTGGGGGAAGAAAGATCCAGCGTTTTATGTGTTCAAGGTCCGGCTGTACAAAGATCGCTTTGCCCTTGCTAACGCATCTACCGGTGAATTCCGTAAGCGGGCTATCAACGAGCCCCTCTATTTCGGCAACGGGTCTTTTGTCCTTGCCAGGACGAATACAGACTCTTACCCGATCGCCGGGGAAGCCCTTTAGCATCTCGTCGGGCGGGACGAAAACTTCGCGTCCGTCGTCAAGGCGGGCGAAACCGTAGCGAGCGGTCGTACCTCTAAGAACGGCCTCTGCGCGTTCTTTTTCCGCTTCCATCTGGTTTTTCAGGCCGCGCAGCTGCGCGATGGAGTTTCTATCTAGCATCCGGTGGCCAGAAACGTCGCTTATCACAAAGACGCGTATGCTATCGAAAAACGCCCTATGCTGTCAGGAAAGCCGATTTCTTTCTTTTTCTATTGCAACGTTGACACCCTTGCCGAAGCACCCTAATAATCACCCCTAAGGACTCACTAGGTGTGCAAGCGATTTTTGCGACGTACTACTGCGCTGATCCAAATGCGTTCATGCTGACGCTAGGCATGAGGCGAAGGTTGACGCTAATGCCAAGGCTAGGGCTCGATCTAGTGCAGCCCACCAAATCGGTCGTTAAACCCTTCAGACCACACCGTCGCTTATGTAGCCTTTCTTGTAGCCGATATGACTACGTCGGTCGGTGCCTCTGCCGTTGACCTCTTACCGCTGCCAGAAAAACCTCGGAGCGTCTTCCGCATTGAGGCTGGCTTTGCCGCGTGTTTTTAACCAAGAGGCTTTCTTGGACCTAAGCTTGGACCTAAGCTTGGACCTAAGCCTCTTTTCTTTAGAACAAATCGTCTTTTCTCTAGAACAAGGCACTTTTGCCCCAGACAAAACTACTTTTTCATCCTGCGAGGAATAGCTCCCTATGGAAGCAAGCTCTGTCGTTCATTCCCTCACGCCTCGAGTAGAACCTGCAAAAAAAGTCTACGTACTGGACACCAACGTTTTACTCCATGACCCGACGGCAGTAACCGCGTTTAATGAACATCATGTTGTGATACCCATGACCGTTCTTGAGGAATTGGATCACATCAAGGATAGACGCGATAAAACGGTCAGTCGGGAGGCGCGCATCGCGATCCAGATGATTGATCGAATTGTCGACGAAGCCTCGCCTAAGGCTATCCAAGAAGGTGTGGCGATTCCCTCTGCGGAGTCGACGAACGCGCCGGGTACGCTCGCGATTTACCCGGATCAACTTATCGAAGACGACGGGATTGTGCCCTATTTGGACGGCACGCAGGACCAAGCTAACGACAATCGAATCATCAATGTTGCTTTAAAGCTCCAAGCGCAGAACGAGGGCAGTTTTGTTTGCCTGGTCACCAAAGACATCAACATGCGCATAAAAGCCAAAGGTTCGGGCTTGCTGCACGTGGAAGACTATCGTCGCGATCGCGTGTTGGACGATATCGATCTCCTAAGCAAAGGCTATGAACACATCAGCGGCAATTTTTGGGATACGGTCGATGAAGTCGATACGGTGCGCGAGAACAGCTCGACGCTGCACCGGATTCCCCGCGAAGTCTTGCCGCAGGCATACCCCAAAATGTACTTGCATGACGATGAAGACTTTATCGCTTTTGTCGTTCGAATCGACGCGGATTTCATTTACCTGCGCTGCGACAGCCGTGACAATTTGATGAATCGGCGCTTTTGGGGGCTGGCGCCGCGGAACTTGGAGCAGGCTATGGCGATGTCCTTAATTGCGGACGAAGACGTCGACATGTCGGTAATGACAGGCCCTGCCGGTTCTGGGAAAACGCTAATTGCCCTTGCCTACGGGCTCCACGCCATTCTCGAAGAGGGGCGCTACAGCAAATTGATCGTCACACGCTCGACCCCACCGATCGCGGAAGACATAGGGTTCCTGCCCGGAACGGAGGAGGAGAAAATGGCGCCTTGGTTGGCGGCGTTCGACGACAATCTTGAGATTCTACACGGCGCCGACGAATCCTGTGCTAGCAGTATCGAATACGTAAAGGAGCGGGCCAACATCCAGTTTAAATCGCTCAACTTTATGCGCGGTCGCTCCTTCAATAATGCTTATATCATCATCGATGAAGCGCAAGGGCTAACTCAGTTCCAGCTCAAGTCGGTAATAAGCCGGGTCGGCGAGAATTCTCGCATCGTGGTTTTGGGTAACCTTGCGCAGATTGATAACAAATACATTTCGCCGCTAACTTCGGGGCTCACCTACCTTGTCGAACGCAGCAAAACCTATGAGCATGCTGGCATCATGCACGTGAACGGAATTGTGCGATCTCGGCTGGCCGCGTTTGCGGAGGAAAATCTCTAGCGCTATTTTCCCTAGCCATCGATAAAGCCTGGGCAAAAATGGACTCTCTCTTTATAGCGTTGCAGCGCGCGGTGCCGCAGCATTTTCTCTCTCGTATCACTGGGTGTCTGGCGCGAGCAACGCGTCCACGTTGGCTGGTGCAACGGTTTATCTCCGCCTTTGCTCGTCACTACCGCGTTGACTTCACGGAAGCTGAGCGCCCCTTTCCTGAAGCCTATGCGAGCTTCAATAGCTTTTTTACGCGGGCTCTCAAAAAAGATGCGCGCCCCTTATGCGCAAGTGGAATCGCCTGCCCAGCCGACGGTGTGATTAGCGAATGTGGCGATATCGACGCGGAGCGTCTGCTGCAGGCGAAGGGACGCTATTACACACTGACAAGTTTGCTCGCTGGAGACAGTCAGCGTGTGGATGAGTTTCGCGACGGAAGCTTCATTACGGTCTACCTTTCTCCGCGAGATTATCACCGCGTTCATATGCCTCTAGACGGCCAGCTGAGCGCAAGTTGCTATGTTCCAGGACAGTTATTCTCGGTCAATCAAACCACGGCTGCCGCAGTCGATGGTTTGTTTGCTAGGAACGAACGTCACATAAGCTATTTCGAGACGCCGCGCGGACCGATGGCAATGGTTCTCGTTGGAGCCATGATTGTTGCGGGAATCGAAACCGTATGGCACGGGCAGGTCGCGCCCCCTCTGCGAGAACCCCAACGCTGGGACCATAAGAATCCACCTGCACCGGTATTGCTTGATCGAGGGCAAGAGATGGGTCGTTTCCTGCTGGGGTCGACGGTCATCCTGCTATTTCCCCGAGGTGTCTCTGCTTGGAATGAAGACTGCGTAGCCGGTGCACCAGTATTGATGGGACAACAGTTGTCGGCCTGAACGCCGTCTATTAGTTACGCACCAGGGTCAGTCTCGCGTGGAGTCTAGTTTCGCTCTAAGTCGCTTGCGAGCGAGCCAACAATGTGGCGATAGCTCGCCAGGCGGGTGCTGTGGATTTTGTTTTCGGCGGCGGCCTGCTCCAAGCCGCAGCCTGGTTCGCCCTGGTGCCGACAATCTCGGAAACGACAAGGCTCAATAACCGTGCGAAATTCACGGAATCCTCGCTCCACATCCGCGCGCTCTAGGTGTTGAAGGCCGAATTCTCGTATGCCTGGTGAGTCGATCAGCGAGCCGCCGGTTGGAATGTCGAATAAACGAGCGGTGGTCGTTGTATGTCTACCTTTTTCCTTTTCTGCGGAAAGCTCACCAACCCGTTCATTAATCTCCGGTACAAGCGCATTAAGAAGCGTTGTCTTGCCGACCCCCGATTGGCCAACCAGGATGCTGGTATGGTCGGTGAGGTAGTCTGCCAAGGCTTCAATCTGTTCGTACTTCCCCTGCACCTTTACCACTGAGTATCCGAGAGGAGTGTAGGGCGCAAGAAGCTGCTCAAAATCTTGCTTGGATTCGTCGTCGACTATTAAGTCGCTCTTGTTAAGCACGATAACGGCATTCGCACCCAAAAGCTCCGCCGAAACCAGATAACGATCTATCAGATTCGCATAGGCTTGGGGTCTGGGGGCGATAACAACCAAAACCTGAGAGACATTGGCGGCCAGCGTCTTAAGGTCGCCGAAGCTGTCGGGTCGCTGCAAGGCGTTGAGCCGATTGCCACTGGCCACGACTACGCCCGCGCGAGTGTTCACTCCCGCTCGCGGGTCTTCTGCGTCCCCGACTCGATCGGTTGGCGAAGCAACGGTCTGAAACGTTACCCGATCGCCAACCACGACCGTTTCCACGGTTGGGCGCAGGTAGCAGCGATGTATAGCTCCGTCTTCGTTCCGGATGTCCGCTTGATTCCGGTATCTTGCTACTACAAGCCCGCCTTGCTCTGGACCTAGGGGGTTAGCGGTCTGCGGGTCCGTCTCGAATTCAGCGTCTGGACTTTTCGCCGCCAATCGAGCTTTTCGGGCCTGTCGCTCGCGGATACGCGCCAGCTGCTGCTTAGTAAGCCTGCGTTTACTCATACACGCGTCGGGTGCGGAAGCGGGCAGGGTGCAGGTGGCGTGCTATTCTGGAGGAGACAACCTCGGATGAACGCCAGCACATGCTAGACGAACGCAATCTCATTTGGGTCGATATGGAAATGACCGGCTTAGACCCGGAGCAAGATCGTGTCATTGAAATTGCTACCATCGTGACCGACGAGCATTTGCAGCCGTTGGCGGAAGGGCCTGTTCTGGCCATCCATCAGCCGGATCATGTTTTGGAAAGCATGGACGACTGGAATACGCAGCACCATGGCGACTCCGGGCTAGTTGAGCGCGTGCGTGGCAGTAGCGTGGACGAAGCGCAGGCGACGGAACAAACGCTGGCGTTCTTGTCCGATTGGGTACCAAAAAATCGCTCGCCGATGTGCGGTAACAGTATTTGCCAAGATCGTCGATTCATGGCCCGACATATGCCAGATCTGGAACGTTACTTCCACTACCGAAACCTTGATGTAAGCACTCTAAAAATTCTCGCTCAACGCTGGCGCAGAGACGTGGCCGAGGGCGTAAAAAAAGGCTCCGCCCATTTGGCATTAGCGGACATTCGGGATTCGATTGCAGAATTGAAACACTATCGGGAACACTTTCTGCGTCTTGATTAGTTCGCTGCAAGATCGGCTTAGCTGTTCACAGCGGTCGAATGGCGAGCCAGGGCCCAGTGCACGTGTTCTCGCACCAGGGGAGAGCTGTGCTCAGCGCGAAGGCGTAGTGCGCTAATGACGGCGGATGAGCCTGGCGCGTTTCCGAGCGCGATAGCGATATTCCGTAACCAACGTTCGTAGCCGATTCTTCTCAGGGCTGATCCTTCCGTCTTGCGCGCCCAGGTTACTTCGTCCCACAGGAACAAGTCGACTAGGCTTTGATCGTCTAGCCCATGTCGGGGTTGGAAGTCATTTTCTTGCGTCGGCTGGGCAAACTTCGTCCACGGACAGAAAACTTGGCAGTCATCACAACCAAAAATACGATTGCCCATAAGCGGGCGCAGGTGCGGATCGATGCTGCCTTTGTGTTCGATAGTCAGATAGGAAATACAGCGGCGCGCATCGAGCTGACCTGGGCCCACTAGCGCCCCGGTTGGACACACGTCAATGCAGCTGGTGCACGATCCGCAGTGAGTCGTTTCCTGCGGCGCGTCCGTTGGAAGGGGCAAGTCGGTGAAAATCTCGCCCAGAAAAAACCAGGACCCCGCCTGCTTGTTGATCAGCATGGAGTTCTTGCCAATCCATCCCAGACCAGCGCGCTCAGCAAGCGCGCGCTCCAGTACCGGTGCGCTATCGACGAAAGCCCGATAGCGTCCGCCCCCAAGCTCTTCTTCTATGCGCTTGGCCAGCTTTGCTAAGCGCTTGCGAACGAGCTTGTGGTAATCCCTGCCTAAGGTGTAGCGGGCGATATAGGCTTTGCTGGAATCTTCGAGCAGGGCTTGCGGATCAGCCCCTTGCGGTTGGTAGTCCATGCGAAGACTCAACACGCGGCAGGTACCTGGGATGAGTTCCTGCGGTCGCGAGCGTTTAGTCCCGTGTTCCGCCATCCATTGCATATCTCCGTGATAGCCTGCTTCAAGCCATCGTTGCAGATGCCCTTCGTGCTCCGTCAAATCTACATCGCTGATGCCGAGTTGAGCAAAGCCCAGCTCCTGTGACCAGGCTCGCAGCCTAGCCACGACCGCAGTGGGCTCTTCAAGCGCATCGCATACGGGGGCACAGCCGTCTCGCGCAATTACTTGCGTTGCTTCGCCCTGCTGCGCCCTACCGGTGTTTACCCGGGGGTCGTAATTTCTTACTGTCGCTCCCATGACTGCTATTTTGCCAGAGGATTCGCTTTCGTGAGCACGGTTATTCCGGACTTTTTGTACACAGCGGAACAAAGTCGTGCGGTGGACGGTTGTGCCATAGAGAAACACGGCCTATCTGGTCCGACGCTAATGGCAAGAGCGGCTCGTGCGGCTTTTGATCACCTGCTAGCTAGCTACCCCAACGTTTCGCGCATACAGGTCCTGTGCGGACCTGGAAACAACGGCGGTGATGGCCTCTTACTTGCAATGCTTGCGCATGCGCAGAACATCCCAACTTCGGTTTTTTTGCTTGCGGGCGAGCCGAGGAGTGAAGATGGCAAACGTGCTTTCAGCAAAGCACAGGCGACCGGCATCCCGGTTAGCAACTTTTCAGCTGCCAGTCTTGCCTCCGAGGGCGTGGTTGTCGATGCGATGCTCGGTACTGGTGTCGAGGGACCGTTGCGCGAGATCTATGCTAGCGCCGTGGACGAGGTGAATAGGCTGGGCGTACCGGTGCTGGCGCTGGATGTGCCCACCGGTGTCTCCGGTGATAGCGGAACGGTTTTTGGAAACGCAGTAAAAGCCAACAGCACGGTAAGCTTCATTACTGCAAAGCGTGGTCTTTATACAGCCCTAGGCCCCGATCACGCGGGCGAGATTTTGGTCGATGATCTAGCGGTACCTGCGGAGGCCTATGCGGCGGCGGGCAGTGCTTGCAGAGTGCTTTCTTTGCGCGAGCAGCTTGGGACCCTGCGCGCTCGAGCGGGCAGCTCTCATAAGGGACACTTTGGAAAAGTGCTTGTCGTCGGCGGCGACTATGGAATGGGCGGGGCGGTGATTCTAGCGGCCGAAGCAGCCCTTCGATGCGGGGCTGGACTTGTTCGCGTCGCCACGCGAGAGGCTCACATTGCGCCGCTCTTAACTCGGCGGCCAGAAGCCATGACCGTGGCCGTTAATCATCGCAACGATCTCGAGGAGTCCTTGGCATGGGCAGACTCGGTCGTGGTTGGTCCTGGTTTGGGCCAGGGTCCATGGGGTGAGCAGCTGTTGCAAGTTTGTCTCAGCACAGACAAAAGGACCCTACTCGATGCTGACGCCTTGAACCTTTTATCGGCGCTAGCTGGCACGGAGCTACCTTCCGAGCTACCTTGCGAGCTGCTCTTTACTCCTCATCCGGCGGAAGCAGCACGTCTACTTCAAGTCAGTACTGCTGAGGTGCAGGGAAACCGGTTTAAGGCGATTGAGGCCCTGACGCGTAAATTCTCTGCAACCGTCGTCCTAAAAGGCAATGGAACATTGGTCAGCGGCCCAGCGCTGGGCTATCCAGTAGACGATGAACCAGAAACCGGCGACGTCGGGCAGCCGAGTATCTGTCTCGCTGGTAATCCGGGGATGGCAAGCGGTGGAATGGGAGATGTCTTGAGCGGCATGCTGGGTGCGTTGCTCAGCCAGGTGAGTGACATCAGAGGCGCGGCGGAACTTGGTGTCGAGCTTCATTCGTGCGCGGGCGATCTTGCGGCTGAACGGCTGGGAGAAATGCCACTGCTTCCCTCTGATCTGCTGCAGGAAGTCGCCCAGCTGCTTCCTTGAGGAGCACAGTCGCCTGTTATCGCCTCTATGAGAACAGCCCTTTGAAAGAACCTTTTTGGAAGACTCACTTTGGCACAGTCCTTTGAATTAGTAGACGAGGAGTCGACGCTGGCCTTGGGTGCGGAGCTCGCGTCCCGAGTCTCCGAAGGTATGCGTATTTACCTGTCCGGCGACCTGGGCGCTGGCAAGACGACTTTGACTCGCGGTTTTTTGCGGAGCCTGGGCCATGAGGGAGCGGTAAAGAGCCCGACCTACACCCTAGTCGAGCCCTATCAAGGTTTGACAAAAGCTCTTTACCACTTCGATCTGTATCGTCTGGGCGCTCCCGAAGAGATTGAATACATGGGGCTCCGTGACTATCTAGATGATTCGGCGATCGTGATAATTGAATGGCCTGAGCGCGGTTTCCCCCTTTTGCCGGGACCCGATCTGGCGATTACTATTGCTATCGCAGGCAGTGGTCGACGGGCGGATCTTGTTGCCGAATCAGTAGCGGGAAAAGAATGTTTGCACTCTTTGCAAGCCGCGTTTACGAAGGAGCGGTTCACAAAAAACCGGTCCGCTTAAGCGAGAGTCCGGATCGAGACATGTTCGTGCGCTTGGCCAACTTAGCGATGATCACGGGGAAGTCTCTGCTATTAGCTCTGGCGCTCCCGTTGCTCGCTGCGTGTTTTGCAGCAAGCGCATTTAGCGCAGAAGTTAGAGATCTCCGCCTGTGGCGGGCGCCAGATCATACGCGTCTTGTTCTTGATATGGATGGCCCTGCGGAACACCGCTTGATTGAGTTGTCGGATCCCCGGCGAGTCGTTATCGACGTTCAAAATACAAAGCTCGCGGCGGCAACAAGCAACCTCAACCTTGCGAATACGCCAATAGTGCAAGTGCGTAGTGGGGTACGAAACGGAGGTGATCTGCGCCTTGTTCTCGATCTGCGAACGCAGATACGACCTCGAAGCTTCACCTTGAAAGCAACGGACAGCTCGGCGGATCGGCTGGTGATTGATCTATACGATCTTACCGCGTCCACGTCTGAGCCTCGCATAGCCAAGAGCGCCGAGCGAGATGAGCGACGCCCCATCGTGATCGCAATTGATGCGGGTCACGGTGGCGAGGATCCCGGTGCGCTCGGTCCCGGTCGACTCCGGGAAAAGGTCGTGGTTTTGGAGATCGCCCGAGAGCTACACCGCTTGTTCCAGAACGACCGCGGCTTTACGCCCACACTCATTCGCAGTGGTGACTACTACGTCAGCCTGTATGGGCGACGAGATTTAGCTAGAAAGCGCCAAGCGGACATGTTCGTGTCGATTCATGCAGACGCGTTTCGCGATCGGCGGGCTAGGGGTGCATCGGTTTATGCGCTTAGTACTCGGGGAGCCACGAGTACCACGGCGAGCTATCTGGCCCAGCGCGAAAACGAAGCCGACCTCGTTGGCGGTGTCAGCCTTAGCGGCAAGGAAGATGCGCTTGCGCTGACCTTGGCAGACCTGTCGATGACGGCCACTTTGGACAGTAGTCTCAACGTTGGTGCCAGCGTTTTGGAGGAAATGGACTCGATTGCGCGACTTCACAAGAAGCAAGTCGAGCAGGCGGGCTTTATTGTCCTGAAGTCGCCCGATGTTCCGTCTATTTTGGTTGAAACTGGCTTTATCTCGAATCCAGAGGAGGCGCGAAAGCTTGCCGATCCCTCCTACCGGCGCCGCATGGCTGCGGCTATCCACCGAGGAATAGTCAGTTGGTTCAGGAGCCACCCCCCACCCGGCTCGCTGCTGGCTTACGAACGAGACCGAACGCCACGCCAATACACGATCGCACGGGGTGATACACTTTCGGAGATAGCGCAACGCTTCAACGTTACGGTTGCCCTTTTGAAGCAATACAACGATCTCCCGGGGAATCGAATTCTCGTGGGCCAGACCTTACAAATCCCCCATAGCTAACGTTCCGGCTAGGTTGAAATGTCTCGTATAAAAAGACTGTCCTCACGGCTCGCTAACCAGATAGCGGCGGGAGAGGTGGTAGAGCGGCCGGCCTCTGTGGTTAAGGAACTGTTAGAAAACAGCTTGGATGCAGGCGCGCGCAAAGTAGAGATAGATATCGAGGCCGCGGGTAGCAAATTGATTCGGGTGCGCGATGATGGAGTGGGTGTCAGCGAAGAGGATCTACCCCTTGCGCTAGACCGTCACGCTACCAGCAAGATCGATTCTTTGGATGATTTAGAGCAGGTGACGAGCCTTGGCTTTCGCGGAGAAGCTTTGGCCAGTATCAGCTCAGTAGCTCATTTGACGCTCACCAGCAATACGGACAGCGAGTCCAGTAGCGGGTTCGCCGCCAGCAGCTCCGGTCGCGAGATGCAGGTAAAGCTCCGGCCAGCCCCTCATCCTCGCGGGACCACGGTTGAGGTTCGCGATCTTTTTTTCAACACGCCCGCTCGGCGAAAGTTTCTCAAAACAGAGCGCACAGAGTTTGGTCATCTCGAAGACGTTGTAAAGCGGCTCGCGCTATCTCGCCCGGACGTTGCTTTTTCTCTGCGCCACAATGGCCGCCAAATCCACGATCTGCGACCCGCGCAGGCGGAGCAGGAGCGGTTGCGACGGCTTGCGAGCTTGTGCGGCCCCGCGTTTGTGGAAAACACCGTTGAAGTCGATCGTAGTGCGGCGGAATTGAGCTTGCGGGGGTGGGTCGCGCAACCAACGTTCTCGCGTAGCCAGGCAGATCTCCAGCACTTTTTCGTCAATGGTCGCTATATCAAGGACAAACTGATCGCCCATGCAGTGAGGCAGGCGTTCAGCGACGTGCTCTACCATGGTCGTCACCCCGCCTTTGTTTTGTTTTTAGAGATCGATCCGTCCGCGGTAGATGTCAACGTCCATCCCACCAAGCATGAGGTGCGTTTCCGTGATGGCCGTGCGGTGCATAGCTTCATCTACAGCACCCTGCATCGGACCGTTGCGGACCTTCGTCCGGATAGCCAAAACCTAACGCCGGCTCCTGCGCCTTCGGCGGCATCAGCGCCGGCCGGTCGTCTTGACCTAATTACCGGAGAAGTGATCCAGCAGGGAAATCTCGGGCTTGCTCAGCAGCGTCTAGAACAGCAGGGCTCTTCTGCTGGGGAGTCGCCGGGTTGGTCCATCGCTCAGGCGGAAGCAATTAGTGTTGGCGGGGCAAACATGGCCGGAGCGGCCGCTCAGCTGTCGAGCTATCGGCGTCTCTACGGAGATCGTGGGGCTGGCAATCGGGCAAGCTATGAAGCGGCGCAAATCTCTGAATCCGACGGCACGGTACCGCCCTTGGGGTTCGCCCTAGCCCAGCTTCACGGCGTTTATGTGTTAGCGGAAAATGCAGATGGCCTAATTTTGGTCGATATGCATGCGGCGCACGAACGAATCGTCTACGAGCGGCTTAAGGCTGCGCGCGATGAACAGGGTATCCCGCGGCAGCCGCTGCTGGTCCCACAAACCGTGGCTGTTAGTCAGCGGGAGTGTCAGCTTGTCGATGAGCACGGGGCGTTTTTTGCGACCTTGGGACTGCTCGTAGACGTGACGGGAGAGGAATCCGTTGTCATCCGAGAAATTCCCGTCTCGCTGAAGGGCGCGAACGTGGAACAACTGCTGCGCGACGTACTCTCGGACCTGGCCGAGTACGGAAGCTCGGAACGGATTCTTGAGCATGAGAACGAGATTCTATCGACGATGGCGTGTCACGGTTCCGTTCGCGCGAATCGACAGCTCACAGTTCCTGAGATGAACGCACTGCTCCGTTCCATGGAGGAAACGGAACGATCGGGTCAGTGTAATCACGGTCGTCCGACTTGGTCTGAACTGACCCTGACCGAGCTTGATCGGCTGTTTCTCCGCGGCCGTTGAATGGACCACGCACCGCTGTGCATAGTGGGGCCAACAGCCTCCGGTAAAACCGATCTCGCCATCGCTTTAGCGGAGCAGCTAGACGGTGAGCTGATCAGCGTCGATTCCGCCCTCGTTTATCGACATTTGAATATCGGCAGCGCGAAGCCGGATTACCCGCATCATTTGGTCGACGTGTGCGAGCCTGAGGAGGTCTACTCGGCCGCGCGTTTCGTTGAAGACGCGAAAGCTGCGATGGACGATATCGCTGGCCGAGGCAAACGGGTAATTCTGGTCGGCGGCACGATGCTGTATTTCCGAGCTCTGTTTGAAGGTTTGGATCCGCTGCCGCAAGCGGATCCACAGCTGCGCGCGCGTTTTAACGCGCAAGCACAAAGCGAGGGCTGGCCTGCTTTGCATAGGCAGCTTGAGGCGCTCGATCCGGAAGGAGCGGCATCGATTCATCCGAATCATTCTCAGCGCCTATTGCGAGCGCTAGAGCTGGTCACCTTAACAGGCAAGACGCTCCGACAATTGCACAGCGGTGGGAGTGGATTGCGATCTAGCTTCCCCCAAGCGCCCGTGTTTTTGGCGCTTGCTCCGCTTGAACGCAGGGTGCTGCACCAACGAATTGAGCGTCGCTTCGATAAGATGCTTGAACTCGGTTTTCTCGATGAGGTCCGTCTCTTACGAAAAAGAGAAGGACTATCAGAAGCCCTGCCCGCAATACGCGCGGTGGGTTATCGCCAGCTTTGGCAGCATCTTGCCGGCGAGTTTGATTTGCAAGAAGCACGAGCTAGAGCGCTTGCGGCCACTCGCCAGCTTGCCAAGCGACAGTTCACCTGGCTTCGAAAATGGCCAAATCTCCAGTGGTTGCACACCGATGAAACGGGCCAACTGCTTGCGGCTGAATCGTTCGAATCGCAAAGTCCGAAAATCGACTCAAAGAACTTCGCTGAAAAATATCGATCAAAGCTAACGCCGATTCAATTTGCGTTGCGCTATCTTGATGACGATTTCCGTAGTAATCTTTAGCCGGTAACGTTTGCCAAGGATCGTGTCCTGGCTGCGCATTCGCGCCTTAGAGACAGTTCTTAGCGGCTCGACAAAGCTCCTAACGGCTTGAAGCAGCAATGGATAGCGGACTTGATATGGCTATTGATAGCACTATCGAGACAAGTTTGTATTCTGTTTAGGGCTTAAAGCAAAGCGGCTTCGTCGGCTGTATAGACTTCGCTTTAAGCTCGTCAACGGCCCGTGTAAGCCACTTTACTCGGCCCGTAGCCCAGTTTGGTTTTCGGGCTTACGGTAGGTCGTTCGGTCGCGGATTTTTGCGCTTTAGATCCGATCTTTGGTAGGCAATCTTCGGTTTTTTTAGGCTCGATTTGAGCCCCACGAGCCCATCAGGGCTAAGGAGCATCGCTATGTCGAAAGGACATACGCTACAAGACCCGTATTTAAATCTACTTCGCAAAGAACGAGTCCCCGTCTCGATCTATCTGGTCAACGGAATTAAGCTGCAAGGACAAATAGAATCCTTTGATCAGTTCGTCGTTCTGCTCAAGAACACCGTTAGCCAAATGGTCTACAAACACGCGATTTCCACCGTCGTACCGGGCCGTATGGTTCGTATGCCGATGCAGAATCCTCCCTCGGAGGAGGCTGAGGCCTAGTACGGTCCTTGGTCGGAGTTTCTCACTGACTGCTTTCGTCGCTTGCCTGTCGATTAGGTCGGTGCAGCGGGCTCCAAGAGAGCTACGCGGTGTTTTTTGATCGTCCTGGGTCCGGTGACGGGAACGTCGCTGCGCCCGATCTCGAGCGAGTCATACTGGTGAGCCTAGAGCTCGACGGCGACGCGTCGGCGATGGACGTTGATGAGTTTGAAACTCTAGTAGCGTCAGCCGGCGCGCTACCCGTGGCTATAGCTCGCGGACGCCGCTCCTCACCGAGCGCGCGCATGTTTGTCGGCTCGGGTAAAGTTGAACAAATCGCTGCGCTTATTGATGAACAAAGCGCAGGTCTGGTGATTTTTAACCACTCATTGAGCCCGACCCAGGAGCGAAACCTTGAAGGAGCGCTCAAATGCCGTGTTTTGGATCGGACTGGCTTGATCTTGGACATCTTTGCGCAGCGAGCCCGCACCCATGAGGGCAAGCTACAGGTTGAACTCGCACAGCTTGAGCACATGAGCACACGTCTTGTTCGAGGCTGGACCCACTTGGAACGACAAAAAGGCGGTATTGGGCTGCGCGGGCCGGGGGAGACGCAGCTAGAAACGGACAGGCGCTTGCTGCGGGCCCGCGTACGAACGATCCGCTCCCGCCTAGACAAAGTCCGAAGACAGCGGCAACAGGGTCGTCGATCAAGATCACGTACTGAGACGCCTACGGTCGCACTTGTGGGCTACACGAACGCGGGAAAATCCACGCTTTTTAACGCCTTAACGGACGCCAGCGTATACGCGGCGGACAAATTGTTTGCGACTCTGGATCCAACTCTTCGTCGCTTGCAAATAGCAAACCTAGGCCCGGTCGTTCTTGCCGACACGGTGGGTTTTATTTCCAGTCTTCCGCACAGTCTAGTAGAAGCGTTTAAGGCGACGTTGGAAGAAACTCGCGAGGCAGATTTATTGATTCATGTAATAGATGCGGCTGATGAGAACCGCGATCTGCACTACGCTGATGTACGGGAGGTGCTACGGGAGATTGGAGCAGCTGATACCCCCGTGCTTCAGGTTTACAATAAAACAGATCTCCTTGACCTGAGCCCACGTACAGAGACAGACGATATCGGGCAGCCTGTAAGGGTATGGTTGAGTGCGCAAAAAAGTGAGGGTTTAGAAGAACTGCGCGCTGCATTAGCCGTTAGGCTCAGCGATGAAGTGTTTTCAGACAGTATTGAATTGAAACCGAATCAAGCCAAGCTACGCGCCGAACTTTATGGCCTCGGGGCCGTCGAAGAAGAAGAGTTTAATGACGACGGCACCGCCCAGCTGCAAGTACGCTTGGCTCGAAGCGAGTGGGAACGGCTACTCGCCCAGAATTCTTCCAACCTTTAACGAATCCATACAATATCGCGGGTGTTCGCGGCGGACAGCTAGTCGGCAGTTTTTGCTAGAATGCCGCGCTGCTTAATGAGAGGAGAGCACACATGGCCTGGAACGAGCCCGGCGGCGGGAACAATTCCCGAGATCCCTGGGGCGGCGGCAATCAAGGACCGCCGGATTTGGACGAGGCATTCAAGAAGTTGCAGCAGCGACTCGGCGGTCTGTTCGGTGGCGGTAGAGGCAGCGGCGGCGGTGGACTTTCGTCCACGCTAGTTTTATTTGCCTTCGGTGTGGCGGCCATTGTTTGGGGCCTGGCCGGTTTCTATCAGGTTGATGAGCAGGAGCGTGCTGTTGTGTTGCGCTTCGGCGAGTATCACTCAACCGCTCAGCCTGGGCTTCAATGGAACCCACCGCTTATCGACGAGGTGATTCGAGAGAACACCACCCGAGTGCGCTCTGCTCGCTTCCGAGAAATCATGCTGACGCAAGATGAGAACATCGTCGAAGTTAGCCTCTCGGTGCAATACGTCATCGATAACGTCCAAGACTTTGTACTGCAGGTACGCTTGCCAGAGAATTCCCTTCAACACGCCGCTAAGAGTGCACTTCGCCACGTTGTGGGTGGAATGACTATGGATCTGGTGCTGACGGAAGGTCGAGCACAAATAGCAACGGAAGTGCAGCAGCGGCTGCAGGACTACTTATCTATGTACGGAACGGGTATTCGCTTGTCTACCGTCAACGTGGATGATTCGAAGCCGCCGACACAAGTGCAGTCTGCCTTTGATGACGTGATCAAAGCGCGAGAGGACGAAGAGCGTGTCAAAAACGAGGCACAGTCCTACGCTAACGGAATCGTGCCCGAAGCGCGTGGTAAGGCAGCCCGAGAAATCGAGGAAGCAAGCGCGTATCGAGAAGAGGTTATCGCCAATGCAATGGGTGAGGCCGATCGCTTCGATCAGCTGTTGGGCGAGTACCGAAAGGCGCCAGAGGTAACGCGGGAGCGTTTGTATCTAGACGCAGTTCAAAACGTTTATTCGAATACGAGCAAGGTCTTGGTCGATATTGAGAGTGGCAACAATATGATGTATTTGCCGCTCGACAAACTCAACAGCGGTACGTCTACGAGCCGCGTCGGCTCCGGTTTGGAGATCAACGCCGGCAACATTCGCGAACTCACCGACGCGGTAGCTGAACAGCTTCGTCGCGATATGGCTGCGCAGCAAAGCCGCAGAGGGGGACGTTAAGATGACGGGACGAAGCTTTACATTGATATTGGTTCTTGCCGTCGCCGCGTTTGTGGCCAGCAACTCGCTTTATGTCATCAAGGAAACGGAGCGAGGAGTCTTGCTTCGCTTTGGTGAGGTGGTAGATCCCGATCTACAACCTGGGCTGCATGTCAAAATTCCCTTCGTGAACAACGTGCGCAAGTTCGATGGACGAGTGCTTACCGTGGATTCGCAACCAGAGCGGTTTTTCACGCAGGAGCAAAAAGCGCTGATCGTAGACTCTTACGCGAAGTACCGAATCGCCGACACGGCGACTTTCTATACAGCGACCAGCGGCGATGATTCGCGTGCAGCGTCGCTTCTCGCGCAGCGCATCAATGACGGGCTGAGGAATCAGGTTGCCATTCGAACGATTCAGGAGGTCGTCTCCGGTGAGCGAGATCTGCTCATGGAGACGATTACCAAGCAGTTGGACGAGGTCGCTAGAACCGAGCTTGGCGTTGAAGTGGTTGATGTGCGCGTTAAGCAGATAGACCTTCCCCCGGACGTGTCTGACTCGGTCTATCGTCGAATGAATGCGGAACGAGAGAAAGAAGCGCGTGAGCGGCGGTCTCAGGGGCAGGAGCTCGCAGAGGGTATTCGCGCGGCCGCGGACCGTGAGGTAACGGTCATTCGAGCAAACGCCTATCGTGATGCGGAGCAGATTCGCGGTGAGGGAGATGCGGAGGCAACTCGCATTTACGCCGACTCCTTCGGCCAGGACCCTGAGTTTTACTCATTCACCCGAAGCCTGCGCGCCTATCAGGACTCCTTTCAGGGCAGCGGTGATGTGCTCCTGGTGGAGCCAGACAGCGATTTCTTTCGCTATCTGAAGGACGCGACCGGCGGAAAATAGCGAGGTAGAAATCCCATTTTAGCGCAGGGCGAATCAGCATCGCTCTGTGCTAAAATCCGGCAACCGTGGAGGTCAGTCTGTACTCGGTACAGTTCTGTCTCCACGGTTTTTTCGTTCTAGCAGGCTTTCTTCACGCCAAAGCAAGCGCCGCGAGTCATTGGCGGCGTTGTATTGTCGTTCGAGTGCAGCGTAGCTAGCAGTTGGGTTAGGCACGGTTGCGCTCGTTGAGTGGTATTGGTTAGCACAGTCAGTCTGATGGGTTTAGCGCTATGAGTTTTTGGGATGTGCTACCGGTAGCTTTTGCGCTCATGCTAGTCATTGAAGGCATGCTTCCGTTTATGAATCCGCGGGCATGGAGATCTATGGTCGCTACCATCGCGGCTCTCGATGATGCTGCTGTTCGACGTTTTGGCCTTGGCAGTATGGTAGTCGGCTTGTTGCTCCTGTATCTCGTGAATTGAAATGAATACGTCTTCCTCATCCAGACCTTGGCAGCTACCGGACGGCATTGACGAGCTGCTCCCGGGCGACGCTCAGCGCGTTGAAACGCTTCGCCGATCGTTGCTTGACTGCGCAGAACTCTGGGGCTACCAGCTCGTTATTCCACCAATGATTGAATTTACCGACTCGCTATTGGTAGGCGTCGGCGAGGATTTGGATTTACTGACCTTCAAAGTGCCCGATCAATTATCGGGGCGCATGCTAGGTTTCCGCGCGGACATCACCCCTCAAGTCGCCAGAATGGATGCGCACAGTATCGGTAGCGATGCGCCCACGCGCTTATGCTATGCGGGAACTATTCTGCATACGCGGACTGAATCACTCGCTTCTTCCCGCTCACCGCTGCAGCTAGGAGCGGAGCTCTTCGGGGCAACGGGATTAGAAGCTGATGTCGAAGTCATAGAGCTCATGCTCACGATGATGGACGCGGCGGGATTGAATTTGGATTCAAGGCTAACCCTCGATCTTGGCCATGCTGATATTTTTAAGCACCTGGTTGCTGCGGCCGGTATAAAAGGCACAACGCTGGAAGCGGAACTTTTCGACGCGCTTCAGCGAAAGTCGAAGCCAGATCTCGAAAGTCTCATTCGTCAGTTACCGAGCGATGCGCGGGCCAATTTTGCCAAGCTGCTATCTCTTCAGGGCGATGAGAGTGTTCTGGACGAAGCGAGAACAAGCTTCGACGGAATCGCGCCTGCCTTAGACCTGGCCTTAAAGCAACTGGGAGAAGTGATTGCGGTCATCAGGCGCCGATTTCCCGGGTTGGCTGTGTACCTCGATCTAGCCGAGTTACGCGGCTACCGGTACCACACCGGTATTGTGTTCGCGCTCTACTCGCAGAGTCTCGGCGAGGCTCTCGCACGGGGTGGTCGTTATGACAATGTTGGTGCCGACTATGGACGAGAACGCGCAGCCACTGGATTTGCCATGGATTTACGATTGATGGCTGCTCTCGTGCAGAGTCACGCCCAGCTAAACAATGCTATCGCCGCTCCCAGAGTCGATGACCCCAAGCTGCGTGAGACGGTGAATAAGCTTCGAAGGCAACAGCAAATCGTGATTGTCACGCTCGGCGATGAGCCCGATGCGCGCTGCGATCGCGAACTCGCCTTAATCGATGGAAACTGGACAGTTCAGGCACGTACTAGCGCTTCAACAGAGGGCGATTCATGAGCCGTAACGTAGTGGTTCTCGGTACCCAATGGGGGGACGAGGGAAAGGGCAAGATTGTGGATCTGCTGACAGAGCGTGCCGACGCGGTGGCTCGCTTTCAGGGTGGCCACAATGCGGGCCACACGCTTGTTTGCGATGGGCAAAAGACCGTTCTTCATTTGATTCCCTCAGGCATTTTGCGCAGCGATGTGCTTTGCCTGATCGGAAATGGCGTTGTCCTTGCACCCGATGCGCTGCTGGAAGAAATTTCACAGCTAGAAGAACGGCAGGTTCCCGTACGTGATCGCCTGCGTCTTTCCCCCGCCTGCCCACTGATTCTTCCCTATCACGTCGCCCTTGATCAGGCGCGCGAGAAACGACGTGGTGATGCAAAAATCGGTACCACCGGACGCGGCATAGGGCCTGCCTATGAAGACAAAGTCGCTCGCCGTGGTCTACGTTTGGGTGATCTCCAATGTGCCGATCGTTTTGAGAAGAAGTTGGAAGAAGTGCTCGAGTATCACAACTTTCAGCTTGAGCACTACTACAAAGCCCCAAAAGTAGATGTGGCTGAGGTGCTAGAAACCAGTCTAAAACACGGCGAGCAGCTCCTGCCCATGATGGCCGACGTTACTGCGATGCTGCACCAGCTGCGGGGCGAGGCTAAGAACATCTTGTTCGAAGGCGCGCAGGGCTCCTTGCTAGACATCGATCACGGTACCTATCCGTTTGTAACCAGCTCCAACACTACGGCGGGTGGAACCGCGACGGGTTCTGGATTTGGTCCGCTCTATTTGGACTACGTCCTTGGCATTACCAAGGCGTATACCACCCGCGTCGGCTCTGGACCATTCCCTACCGAGTTGTTTGACGAAACGGGGGAACATCTCGCCAAACGAGGGCACGAGTTTGGTGCTACCACTGGCCGGCCTCGTCGCTGCGGTTGGTTCGATGCGGTTGCGCTCAGAAACGCGGTAAATATTAATAGTGTCAGCGGACTTTGCTTGACCAAGTTAGATGTTCTCGATGGCCTCGAATCTATACAGCTGTGTATTGGTTACGAAAATGCGGAGGGCGATTCGGTGCCAAACCCGGTAGATTCGGAGGATTACGAAGGCCTGATTCCGGTGTATGAGACGGTTCCGGGCTGGCAGGAATCTACCGTAGGAGCAAAGTCCTTGGATGAGCTCCCCAAGGCAGCGCGAGACTATATCTCCATGATAGAGACCGTCGTTGGAGCGCCGATCGACATTATCTCGACCGGGCCCGACCGGGTAGAGACGATAGTTCTCTATGATCCCTTTAGCTGAAACTCTGGTAGCTGGTAGCTGGTAGCTGGTAGCTGGTAGCTGGTAGCTGAGAGGTCCTCACTTCCATAGCAAAGGCGCTTGCCTGGCGCCGTGAATCCGCCCGCCGCAACCGTTGCTAGTCGTAGCGCACTCGATATTCACTGTAGCTCAGGCCGGTCCAACGTCTAAACGCCCGGTAAAAGCTGTTCACCTCAAGATAGCCAAGCTCATCGGCTAAGCATTTACCCGGTAACCAGCGAGCTTTCAGCTGCGCTTCACAGCGAAACTGGCGTGCGCGGTCAAGCAGGAACTGATAGCTCGTATGGTCATTGCGCAGGCGACGTCGCAGGGTCGTGCAACTGATACCAAGGGCTTCTGCTACCGACTCTGCTCGCAGCCGGTAGAGGTCGCCGGTCAGCAGGATGTTCAATACCCGATCGGTCGTACGCGATAGGGGAAGAAAACGCGATTTTTCATCATCGACCAAGTCCCGATTTTCGTGATGTTCCGGGTGCTGGTTGAATAAGTGCCGATGAGCTGCGCGGGCGATAGTCATCAACTCGCCGTTGATTGGACCAGGTGCGTTTTCATAAGTATCGCGACTGAAACCGGTCGTGGCATGTCCATTAAGTCGGCTTGCGGGGTTGGCCACCGGTGATGGATGACCTGCCGTTGCCTGACCTGCGAAACAGGACCTTGAACTGTCGGCTACCGCGCTGCTGCGATGCGATTTTTGATCGGTTGCGTTGGACGGTATTAGCGGGTTTGCGGGAACCAGCGGTCGCTTATCTGGCCTATACATGAGTGCTTTGCGAAGCACAGGGCGAGAGCGTTCGGCCCCAAGAGTAGTTTCCATAGTCGTAGCCTCCTTGCACGACGGTAAACGGTTGCATCCTTTCAGGATGCCGTTCGCATGAGTAAAGCCGCCGTCCGTGGCGGGTTCGCTTACTCATGCCCTCAGCTTAACAAAGGCTTCAAATTTGACAATGAGTAGAAGTAGCCCTTGAACGGATTTGCTATAAAACACGCGGATTAGTCACAACAGTGGATCGATCGAAAGGGGCGATCGGGGTTGCGAACTCGTGTTGGAGCTGTCGGCTCCTTGGATCTAGGCGGTGGGGGCCGCGTCCGTTTCCGTAGGCCCAAAGTCGAAATCTGGCGGCACAGGGCAGTTCATTACCGCCGCGACCGCAATTACCAACTCTCGTTCTTGCGCACTCACAACGCCATCGTCGGTCGCTGCAAGCGCCATCGCTTTAAGTATCCGGGGCTTCAATAGCGGGTAGCACTCTGCCAGCGTATGCACCGCGCGACTGAACTCGCTAATACTGCACTCGGTCAGCGGCAAAAGGCTGAGTTCTTCCATGCCCAGCTCTGCCTGCGCCGCCTGAAACGCGACTGTGCTGTCTCCGTCCCCCTGATGGGCGAGCACGGATAGGACAAGCCTTAGCGGTGCGCGAACCTTCGCGAGATGGGAATAGCGTGGCCGTTCCGTCTTGACTCGAAGGAACTCCCCGTCGAGATAGTGCCGAACGAGCTGAAACAAGCACCACTCAAAAATATCCGTTTGCTTGTCTAGACGGATCAGCGCCAGCAGCATCGATTTGAACTGGCGATACTGCGGGGTAGACATCGTTTTGAGTGCGGGAATCGCGCAAGCAACGATTGGGAAACGTTCACCTGCGTCGAGTTGCTCAACGAGGGGTGTTAGCTCTAAAACCTGATCCTTCAGGCCGTTCGCACCCTGTTCAGCGACCAAGTTCAGAGCCTCATCACGCAATCGGCTATCTCGGACTAGTAAAAGCGCTATCACGATAGCTTCGGCGCCCAAGGGGTCCTGCGCAGAAGCAACTAGATCATCAAAGCCCGCTGAGTGAGGTACCTCCGCACTAGAGGGCTTCTCGGGACTGACGGACGAGAAACCTGCATCGCCCTGTGGGTTGCCATCGCCACCCACAGCCATACTAGCCATAGCGGCGAGTACCATGGTTTCCCTGCCTATCCCGGCTTCTACGTCGCCAGCGGTTTCTGGTACCTCCTTAAGGTGCACTTCTTGCCGTGCGATAAAGTTTCCGTCCCAGTTTCCCTGCAACCGTCGAATTCGATGTTCTAGCGGCGGATGGGTCGCAAAGGGGTTCCAAATGTGATGGGTAACTTCCCCAAAAAAGATATGGCCCATCTCATTCGCGCGCGCAGTATGCACCAGCGACCCGGGAATGAACCCACCAATAACTTTGAGCGCATCTGCGATACCGCTGCTGCTGCGGGTGAACTGAACGGCGCTGGCGTCCGCCAAATACTCTTTTTGCCGACTGATTGCCGCTTTAATAAAGCCTGCGGCGAAGGCGCCGATGGAGCCAATGAGAAGAAAGCCCAATCCCAGTAAGGGAAGGGCTGCGCTGCTTTCGTTGCGGCGAGCGCTAAACCCGCGACGGTAGCTCCCGGCACGAAGGAGAATATGGCCGACATCGCCAATGAAGGTAATGCCTTTCAGGAGCGCCGCAAGGCGAATACCCAGACGCATGTCGCCATTTAGAATATGGCTAAATTCGTGACCAATAACCCCCTGCATCTCCTCCCGGGTGAGCTGGCGCACGGCGCCCCGAGTGACTGCCACCACTGCGTCGGTTGTTTTCGTTCCCGCGGCGAAAGCGTTGATGCCGCGTTCGTCGGGAAGTAGGTAGAGCGCCGGCACGGGCATATTGGCTGCTAACGCCAGCTCCTGGACGATGTTGTGGCAGCGCTGCTCGTAAAAGTCGCCACTCCCCGCCAAAATCTGGCGACCACCCATGCTTTCAGCAACGGCTTTGCCGCCGCTCGCCAGTTGCAACCAGTTAACCAACGATACGAGGCCAACTACGCTCACAACAAGAAACGCAACGGTTAGGAAGCGGTTCCAGCTGAACTGCGCCAGGTAGCCGCTAAGACCGCTACCGCCCGCATAGAGGTTGTAATCGCCCTGGAACCATAGAAAGGCAGTAATCAGGCCGTTGGTAAGTAGAATCAGGAGCAGAAGCGCAAAGGAAAAAAGAACCAATAGCAAACGCGCATTGCGACGTGCCTGATCCTGCTGAGCAAAGAAATCCACTG
>JBCBZV010000095.1:0-15937 GCA_039815155.1 Pseudomonadota bacterium
CTACTATCAAAATTCCTGCGCACAATATTCCTGCATTCAAACCTGCCAAAGTGTTTGTAGAGGGAGTCAAAAGCAACCCCTCAGCCGCCTGTGCTTGCTGAGCCTGTTGCGCCTGCTGCGCGAGAGCTTGCTCGAACAGGGCATCAAAATTTACCGGTGCGAGCATTAACGGTGGGAAACCGCCTTTCACCACGAGCGAGTCAATGTTCTCGCGAGCGTAGGGAAACAGGATGTTTGGTGCAGCGGTACCCAAGGCGCGTCGCAACTGGTCTTCGGCAAAGCCCTTGATCAAAAAGACGCCTGCCTGTTCGACCTCTACCAGAAACGCGGTCTCCTCATCCTGCGACGCGGTGATGGTGATCTTTAGAACCACCTCAAAGTTACCGGCCTCGTCGATTTTATTGCTTCGCGTATTGAGGTCCACGTTAACTTTTGGCGCCCACTGCTTCGTGAATACGTTCGGAGATGCAGGGGACTCAAAAGAAATGTCCTTCGTATAGATTCGCTGAAGGGCAAATTGCGCTTGTTGCGCGTCTTGTGCGGCGCCGGCTGCTACTTGTTCGTCGGCCATGAGTGTTTACTCCTAGACTTTGTATTTAAATCGTATTTGGGGTCTTTAATTCTTAACTAGCGGATTCAGGACTGGCTTTGCGCGGCCGCGAGCATCGTGTCGAGCTCTCCACGACCATCGAGATCGGCAAGATCGGTAAAGCCTCCAACGTGTTTCTCACCAACCCAAATCTGGGGGACCGTCCTCTGTCCAGAAATCTGCTCCATCTTCTGACGCAGAGCCCGATCGCCATCAACGGCAATCTCGTCATAGTCCACGCCTTTAGCCTTAAGCAGGCGACGAGCAGCCATGCAGTAGGGGCAAAAGCGAGTTGTATACATCGTTACGTCAGTCATCGAATTTTTCCGCTGTTTGATTCTGCGGCTTTAATGTCCTTTTCTTCGCGTTACGCTGTTCTAGAGGCTAATCTGGAGCTTTCTGCGCGACTACTTACTCACCGTTGGTAGTTGAAGATTGGACCACTCCAGCATGCCTCCGGCCATTTTGTAGACCTTCTCAAACCCTGCGGCTCGTAGCTGCTTACCTGCCGGTCCGGAGTGCTGACCCATCTTGCATACCAGCACTACTGGCTTATCGCGGTAAGACTTGAGCTGCCCATCGCTATCTTTAAGTTTCACAAAGGGGATGTTCAGCGCATCGACTATGTGTCCTTGCTTGTAATCCGCCGCATCCCGCAGATCGACAAAAACCCCTTCGCCACTGTTTATGAGATTGATTGCCTGCTGCGGACTCACCGAAGGACCGGCCTTCTGACTCTCGTGGAAAATCAGCATGGCGATAGCGGCAGCTAGGGCGGCAAAAATAATCCATTGCTGCAGCGCAAATTCGAGAAAGAGTTCCATAAAATCAGGGCATTACAGTGTGCTAAGGAGCGGCGATACAGTGCGATGGGTGCCGCAAAAGGCCGCGAAGTATACAGTTTGACCCGAGTAGGCTCCACCCCGGCGAAGCACACGTTTATGCGCCGAAATGCCGTAGGCGTTATGATTGCTCAGCCCCACGATGCATCCGCTCGCATTGATCGATTATGTCAGCTCGAAAGGAAGTGCCGGATGACGACCGAGATACCGCTTAGCCTCTCACAACTTTTGCGACTGCAGCGAACCAGATAATCATGACTGACAGCAACAAAACACCGACCGTATTCATTGTGCTCGACGGGTGGGGTTACCGCGAAGAGAGTCGCGACAATGCGATCGCGCTGGGTAATACCCCGAATTGGGACCGTCTCTGGGCAAACTCGCCAAGAACGCTTCTGTCCTGTTCAGGCTTGGACGTGGGTTTACCCGAAGGACAGTTCGGCAATTCAGAAGTCGGCCATATGAGTCTCGGCGCGGGCCGCGTGCTTTTTCAAAGTATTACACGCATCGATCAGTCGATAGCGGAAGGGAGTTTTTTCGATAACGAAGCCTATACAGTTCCAGTAGATTCAGCGGTTGCTAACGACAACGCGGTGCATGTGATGGGCTTGCTCTCGACCGGCGGTGTGCACAGCCACGAGAGGCATTTGTTTGCAGCTCTGGAACTTGCTGCCAGGCGCGGTGCGAGAAAAATTTACCTGCACTGCTTTCTGGACGGCCGCGACACTCCACCACGCAGCGCCGAAGCGTCAATCAAAGAGGCGGAAGAGTGCTTTAAGAAGCTGGGTGTGGGACGAATTGCCAGCGTCGTCGGACGCTACTATGCGATGGATCGCGATCACCGTTGGGAACGCGTTGAGTCCGCCTATCACCTGCTCACCGAGGGCTCCGCGGACTATCACACTGAAACGGCCATAGAGGCGCTTCAGCTCGCCTACCAACGAGATGAAAACGATGAATTCGTATCCGCGACGCGCATCGGCGATGCGGCGCCAATACGCGATGGAGATGCGGTTCTGTTTATGAACTTTCGAGCAGACCGGGCTCGCCAGCTCACGCACGCGTTTCTCGATCAAGACTTTAGCGGCTTTGTGCGCTGTCGGATGCCGAAGCTCGCAGGCTTAGCTATGACTACCGAATACGAGGCGAGTATTGAAGCACCCTGCGCTTTTCCGCCGATTAGCTTAGACAACGTCCTCGGCCATTGGGTAGCTAAACAATCCAAAACCCAGTTCCGGTTGGCAGAAACAGAAAAGTACGCCCACGTGACGTTCTTTTTTAGCGGCGGACGCGAAGAAGAGTTCAGCGGAGAAACGCGCGTGTTGGTGAAATCGCCAGACGTTGCAACTTACGACCTCAAACCGTCCATGAGTGCGGTCGAGGTGACCGATGAACTGGTCGGCGCAATTCGTTCGCGGCAGCACGACCTCATCATCTGCAATTACGCAAACTGCGACATGGTAGGGCATACGGGAAGCTTGGCGGCCGCTATAGAAGCAGTAGAGAGCGTAGATAGCTGTCTCCAACGCGTCGAAGACGCTCTTCAGGATGTGGGTGGACAAGCATTGATCACGGCCGATCACGGCAATTGTGAGCAAATGCTGGACTATGAGTCGGGGCAGCCTCACACCCAGCACACCACCTTTCCCGTGCCGCTGATTTACCTGGGTGCAAAGTCATTGCAACTGGCCGCGGATGGACGGCTGGCGGACATCGCCCCCAGCCTGCTTACGCTGATGGGTCTTGAGCAGCCCGCGGAGATGACGGGAGTCAGCCTGGTCGAACAAACAAGCCCCGTTGCCAGCGAAGCGAACCGTTCGGAAAAGACAAGTCAGGCTGCGCGTCACCGCTAGATCGCGAGCTTAAATTGACAGTACCGAGTTGAGTCTCATAGCAGAAAATAGGCTTTCCTTAGCTTCGCTTACCCTAGTCGCGTTGATGGCAGCAGCTGCCGCCCTGGGCCAGTCGGAGCAGGACGCAGAGCAGACGCGGCAGCGGCTGCAGGCGCTACAAACAGATATCGCAGCGATAAGCAGAACTCTGCAAGAGAAGGAACAGGAGCGCGGAGGTCTTCAAAACGAGCTGCGCGCCAGCGAGTTGAATCTCTCGGAGCTGCGGCAAGCTGAGAAAAAAACCCAGCGGGAGATCTCCACCACTCGAGTGGAGATGAATGAACTTGTCGATGAGCAGGCGGAGCTGCAGCGGGCCGCCGAGGAACAGCAGCAGGCTGTGGTCAAAGAACTGCGAAGTCTCTGGCACAACGGTAACGCAGACCAGTTGCGAATCTTACTGAGCGAGGAAAACCCTCAGGATTTGGCTCGCCAGCTCACCTATCACCGCTATTTTTTTAAGGCACGGAGCGAACTTCTCGATCAGTACGAAGCTACGCTAGCTCGCCTGGCTAGATCAGAAACTGCTCTTGAGCAGCGTGAGCAATCCTTGAGTGCGGCTCTCATCAAATTGAATCAGCAGCGCGAAGCCGTGGTCGCAGCCAATGAGAAACGTCGCCAGCTGATCGCCTCTATCGAACGAGAACTCGCCGACGACGCACAGGTATTGGCGGAGCGGCAGCGAGATCAAGCACAGTTGGCAGAGCTTTTGCAGAAGCTTGAGACGGCCGTTGCGCAACTAATCACCGAAGTCGATGTCGAAGCATTTAGCGAGGCCAAGGGCTCTATGCCTTTGCCAGTAAAGGGCAAGCTCAATCAGCGCTTTGGCCGCCCCAGAAATCAAGGGAAGATGCGGTGGCAAGGCATTTCACTCCTCGCCGAAACCGGCGCAGCAGTATCGGCGGTACATCACGGTCGCGTGGTATTTGCCGATTGGTTGCGAGGCTCGGGGCTGTTGATGGTAATTGACCATGGTGAGGGATATATGAGTCTTTACGCTCACAACGACAGCTTGCTGCGCGAAGTGGGTGATTGGGTGAGCACCGGGACGGCGATTGCGACCGTCGGTAACAGCGGTGGTCAAGACCAAGCTGGCCTTTACTTTGAAATTCGTAAGGATGGCAAACCAATGGATCCGCTGCGCTGGGTTCGCGGATGAAATGGGTAACTGATCGTAAGCCTTCCCATTACGCTACACTGAAGTCACTGATCGTGAGACAAATTCACCTATGCTTCTGAAAAAACGATTCAAAAAACCATCAGCTCGAACCGAAGCACCTGCGAAAAGCAAACGGCGTAGCGCTGCTTTACGCCGGCCTGCGCTAGGCATCGCCGCAGCAGCCGCCTTGTTGTCCGTCGGCGCAAGCGCCCAGCACGGCGGCCCGGTGGGAGAGTTGCCGCTCGACGAACTGCGCACCTTCGCTGATGTGTTCAACCAAATTCGCCTGGGCTATGTCGAAGAGATCGAGGACAGCGAGCTCCTGGAATATGCGATACGCGGAATGCTTCAGGGTTTAGACCCGCACTCCGTATACCTATCGCGAGACGCTTACCAAGACCTGCAGACATCGACTTCTGGAGAGTTTTCTGGGCTGGGTTTAGAAGTCGGTATGGAAAACGGCTATCTAAAGGTGATATCCCCCATCGATGGCTCTCCTGCTGCTGATGCGGGAATGCAGTCCGGCGATGTCATCCTCAAGCTTGATAGTGTTCCTATTAAGGGGCTGAGCTTGAACGATGCGGTAGAAAAAATGCGCGGACCTAAGGGTAGCGAGATAATAGTTACCATTGGTCGGCAAGGCACGCCGCAGCCCTTTGATCTCACTTTGACCAGAGACACGATCCGGGTCGCCAGCGTTCGGGAGCGATGGCTAGAACCGGGTTACGGATACGTTCGCGTGTCCCAGTTTCAAAAACAAACGGGCGACGATGTAAAAGCCGCGGTGGACCGACTAATCGAAGAAAACAGCGTCAAAGGTCTTGTTCTTGATCTGCGCAACAATCCAGGTGGCGTACTTGGCGCCAGTGTTGGCGTAGCCGAGGTGTTCCTAGACGGCGGTACTGTGGTCTATACGGAAGGACGCTTAGCCAATGCGGCGCGTAACTACGATGCCCGCGGTGGTGATGTTTTGGATGGTGCCCCCATTGTGGTGCTGATCAATGGTGGCTCAGCCAGCGCATCGGAGATCGTAGCCGGTGCACTTCAGGATCATTCCCGCGCGGTAATTATGGGCACGCAAAGTTTCGGCAAGGGCTCGGTACAGACGGTGATGCCTATCTCCGAGTCGCGAGCCGTTAAGCTGACAACCGCACTTTACTTTACGCCAAACGGTCGCAGTATCCAGGCCGAGGGAATCGAACCGGATGTGTTCGTCAGCCGAGCCAAAGTGGAAACCTTGGACGAATCTCGGCGGATCAGCGAGAAAGACCTCGCGCGCCATTTAGACAACGCGGACGAGCAGGCGGCTGTTGACGGACAGGCCAGCGATGGGCTCATCACTCGCGACAACCAGCTTTACGAGGCGCTTACCCTACTTAAGGGCATTAACGTCTTCGCTCCGCAGATCAAGCCATCGCTTCCCGCAGGCCAACAAACCGCTGAGGCCTTACAGACCAGCGGAAGCGGCAGTTAAGCTGCGGGATGAAGTACGTGCTGTGGGGCGCGGGCGCACTACTCTTGCTGCTGGCCCTCGGTGGCTGGGCTACTAAACCGAAGGCTCTTACCGCACCAACGGAAGCGCTCGTCATAAACACTGGTGTCGACGAGTACCTTGCACTGAAGGAAAAAACGGCGTCGCTGGAATATGCGCTAACACCGGGCGCAGAGAAGCGCGTGGTATGGGCCGGGGAGCCGGGCGCAAGAACCAAACGCGTTGTCATCTACCTTCATGGCTTTTCGGCAACACGCCAAGAAATCGCACCCGTTCCCGAGCTGGTTGCGAAATCGCTAGGCGCCAATCTCTTCGAAACGCGCCTTGCTTCCCACGGTAGGCTGGACAATGGCCCCATGGACGCTGCGGCGGAAGCTTGGGTCAATGATGGAGTCGAAGCGCTGGCCGTGGGTCGAGCCTTGGGTGATGAGCTGATTCTGATTGGCACCTCGACAGGTGCGACCGTTGCTGCCGCTGTCGCTTCCCATCCGGATTTCGAGTCCGTTTCTGGCCTCGTGTTCGTATCGCCTAATTTTGGTCCTGCCCGTGCAGGATCATCTATCGCCATAGGCCCCTACGGACCGCAGATAATGCGGGCGCTTGCGGGCGAGTATTTGTCCTGGGACGCGGCGAACGAAGGTCAAGAAACATTTTGGACAACTCGCTATCGCTATAGCGCTGTGATCGAGATGATGCGCTTGTTGGAGCTAGCCCTTCAGGAAGCACCCGCGATCGACGTCGATCAAGCGATGCTGGTGTACTCGCCTAAGGACGATGTTGTCTCCGTAGAGAAACTGCTGCTCAACTTTGAGCTGCTGAACAGCTCTGAGAAAACGGTACTGCGTATCGACGAGCCAGCGAGTCTTAGTCCGCATGTACTAACCGGAGACATTCTCGGACCCGAGTCCGTGGATGAAACGGTAACAGCGATCGTGAACTTTCTGGATCGGAGAGAGCCTGAAAACGGCTAGCAGCGCTTTACTGAAGGCGGACTTCAATCCCCGCGTCGGCCATGTAGCGTTTTGCTTCTCCAACGGTGTATTCACCAAAATGAAAAATGCTCGCGGCTAGAACCGCATCGGCACCGCCTAAGGTGACTCCGTCGACGAGGTGCTGGAGCGTTCCTACACCCCCGGAAGCAATGACTGGGATATCCACCGCATCCGTGATTGCTTTTGTGACACCCAGTTCGAATCCGTCGCGAGTGCCGTCTCGGTCCATGCTCGTCAGCAGCAGTTCACCCGCACCGAGCTCCGCCATGCGTTGAGCCCACTCCACCGCATTGATGCCGGTCGCCTTGCGGCCGCCGTGAGTGAATATTTCGTAGCGCGGCGCGCCATCTCCGCTGCCTTCATCGCCTTCACCACCCCCGGCGCCCACACTAGCCGCGACCCGTTTTGCATCGATGGCAACCACGATACATTGCGCACCAAAACGTTCCGAAGCACGCTTTACCAGGTCTGGATCGTGAATCGCTGCGGTGTTGATACTAACTTTATCGGCTCCAGCATTGAGCATGGTTCGTATGTCCTCGACGCTTCTTATACCGCCACCGACGGTGAGCGGTATGAACACCTCGCGGGCAATAGCCTCAACGGTGTGCACGGTGGTATCTCTCGCTTCGTGGCTTGCTGTAATGTCTAAAAAGGTAACTTCGTCCGCGCCTTCGAGATTGTAGCGAGCCGCAATTTCAACCGGATCTCCCGCATCCCGAATATCGACAAAGTTAACGCCCTTTACGACCCGGCCGTTGTCGACATCCAAACAGGGGATGATGCGGCGCGCGAGGCTCATGCGTTTGAGCCCTCGGTAACGGTCGAAGCGCTGGCCGAGCCCTCTAACTCGTCGCAGTAGCGCTGTGCATCGGCAAGCTTGATGGTGCCTTCATAAATTGCGCGACCGGTGATGGCGCCAATGACCCCCGCCGACTCTACCGCCGCAAGCGAGCGAATATCGTTCATCGTGGTGACCCCGCCGGAGGCGATCACCGGTATCCCGCAGGATTGAGCTAGGTTAACCGTGGCATCTATATTCACGCCCTGCATCATGCCGTCACGCGCAATATCGGTGTACACAATCGAACTCACGCCCACATCCGCAAAGTTACGAGCCAGATCGCTCGCTTGCAGCGCCGAGACCTCCGCCCATCCGTCGGTGGCAACGCGGCCATCGCGTGCATCCAGGCCGACGATGATTTTGTCGGGGAACTGACGACAGGCGGTCGCCACAAACTCCGGCTCTTTGACCGCCTGGGTTCCGATAATGACGTAGCTCACCCCGGCTTGAAGATAGTGCTCAATCGTGTCGAGCGTTCTGATACCTCCGCCGATTTGGATCGGTAGATCTGGGAATCGAGCAGCGATGGCGGTGACCGCGTCACCGTTTACGGGCGTACCGGCGAAGGCCCCATTCAAGTCTACTAGGTGCAGACGTCGGCACCCTTCATCAACCCAGCGCTGTGCGGTAGCGACCGGATCATCGGAAAACACGGTGCTGTCGTCCATTTCCCCTTGTCGCAGGCGCACGCACTGGCCGTCTTTGAGATCAATTGCGGGAATAATCAGCATGTTCCATCCCAGTGAATAAAATTTCTCAGAAGCTGCAGTCCAGCGGAGTGGCTCTTCTCCGGGTGAAACTGCACCGCAAACAAATTGTCGACCGCCAAGGCGGCGTCGGCAGTGACCCCATAGTCAACGCTAGCGGCCAGCAGACTTCGGTCATCCGCATGCACGTAATAGCTGTGGACGAAGTAAAAGCGTGATCGATCCGGAATAGAAGCCCAGAGTGGATGTGGCTTTACCTGCGCGACTTCGTTCCAACCCATATGCGGGACCTTCAGGCGTTGTCCCTGGTTATCGTGCAGCGGTGAGCCAAAGTGTTTCACCTCGCCGCTAAGGAGACCCAGGCACTGGGTTCCGTCGTTTTCCTGTGAGCTATCGAGCAAGGCCTGCATGCCTACACAGATGGCAAGCACCGGCTTACTTTGCTCTCGTAAAGCTCGCATGAGTAGTTCATCGCAGCGCTGCCGCTTGATTTCGGCGATGCAATCGCGGATCGCGCCAACACCGGGAAACACCACTCGATCCGCTGCGTCGATGGCGGCGGGGTCCCGAGTCACTGCCACGTGGGTGGCACCGACATGCTCTAAGGCACTCTCTACCGAGTGAAGGTTGCCCATGCCGTAGTCGATCACGGCAACACTGGTACCCAAGTTAAATCTCCTTGTGCTGTTTACAGCCTCTGTTCGCTATAGAAAAAGTCATTGTCGAAAATTTGCTGTAGAAAAAGCCGATAGATACAGAGTCGACGGCCCAAGCCGCAGCGACGAAGTCGGCCGAATAAAGCTAGCTTATCGTCGCGAACGCGGTTGCTAGCTAGAGCACGCCCTTGGTAGAAGGGGTGACCCCGGCCATCGCAGGATCGGCGGTGAGCGCCATTCGCAGGGCCCGACCGAACGCTTTGAACACCGTCTCGATTTGGTGGTGGCTGTTTTCACCGCGAATGTTATCGATGTGCAGCGTAACCTTTGCGTGGTTCACAAAACCGTGAAAAAACTCAGAGAACAGATCCACGTCGAAGCCCCCAATCAAGGCCCGGGTAAAGTCAACGTGGTACTCGAGACCCGGACGCCCAGAGAAGTCGATCACCACGCGCGAAAGCGCTTCGTCTAGCGGTACATAGGCATGCCCGTAGCGAGTAATCCCTTTTTTGTCACCAACTGCTTCCGCGACGGCCTGACCGAGAGTTATTCCAAGGTCCTCAACGGTGTGATGCGCATCGATGTGGAGGTCACCCTTGGCTTTGATCGTCAAATCGATCATCCCGTGGCGAGCGATTTGGTCCAACATATGCTCTAGAAACGGCAGGCCCGTATCCATGTCTGTTTTGCCAGAACCGTCGAGATTCACCGTGACACTGATCTGTGTCTCCAGCGTATCCCTGCTAATCTCTGCGCTGCGATCAACCATCGCCTCAGTCTCCAAGATCTTGCTACTAGATCTACCTTCACGATTTGCTTTTGCTCCGATCCAGCTTACCCCCATAGAGGGCGATACCTCATAGATCGAAAAGTGCGCCATTATAGGTGAGAGTGTCCGCCGCTTCATTGGCAATTCTAGGCACAGCGATTAGCATTCGCGCTGTAATGGATGCGTTTGCTGAACATCTCCTCGACTGGTTCGACGATCACGGTCGGCACGATTTGCCCTGGCAGAAGGACGCCACGCCTTACCACACCTGGCTGTCGGAAATTATGTTGCAGCAGACGCAGGTCGCGACTGTGATTCCCTACTATGAGCGCTTTAAAGAAGCCTTCCCGTCGGTGCGCGCTTTAGCCGCCGCCCCGATCGATGAGGTGCTGCATTACTGGAGCGGGCTCGGCTACTACGCCAGGGCGCGTAATCTACATAAAGCAGCGGTTATGGTCGTTGAAGAGTTTGCTGGACAATTCCCAGCCGATTTGGAAGCGCTTGAATCGCTGCCTGGCGTTGGCCGATCCACAGCCGGAGCGATTTTATCGACGGCGCTCGGCGGTAGGGCACCGATCCTTGACGGCAATGTAAAACGGGTACTAGCGCGCTATCACGCGGTGGAAGGCTGGCCTGGACAAACTGCGGTGGCCGATAGGCTCTGGGAGTTTGCCGAGGTGCATACGCCGCATCAACGCGTCGCCAGCTATACGCAGGCGATCATGGATTTGGGCGCGACGCTTTGTACTCGAAGCAAGCCCGCCTGCGTTATCTGTCCGCAGACCGACGCCTGTGAAGCCCGCAAGCTCGGTCTTCAGGAAAAGTTGCCTGGGCGGAAACCCAAGAAAGAGAAGCCAACCAAATACACGGTGTTTGCGATAGCCTCCTCGCCGGAAGGGCAACTCTGGTGTGAACGGCGCCCCGCATCGGGCATCTGGGGTGGTTTATGGTGCTTTCCAGAAGTCGAAGACGAGGTACAGGCAAAGCGATACTGCGAGGAGCGCTTGGGCAGCCAAGTGATCGATAGCAAGCAGCTCGATCTTCTTCGTCACAGCTTCAGCCACTACCACTTAGAAATAAGACCGTTGTTGCTTACCTTGGCACGAAACCCGAGTATGGTGCGAGACCGTGATGATCTGCGCAGCTGGCCTGCGGAAACGCTGCCAAAGGTAGGAATAGCCGCGCCAGTCAAGCGCATTTGGCAAGACGCGGCATCCGCATTGTCGTAGACCGAGAGCTTCGTGTCCTTGTCTACAAGACAATAGCCGCGCCCACCATCCTTCAAAGGAGTCGCCCGCCATGAGCCGTACCGTTCAGTGCCGCAAATATAAAGAAGAGCTGCCGGGACTCGACGCACCACCCTATCCTGGGCCAAAGGGCCAGGATATTTTCGAAAACGTGTCTAGAAAAGCTTGGGACGAATGGCAGTCTCATCAGACTATGCTGATTAACGAGAAGCATCTGAGCCTGCTCGAGCCCGACACAAGAAAATACCTGCAGGAAGAAATGGACAAATTTTTTACCGGCGATGACTTTGATCGCGCCGAAGGTTACGTACCACCGGAGGAGTCCTAAGCAATGCTTTGGCCGTTCAGGCGGGACTTTATGAGAGCGTCTCTGCTTCTACTGACCCTGTGGTTGCTTAATGCCTGCTCTAGCTTGCCACTAACAGACTTTGACGAACCAGAGATAGAACTCCTCGGCCTTACTCCGGTTGTTAGCGACGGCATCGAAGCCAGGTTTCGGGTAAAGCTCCGAGTAGTTAATCCCAATGACGTCGAACTCTCCGTTCGCGGCCTTGCCTACGATCTAGTGATACGGGAGCGAAAGCTGTTTACCGGCGTCAGCAATGAACAGATCGACATAGCAGCGTTTGGAGAGACAGTAGTTGATCTTGAGGTCGCTGCTGGCGTTTTGAATTCGCTGGCGCTGATCCGCGATCTCATGTCGAGCCCACCGGCCGATGGTTTGCCTTACCGGCTGGACGTGAAACTATCGCTGGCCGGTGTTGGTCCGGCGCTCAGGGTGAGTCGTGATGGCGTAATTGATCTCAGCCCAAGCAGACCCCGAACCCAGATCGACTAACACCCAGCGAAAGGGCCAATGACCCTTGACTGAACTCGGGGCTGTGGGTTTAATACGCCGCCCTTGCCCAATGGTCACCGAGACCCGAAGCGAGACATATGGTCCCCAACGCTGTTATGCGTTCCCATAAAGCCCAGGTAGCTCAGTTGGTAGAGCAGTGGATTGAAAATCCTCGTGTCGGTGGTTCGATTCCGCCCCTGGGCACCACGATAATCTTTATCGTCCTCAGGCTATAGAAAATCTCTGAATGCGAACCCAGGCCATAGGCTGGCGGTGGTGCAGTGGGCACCGATGAAAATCAGCACATAGAGAGCACTTGGTGGCTACCGGACGGATTTAATTACCGTCAAGGTTTTTTTGTCGCCGCCCTCGTTTCGCTCAGCATCGACTGATTGTTGCTAATATCTGTTGTCAAGCAGGGTGAGGCAGTATTGACATGTGAGACGACGAACGCAGTTCGATTAAGTTGTCCCATTTATAGAGCGAAGTTCAAAATACCACCTTAGTTCCTCAGTGGACTGTCATCGTAATTTGAAGGGTGAGCACGATGAGACAGCGTATTTCCTTCTCAAAAGCGAAGCTCTGGGCTGCTGCTCTAGTGCTCGCAGCGTTGGTCGGCGCCGGTTGCTCTGGATCTGGAAGCGACAGCAGTTCAAACGTCTCGGCGCCACCTGCGGCCCCTCCGGCATCCCCACCTCCAACTACACCAGCTGAGCCAACGGAGCCGCCACCAGAACCGCAGGGCCCTCCTATCGCAACGTCATCATGGATTGTGCTCACTCCTGAACAACTCGCTGATGCAATGTCGCCGGTGGAAATAGGTTTAAGGTGCAACGAAAGCGAGGTTCCAACGACGCGTAGTAACTTGGACGATGGCCGCGTAGTACTCAACCCCAGCGGACAGTTATTGCCTGAAAACAGTTTATGTTTGGTAGAGAGCGCCGGAGAGGCGTTCCTCGCTTTTGAGACGCTAGCGAACACTCCAGCTCCGGCGATCATCTACGACCGTTCAGACCCGTCGATACTGACACCGCTGCCTGACGACGTATTTTTGATAACTGATACCTCGTCAGCAACGCGACGTGTTCTCTTCCTAGATCCCCCCCCCGAAGCCGATGCGGGAGCCACCCAACTGATCGTGGGTGGTGCCGCACGGGCCGCGAGCGGAGCGGATGGTTGGAGCCCGGTTGGTTTCGTGAGCATTGGTCTCACGGCCCCCGTGGACTCCGAAACACTGCCTGGGACGGTTTTGGAATCTCTGGATACTCTGGCCAGCGCCGTTTGGTTCGACATAACTGAAAACGATCCCGCCTACGGAAGGCGCGTTCCGTTCAAAATCGCTCAGAGAAACCAGACAAACCCAGCAGCGGCAGGTGGTGAAGATCGTCTGATCTTGCTGCCATCGGTAAGACTTCAACCGGAGCACACCTATGCGCTGATCGTGACTCGGCGGGTCCTCAGTGAGACGGGCGCTCCGCTCGCTCCTTCAGCAGCGTTTTCCGCCAGCCTTGCGGCGGCGCAGGCATTGGAAAACGATGCAGTTGCGCGGGTGCGCGAGCTCATCGAACCCACCATCGAGTCGGTTAACGAGGTGTCTCCAATACCTTACGATGCTGACGACATTGCCTTGGTACTGCGGATGAGTATTCGCAGTGCCGCGCCGTTAACGGCTGATTTGGAATCCATCGTTTCGCTGATAGACGCTGAACAGTTTGGCGATTTGAATGTCAGTTCAATCGAGGAACCCCGTCCCGGTACGCCGGTTAAGGCTGTATTGCGCGGGACAGTGGAGCTTCCTAATTTTAATCTGCCACTTCTAGGCGGTCTCGCTCGGGACCTAAACGGTCTGCCCGAGAAAGTCGACGACGTTGCCGTCGATTTTGTTCTCACGCTGCCAAACACGTCGGCTTTAGCTGGTGGACCGCCGCCCTTAATCATCTACCAGCATGGTGAACCGGGGTCGGCCGAGGAGCTGATTCCCATCGGGCGTAATGAAGATAGCGCCGGATCTAGTCTCACAGATCTTGGCTACGCCCTGATAGGCTTTACCGTACCGCAGACGGTTGTTCCCACCCCCGGAAATCCTGGTTCAAGCACAGAAGCTGATCCGACGTTTTTCCAGCCCAGTCCACTTGCGGAGGCCGAACTTCAAAACTATGCCTACGTCATAGCGTTCGCCAAGCTTGTAGAGAGTTTATCGACTGGCGATGTGTTCCCCGCGGGGGGCGATGGAGTCCAAGACTTCACCACTTCGTGGCTTGGCTATTTTGGCATCAGTGCAGGGGCGAATCGGGGTATGGCGGCTTTGCCGTTTCTTCCCGAGGTAGATGCAGGCTTGCTGGTGGTTGGTGGTTTACGTCGCTCAGAAATCCTCGAGTTTCCCGGTTTTATTTCGAGCGATACGGAATTTGACAGCATCGTACAACGTGGGTCGCCGCTGACAGCGACGGCGCTCAGCGCCGCAACGCCGCTTAGAGAGGTCACCAGAGATACGTCGTCTGTAATCAACTACGTGCCTCTACAGTTCGCGACACCTGTTGTGCTCGACTCTCCGAGAAGAGCGGACCTGCTGATCGTCGAAGGGATCGACGATACTTTCGCGCCGAACGACGGTTCTCGGGCGGTGGTAGGCGCCTATGGGCCCGGCGTTATTCAACATGTGCCTACGATCCAATCTTCAACCGAAGTTCTTACGGAGGCGCCCGGCCCCATATTCGGTAATATCGCGGCGGGCGCGAACACCGGTGGCTTTGCGCAGTTCGTACCGGCTAACCCTACAGCTGGGGTGACCACGCCCGGTTGCTCCAATATCAATGAGGGCCATTTTTGTCCCCAAGGCGCTCCAGAGGCGTACGACCTATATCTTCGTTTTTTCGAAACTTCGCTGCTAAACGGCCTTGCTGAGATTGAGGTTACGGAGTAGTTCAGTGGGCTGCTGAATGTCGGCGACATGAACTACCCTCACTAGGTCGGATACGCCAATTAAGCATCGGGACTTGTCCTACTCCAGATGATGCTTTCGGGCTATGCTCAAAGCATGTCTATCAGCAGAATGCGAGTTTTCAGGAGATTCTGGAAATAAATCACTCGATTATTTTTCAAGGACACCGCAACGCATTAATCGCCACAGCCGCTCTTGTACGGTTCGCACGAGTTAGCTTCCTTTCCGGGTATAAATCCCTGGCTCGTTCCAATCGCTGATTGACCTTGTTTCGGTGAATTCCGAGCCGGGTGGGGGGCGTTGCGACGTCTTCGCATTCATTGCCAGTGCCCGTAGGTGCCTCATTTGCGGCAGTACTCCACTTACCACGACCCGCCGGCGTCACTCGTGCCCGGAACCGACTGTTTCGTGCGAACATGCCGTAATATCGAATCAGGCTTGCACGCGGGCGCGGCACCAGTGCTACAAAGCGCGCCAGGAAGTCCAGAAGCATGACGTTACGGCTTCAGGTTGGAAGGCTCTAGTATCCACTCGCAGCGCTTTGATATTTAGAAAACTCTTGCGTCCCTCGATAGAGCCTCGACACTCATCTCGCTGATTATTCGACGACCGCTTCAGCGCCAGTCTCGGCACTTTGCTAGTGAACTCTTCCCTGGAATTAGTTGACTCTCACCACTCAGGCGTGTCTAAGCGGTTATCAACAGCTTCTGTGCTGCTTAAAAATGAGCTGTTTCTTCTCCGATGGGCGCGTGTAGTGCAGTCAAAAAGCGTCCCGGAAGGGAGTGGGGTTATGCGCGTAAAACTGCCCAGCATTTGGGCTATCTGCTTTGTCAGCGGCATTATTACTTTAATCGGGGGCTGTCGCCACGGGATAGAAATCATTGGCGCAGGCAATGTTACTTCTGAGTCCACACTCAGAGACTGCCGGCAGTCGCAATCCCCCTGTCGCTTTGAAATAGAAGGCGCCTACGA
>JBCBZV010000053.1:0-27415 GCA_039815155.1 Pseudomonadota bacterium
GATCGAGGCACTGGACGATTTTCTAGCGGCCGTGGACATGCAGATCGCCAAAGAGGCCAGCAAAATTTTTAAGAAGCAGGGCCTGGACATTCGCTTGAGCTCTCGTGTTACCGAGGCGGTCGTCAAAGATGGGCAAGTTTATGTGACTTACTCAGGGCCGGATGGTGATAAGAAGGAAGTCTTCGATAAGCTGATTGTCTCCGTCGGCCGAAGGCCGCGTACGCAAAACCTTCTAGCCGACGATAGCGGAGTCACCCTCGATGAGCGCGGGTTCATTTTCGTAAATGAGCAATGCGTGACGGCGGCGCCAAATGTTTATGCGGTCGGAGACGTCGTCAGAGGGCCAATGCTTGCTCATAAGGGCTCAGAAGAGGGCGTAATGGTGGCCGAACGCATTGCCGGTAAAGCGGCACAGGTCAACTACGACTGCATTCCTTCAATTATCTATACCCATCCAGAGATTGCAGCGGTCGGCAAGACGGAGCAGGAACTCAAATCTGACGGCGTTCCCTATAAAGCTGGCAGCTTCCCCTTTACGGCCTGTGGCCGCGCCTTGGCGTCCAATGATTTCGATGGCGTGGTTAAGCTCATCGCGCACGAGGGGACTGATCGGTTGCTGGGTTGCCATATTATTGGCCCTTCCGCCGCTGATCTGGCACAGCAGGTGCTGATTGCGATGGAGTTTGGCTCCAGTACGGAAGATCTCGCTTTAATGGTCTTCGGTCACCCGACGCTTTCCGAGGCAGTGCATGAAGCCGCTCTGGCTGTAGACGGCCACGCTATTCATATAGCCAATCGAAAGCGCCGCTAGCGCAAATTTCTTTCAGGCTTCATTGAGAAGCATCACTTAGCAATAGGAAGAGAAATGAACCTTCACGAGTATCAAGGTAAGGCTCTGTTCGCGGAGTACGGCTTACCTGTGTCCCAAGGTTACGCAGTCGATTCTCCTGAAGCTGCGAGCGAAGCAGCGGAAAAAATCGGCGGCGAGATGTGGGTGGTAAAAGCACAGGTACACGCGGGCGGTCGCGGTAAGGCAGGCGGCGTTAAGTTAGTAAAAACCACTGAGGAAGTCGCGGATTTTGCGCATCAGTGGCTTGGCAAAAACCTGGTGACTTATCAGACCGATGCTAGTGGTCAACCGGTATCAAAGATACTTGTAGAATCCTGTACTGATATTGCTGATGAGCTTTACCTGGGCGCGGTCGTGGATCGTTCCTCACGCCGCGTAGTGTTTATGGCGTCGACCGAGGGCGGAGTCGAAATCGAAAAGGTCGCGCATGAAACTCCGGAGAAAATCTTAAAAGCGACCATAGATCCCCTTGTCGGCGCGCAGCCTTACCAAGGACGTGATCTAGCCTTCCGCCTCGGATTGCAGGGTGTTCAGATTAAGCAGTTTGTGCAGATTTTTCTTGGACTCGCCCGTCTTTTCGAGGAGAAAGATCTTTCTCTTATTGAAGTAAACCCGCTGGTGATCACCGACGAGGGAAACCTTCACTGTCTCGACGCAAAGGTCGGTGTTGACGGTAATGCGCTCTACCGGCAGTCCGCTGTTCATGAAATGCATGACCCTAGCCAGGAGGATGCGCGCGAAGCTCATGCCGCTGAATGGGAGCTGAATTACGTTGCCCTAGACGGAAACATCGGATGCATGGTGAACGGTGCTGGCTTGGCTATGGGTACTATGGATATCGTCAAATTACACGGTGGTGATCCCGCAAACTTTCTCGACGTTGGCGGTGGTGCAACCAAGGAACGCGTGTCCGAAGCGTTTAAAATCATCCTATCCGATGACAAGGTGAAGGCGGTGCTCATTAACATCTTCGGTGGAATCGTGCGCTGCGACCTGATCGCTGAGGGTGTTATTGGTGCGGCCCAGGAAATCGGCGTGGAGGTGCCCGTCGTCGTTCGTTTAGAGGGTAATAACGCAGATTTGGGTCGCCAGGTCCTCGCGGATAGCGGATTAAACATCATAGCCGCTACCAGTCTCACGGATGCTGCTCAGCAGGCCGTAAACGCCGCTGGAGGAGCAGCCTAATGAGTATTCTTATCGACAGTAATACAAAGCTGATCTGCCAGGGTTTTACTGGTTCTCAGGGTACCTTTCACTCGGAGCAGGCTATCGAATACGGCACTAAGATGGTTGGTGGTGTCACCCCGGGCAAAGGCGGCCAGGAACACCTGGGCCTTCCCGTGTTCAACACCGTCGCAGAAGCGGTCAGCGAAACGGGTGCCGACGCTTCGGTCATTTATGTCCCCGCACCCTTCTGTAAGGACTCTATTCTTGAAGCGGCGGATGCCGGGGTTAAATTGGTTGTCTGCATCACCGAGGGTATACCTACGCTTGATATGCTCGAAGCGAAGGTCAAATGCGATGAAGTGGGTGTACGATTGGTCGGGCCTAACTGTCCCGGAGTAATTACCCCAGGCGAGTGTAAGATCGGAATTATGCCCGGACACATTCACCTCCCGGGCAAGGTCGGCATTGTCTCCCGTTCTGGCACACTGACCTATGAGGCGGTGAAACAAACAACGGACGCGGGCTTCGGCCAGTCTACCTGTGTGGGAATCGGTGGAGATCCGATCCCAGGATCGAACTTCATCGATATTCTTTCACTGTTTGAAGCCGATCCGGCGACAGAAGCGATCGTAATGATCGGCGAGATTGGTGGTACGGCAGAAGAAGAAGCGGCGGCATATATCAAGGCTAACGTTTCCAAACCGGTTGTATCCTATATCGCTGGCGTAACCGCTCCAAAAGGTAAGCGAATGGGACACGCGGGGGCGATTATTGCAGGCGGGAAAGGTACGGCGGATGAGAAATTCGCAGCGCTTGAAGACGCCGGTGTTAAGACCGTGCGTTCCCTGGCGGACATCGGAAGCGGGCTGGCTGAGATTACCGGTTGGTAGTGTCCGCGTGCCGATCAGCTGCCCTGTCTAGAGCGCTCATCTATAGACAGTACAGTCAAAAAAACGCCCGCTAGCGGGCGTTTTTTTGTTAGGCGAGAGATAGCTTTCGATTGAGTTTACTCAGAACTTAAGGCATCCCATTGCAAGCCGGCGGCCTCCTTTATACGAATCGCGTCTTCGTCGAGCAGGAAGCCCGCACTGATTGCGTTATCGGTGGCTTCCGCAACTGCAGTAATGTAACCCTCGCGATCTACATAAAGCGCCGCCATCGTCGCGGCGTCAAACAGCTCCGTTGTGCCCGATAGGCGGCATCCAGCTCCACCGGTATTCAGTTCTCCGGATATGCGAGCGGCGGGCGCGTCGACGTATGGGGTGCGGATTCCTCCGAGCACATTTCCCTGGGCGTCGAACAGATAACTCATGCTGTCGTCAGACACTTCCAATCGATCGGCGTTTGGTGCTGCGGCTCCGTCTCGAACCCAGCCATCTAAGGCGTTCAACGCGCGCATGTACAACCACGGGTAGGGTCCACTATTGATCGGTCGATCGCATGCGAATAAGCCGAAAATCAAGCTATTCTCAACCACAAGGGCTTTCTCAGCGCCGACGCCTACATCGTCCCGCCCAAGGTTAAGCTGATAGTTATCGTTGTGAGCGGCGCCCGCCATTTCCCATAGGCGGAAAAAGTCCGAATCGGCCTGTCGTTCGTCGACCGAGCCCAAGGGGATCACATCGGTCTCAGACTGGAGGTTTAGCACGGGCGTAGTAAGGTCGTCCCGAAACAGCACTGCTTCCGGTGCCGGGATTTCGACTAAGGGATCTTGGGCGAGAGGCTGAGCGCTGTCAAAACGGCTGTCGACTAAGATCGCATCGTAGGCATTGTAAAGTGGTTGAATCGCATTTACGTAGGTTAGCAGGCGCGATGCGGACTGCGACTCACCGGTCGCTATAAGAACCTCGGCCTGGAAACCACCGATAATGTTCTCATCGCTTCGAATCGCGGCGGTTACCTGCGTAAAGATGTCGTAGGAAAAACTGTCCCCAGGGTGGTTCAGCGAGTCGTAGCGATCCGGATCAACCGCTACTAAGAAGAACGGAAGACTTGCATCGTCTAGGCCTTCTATCCCTACTCTTTGGGCCGTGACGTTTACCCACGCATGACCTTTGCGTAGGGCTTCAACATGGCCCGCTCCCCAGCCGACGGGTACGTCGAAGCCCTGAGTAACGTTTAACCATTCCACCACCACCGTTCCACTAAACTGAGATTCGTCCACGGGCCTGTACACAATCACCCTCGTAACGTAGTCGGCCGTTTCAGCCGGCTCCGCTTCCCACAGGCCGTCGCTTTGCAATTCGTTCAAATTGGTGAAAGCGCTAGCGGTACCGGAAAGAAAAAATTCCTCTGACTGGTAGCCCTGAGCAGCAAAGTCGAAGGTGGTCGTAATCAGAAAGGGTTCGTTGATGTCTGGCGGTGCCAGTATTTGTGGTGCGCTTACCGGCAAAAACTGTGGAGTAGGGGGAAGCGGGGTGATCGGGGGTACATTTAGCGAGTTGCTATCGCTACAGGCACTAAGCAGAACACAGAGCATCCCACCCAACAAAAAGCAGTTCTTAGCCGCAGGTTCTTGTAAACATTCAGAGCGCATTGAGCTAGCTTTGCTGGATGTCCTAGACCAAGAACTGCCAGTGCTGATTCGTGTAGTAAAGCGCAAAAGTGACTCCGCGGGTGAATTCATTTGTTTTTCGACTTTATTTGCCTGCGATGGCGGTCAGGATTGTCGAGTCACGCTTGAAAAACAAGCTTTTGACCCCACATCGGGCAAATCACCAAAACTACGCTGCTCGCTAGGACCTAAGGCTATGAACGCGGAAGTAGAAAAAGAAACTCTCGGCTTTCAAACGGAAGCGCGGCAACTTCTTCACCTGATGATTCACTCCTTGTATTCCAACAAGGAAATTTTTCTGCGTGAGTTGATCTCGAATGCGTCAGATGCCGTGGATAAACTTCGTTTCGCCGCCTTATCCGATGACAGTTTACTGGCGGGTGATTCTGAGTTTTCTGTCTCGGTAGACGTCGATGAAGAAGCGAAGACGATTACGATTAGCGATAACGGCATAGGCATGACTCGAGATGAGGTCATTGAGAACCTGGGCACGATCGCTAAGTCGGGTACCGCGGCATTTCTAGAGCAGCTGTCTGGCGATCAGCAGAAAGACTCGCAATTGATTGGACAGTTTGGTGTTGGCTTTTATTCTTCGTTTATTGTCGCGGATCGCGTGCAAGTTCATACCTTGAAAGCCGGTGCGAGTTCGGAGGAGGCGGTTCTGTGGGAGTCTGCCGGCGAAGCAGATTTTTCCATTCAGGCTCAGCAGAAGGCATCGAGGGGTACGGCAATAACCTTGTACCTTCGAGAAGACTCGCTAGATTTTGCCAGCGACTGGCGCGTGCGCAGCGTCATCAAAAAGTACTCGGATCACATTTCCGTGCCGGTCCTAATGAAAGAGACCCCACCACCCGCATCCGATGATGAAGAGGCTAAGGAGGATGCTAAGGAGGATGCGGCTGAGCCTGAATACAAAGCAGTTAACGAGGCGACAGCTCTTTGGACGAGAAGTCGCAGTGAAGTCAGCGATGAGGAGTACACGGAGTTCTACAAACACGTCGCTCACGACTTCCAGGACCCGCTGAGTTGGAGCCACAACCGGGTAGAGGGTAAGTTGGAGTATACGAGTCTGCTCTATATTCCCTCTAAAGCGCCCTTCGATCTGTGGAACCGCGATGCCAACCGAGGAGTTAAGCTGTACGTTCAGCGTACGTTCATCATGGATGATGCGGAGCAATTCTTACCGCTATATCTACGTTTTGTCCGCGGCGTGCTCGATTCAAACGATCTCTCACTCAACGTGTCACGGGAAATCCTGCAGCAGGATAAGACCGTTGATTCGCTGCGAAGCGCTCTAACGAAACGCGTTCTGGACATGCTCGGAAAAATGGCGAAAAACGACGCGGAGCAGTACGCCAGCTTCTGGACCGAGTTTGGGCAGGTTCTAAAAGAAGGGCCGGCCGAAGACTTTGGGAATAAAGAAAAAATCTCCGAACTATTGCGATTCGCCACAACGCATAGCGATGAAGAAACGCAAGATCAGTCTTTGGCGGACTATGTGTCGCGTATGCAGGAGGGGCAGGACAAGATCTATTATGTTGTTGCGGAAAACTACAATACCGCCCGCCGAAGCCCGCAGCTAGAGATCTTCCGCAAGCGCGGCCTCGAGGTGCTGCTGCTGTCGGATCGGGTCGACGATTGGTTGATGAATCATCTGAGCGAGTTTGATGGCAAAGCTCTCCAGGACGTTGCTCGTGGACGTCTTGATTTAGAGGATGAACGGGAAGAAGACAAAGAAGAGCGAGAAAGCGCGGAGAAAGCGGCCGAGGGCCTTGTCGAGCGGATCAAAGCAGTGCTCGGAGATGAGGTTGAAGAAGTGCGCGCCACAACTCGTCTTGTAGAGTCACCGGCGTGTTTGGTCGTGGGCGATCACGATATGGGCGCACAAATGAAGCGGATCATGGAAGCGGCAGGGCAAGATGTGCCTGATAGCAAGCCAATATTCGAAATCAACCCGGCGCACTCGTTGGTCAAGCGGCTCGATGCGGAATCGGACGAAGATCGTTTTGCTGATCTCACGCGGATTGTCTTTGACCAGGCAAACCTCGCGGAGGGAGGTCAGCTGCCTGATCCAGCCGCCTATGTTGAGCGGCTGAACAAACTCCTACTCCAATTGACCGAAGCCTAAGGGCTGCCGAACTCGAAGAGTAGGCGAATCCTTAGCTAGCCCCCGACCAGAAAACGCTTTTCAAATTAGCGCTGACAGGGGGCTCGCGTGCCACATCGCGCATCTCTAGCGCGAGCGCATAAAATGCCAGCGTTTTGCCCGGAACGGTACAGCTTCGTTAGCGTGTTTGCTCTACTTACTATTGTTCATCGAGAAACGTTATAGTCGTACTGCGGAACGGTGCTAATCCGTTCTGCGTTTAACTATGGAGGTTCGCAAGGTCATCTGTTGCTATCTCAAGTCAAAAGCGCTGTCACATCTGGTTATAAGCAGGCGCTCCCAATTTTTGCCCTAGACTCCTCCGTGCAAGTTGTACGCATTCTGAAAAGTTTAGCTAACAGTTTACGGCGCGCCTCTGCGAGGGCATCGCTGGTTTTGATCCCATTAGGTGTTCTTCCTCAATCCGCAACGGCGGATGTCAGTCCTGACACCCTTGCATTGCTGGACGCGTTTGGACAACGTTCTTACTTGAATGCCAAGCGAGAGGCAGACGCTAGAGCCGTTGTTGGCTATACCGTGCCTTTAGGCGCTATTCAGAAAATTCGTGGGCAGTGGGCGCCAAGAAAAAGCGAACGTCTAAGTGGCACCTTGCATCGTTACACCTGGCAGGTGGCAAATGGCTTTAGCTCCGGGGAAGTGATCAACGACCTGGTTGATGAGTTGTCTTCCGATGTTCGTTTCGAATTGATTTTCACCTGCGAAGCGCGAGCCTGTGGTAGCAGCGTTCAATGGGCGAACCGAGTCTTCGAAGAGCGGCTCCTCTACGGTCGTGAAGTGTCACAACGCTATTTTGTTTACAAAGTTGTAGAGGCTACCGACTCAGTATCGGCTCAAGAGGATGAGTCAGTCCTTGCCAGGCCTGAACGCTCCGGTGAGAGTGTCGGTCGTCTACTACTGTATGCGTCGGCACGGAGCACAAACCGCCAGTATCTGCATGGTGAGTTTTTGCAGGAGACTGCTGAATGACAGGGCCAACCTGGCGAGTGTGATGAACGATTGAGCACCAGTGAGCGAAGAAGAGCCTGCCAAAAATCTACTTGGAAAGTTGCAGAAGGGCTAAAAACTCGTCGCGAGTTTTTTGGTCAGCGCGAAACGTTCCAAGCATCGCTGATGTTTTCATCATCGAGTTTTGCTTTTCAACACCCCGCATCATCATGCACATGTGCTGCGCTTCTATGATCACGCCGACGCCTTCTGCTTTAGTCACTTCTCGAATGGTCTCGGCAATTTGCGCGGTGAGAGACTCCTGAATCTGTAAACGGCGCGCGTACATGTCCACCACGCGAGCAACTTTAGACAAGCCCAACACTTCTCCTGTGGGAATGTAAGCGACGTGGCACTTACCTATAAACGGCAGGAGATGGTGCTCACATAACGAATACAACTCGATGTTCTGTACGAGCACCATTTCCTTGCTGTCAGAGGGAAACAGCGCGTCGTTTATGACTTCCTCGACTGACTGCTTGTAACCGCGCGTCAGGAACTCGAAGGCGCTAGCAGCGCGCTTCGGCGTATCTTGTAAGCCGGGCCGGTCAAGGTTTTCTCCAATGGCACTAATGATGCCCGCCCAATGTGCTTCCATGGCGGTTGACTCTTCTCAAATAGGGAACGGGTAAAATGGTAGCAACCTCCTAAGAGAGCAGCAATGTGATGGTTGGGTTGTCGAGAACGCTAGGCTCGGTACTGGAAGAAATCCATCTCCGATTTCTAGCGGCTGATTTGTTTTATGGTCACGGAACAGACAACGCTTGGGACGAGGCATGCATGCTGGTCTTACACGCGGCGGATCTTCCGCAAACCGCGAGCCAAGCGCTGGTGGACAACCCACTCACCGACGATCAGTGGCAGACTATCGATCGCATTGCTTTCCGTCGTATCGAAGATCGGACCCCCCTTGCTTATCTGATCGGTCGATCGTGGTTTATGGGCGTGGAGTTCATTGCAGATGAGCGAGCCTTAGTGCCTCGCTCGCCGCTTGCGGAGCTAATCGAAAATAACTATCAGCCCTGGTGGAGAGCGCACAATAGCCCGCGGATTCTCGATCTATGCTGCGGAGGTGGTTGCATTGGTATTGCCGCGGCTTTCGCCTCGGAGTCCGCGCACATCCTTCTCAGTGATATTGATAGTGATGCGCTTTCCCTAGCAGAGGAAAACGTTGCTTATCATCAGCTGCACGACCGCGTGTCAGTGTTGCGCTCCGATTTATTTGCTTCGATCCCTAAGGAACGTTTCGATCTCATCCTCTCCAACCCTCCCTATGTTGATGCACAAGATCTTGCTGCGATGCCTGCAGAGTACGCTGCGGAGCCTGCAATTGCCTTAGAAGCTGGGTCCGATGGACTGGATCTGGCGCGCCGAATACTCACAAGCGCCCATCACTTTTTGGCCGAGGAAGGGGTGTTGTTTCTTGAGTTGGGCAATAGTTGGGAAGAGCTCGATAGGGAGCTTTGCGAATACCCACTGGCCTGGGCTGAGTTTGCCGGAGGAGGGCACGGGATTTTGGTTTTGGAAAAGAGCACGCTCGAACAGGTGTCTGCCTATTATAATGCGCGGCTTAGTTGATGAGAGAGAACTAATGGCCGGTAATACCTTTGGAAAACTATTTACGGTGACAAGCTTTGGTGAAAGCCATGGCTTCGCGATCGGTGCAATCGTTGATGGCTGCCCACCTGGCCTGGCGATCGAGTCGTCGGATTTGCAGATCGATCTTGATCGCCGCAAGCCCGGTCAGTCTCGCTATACCACGCAACGTCGAGAGTCCGACTCAGTGAAGATACTGTCCGGTGTGTTCGAGGGTCGAACGACCGGTACACCTATTGGCTTACTCATCGAAAACGAAGACCAGCGCTCTAAGGACTACAGCAAAATAGCGGATCGAATCCGTCCCGCCCACGCGGACTATACCTACATGCACAAGTACGGGCGCCGAGACTATCGAGGGGGCGGACGATCGTCCGCACGCGAGACGGCTATGCGGGTCGCCGCTGGTGCGATCGCCAAGAAGTACCTGGCGACGCAAGGAATTCAAATCCGTGGCTATCTGAAGCAGTTAGGACCGATCGCGGCTGAAACCCTGGACTGGGATGTCGTAGAGAGCAATCCGTTCTTTTGCCCAGACCCTAAGAAAATCGAAGCGATGGAGGAGTTTATGCAGGCCCTGCGAAAGCGCGGGGACTCCATTGGCGCGCGTATCAATGTTGTTGCGACCGGTGTGTGTCCCGGTTTAGGCGAGCCGGTGTTTGATCGCTTAGATGCCGATATCGCCTCAGCGATGATGGGCATCAATGCTGTTAAGGCCGTAGAACTGGGGGCGGGGTTTGCGAGCGTTGAACAACATGGTTCTGAGCATCGGGACGAAATCGATCCCTGCGGATTTCGCAGCAATAACGCGGGAGGCGTGCTCGGAGGTATCAGCAGTGGGCAAGAGATCACCGTAAGTCTCGCCTTAAAACCAACATCCAGTATTACGACCTCGGGCGCGAGCATTAATCATGCGGGTGAATCAATTGAAGTTGTGACCACGGGTCGCCATGATCCGTGTGTCGGCATACGCGCAACGCCAATTGCGGAAGCGATGTTGGCGCTTGTTCTGATGGATCACCTGCTTCGTCATCGAGGCCAAAATGCCGACGTAATCTCACCGACGCCGAACGTAGCCTTGGCCAGTGATCCGGAGTGAAATCCAAAGTGAGATCAAGCCCAAAATGAAGCCGATGGCTCGGGAGTAGCTGCGGTGAAACTCCCTGGATTTAAGCGCTCGAGCGCGCGTACGACCCTCTTGGGGGTATGTGCGCTCGCCGTTCTGCTTTGGGCCGCTGCGGGCCAACTCGGCATTAATCCAAACAGCCTGGTTGCTCAGCTACTTGTGCTGCTGGTCGCTCTGTTGCTGCTTATCACGCTTGCCTTTGCCTTTGGGACGTTGCTAGCTGTTGTTCGAAGACGGCTGCGAGGCCGCTAGTCGATATCTTCCAGCACGTCGATTTCTAGAGTCATCTGCTCCGCAAGTTTGTCCAACTCCAACTCTAATCCTGCTAGCTTGGACGGGTCTTCTACCTCGATTTGTGCGGTTGCTCGGAACAACAGTTCACCGCTCATGGGAGCGGTTTCAACCGCGGTGACTAAAGATCGTACGTTAAAATCTGCTTCTCGAAGCGCCTTTGTCAGCTCGTGCACAATACCCTGCCTATCTGGGCCAAGAACACGGATACACCGTAGATCCGTTTGTTGCGTATCGATGTCGCCGGCGTCAGTGATCGATGCGGTTATGCCCGCTCGTTCCAGCGATAGCAGTGCTTCAGCCAGCGCATCGCGGTGCGCCTTTGGCACCTGAACCTGAAGCACGCCAGCAAAGCGACCCCCGAGGCGACTTAACTGAGAATCTAACCAATTGCCGCCGGAGCTTTCCACCACAGCGCTGAGTTCTTCTACGACACCCGGTCGATCATCGCAAAAGAAGCTGATTAGTACTCGTACGCTCATGGTGTTCCAACTCCACTTTATTGTCTTTGCCGCGTATATTAGCGCCGTTGACGACACGCGCCGAAGGAGATTTTAAATGCTTGGCTTGCGGCTACTTATTGGGGTTATAGCATGCGTTGCTATGCCAGTTTTCAGTCATGCGGCTCTGGATTGGGAAGCGGCCTTAGCTGGCGATCATCGCGCCGACACCAACCGTGTCAGAGATGCTTTTAGGCATCCAAAAGAGACCTTGGAATTCTTTGGGCTGGAAGATGATATGACCGTGGTCGAGCTCGCTCCCGGTGGAGGTTGGTATACGGAGGTTTTAGCCCCACTACTGCGACGGCGGGGCGTGTACTACGCAGCTCATTACGATGCCAATGGTCGCTCTTACGATCGTCGATCCCTCGGGGCCTATCTGCAAAAATTGGGTGGAAACGATGAGCTCTACAAAAGTGTAAAGGTGACGGCCCTCGCGCCGGTGGAGGCAATGCAAATTGCTCCACCGGAGAGCGCCGACCTGGTGCTTGCATTCCGCAATATTCACAGTTGGATGCGTTCGGATACCTTGAGCGAAACTTTTGACGCCGCGTACGAAGCGCTAAAGCCGGACGGCGTTCTTGGTATCGTCCAGCACAGAGCAAAAGACAAACGGAGCGAAGAAGAGATGAAAGCGTCTGGCTACGTGAGCGAAGCCACCGTGATAGCTGCAGCGGAGGCGGCCGGCTTTACCCTCGATGCGCGTTCGGAAATTAATGCTAACCCTAAGGACAGTGCGGATTACGAAGGTGGTGTTTGGGAGTTGCCGCCGGCCCTGCGTGGCGAGGAGAGCACTCGTGCAACTCGGCTAGCGACCGGTGAAAGTGATCGCATGACCTTGCGTTTTAAAAAGGCGAGCTAAGTTTCGCCTAGGAAAAGTGGAAATGAGTGATTATGTTCAGGTTCCGCTTGAACGGGTTCCTGGCGCCACTCTCGATGCGCTGCTAGAGGAGTTTGCCAGTCGGGACGGCACCGACTATGGCGAACGAGAAACCGCACTCAGCGTTAGGGTGGGCCAACTACACAAACAGCTCATCGCCGGAGATGTGCAATTGATTTTCCATACGCTGGACGAGAATTGGGACCTGGTTGATCGAGCGCGAGCCGCTGAGTTGCTCCGCGCAGAGGGCTCGGAGCAGTAGTTTTTCGGAAGTTCGCCGTTTTAGCCTTGCCTAATACAACACTTTTTACCGGTTACTTTATTTCAGCTGAGCTCCGCACTGGTTGCGAGTACCCGCTAGGAAGGCGCAAGCACAATGATCTCTCACATTAACAGCTGCAGGTGTGCTGACTAACTCTGATGCCGGATTCCACTACTGCTGCTAGATCACTAGACGCCAGAGGCCTGCGCTGCCCCGAACCCGTGATGCTGATACACAAAGCGATTCGAAAAATGAGTGCCGGTGAAACGCTCACGGTCGTTGCTACGGATCCATCCACCCAGCGTGATATCCCACAATTCTGCCGTCATCTTGGCCATGAGCTTGTTGACGCTAAAGAACGCGCTAGAAACGGCGACTCAAAATATGCCCGCGAGTACGTCTATGTGTTGCGCAAAGGTGGTTAGTAGCGCCCAGCTTTGCGCTCTGTTTCGAGAAGTCTTCCTCGAGCACGAGCACACCTTACTGCGAGGAGGGGCAGAAGAACCTCTTTATACACCTCCGAGTGACGACGCCCCTGCGATCATTCACTTTCGGGAGGATTTCGTATCCAGTGCTTTGCACGAGGTCGCTCACTGGTGTATCGCCGGTGCCGAGCGGCGTAAGTTGATTGACTATGGCTACTGGTATGAACCCGATGGCCGCAGCCCCAAGCAGCAAGCTCGATTTATCGGCGTCGAAGCTCGGCCGCAGGCATTAGAGTGGTGTTTCTCGCAGGCTATCGCGGTTCCTTTTCGAGTGAGCATGGATAATCTTGAATCGACTACAAGTGCAGCAGAAGTGCAGCAGTTTTCCGCCGCTATTCGCGAGGAAGCGATTTGCATCAAGGCGAACGGCTTTCCGCGCCGGGCGCGCTTGTTTTTTGATGAACTCACCGGTCGCTTTCATCCAGACTTCTCACTAGCACAGCTTAACTTCAACGGTTTACCAAGCTCGTGATCCGGCTGCTTGCGGATGAAAACATAGCGGGACTAGAGGCGCTTCCCGCTTCGAGTGTCTGTGTATCAAGCATGGCGGGCAGATCGATTGGGGCAGAAGACCTCGACGGCATAGATGCCCTGTGGGTGCGATCAGTCACGCGAGTCGACAAGAGTTTGCTCTCGAAAGCCAATGTGGCCTTCGTCGGTACCGCTACTGCGGGTACATAGCATGTAGACCAGGAATACCTTAAGGCCAGCGGAATTCGTTTCAGCGCCGCCCCAGGGTCCAATGCCAATGCGGTAGTGGAATATGTGTTGGCTGCGCTCCTCGCGTTAGATGAGCCTTGGCAAAAGTTAGAGCGGGGAGCTAGCCTGGGAATTGTCGGATACGGTCACGTAGGCAAGCGACTGAAGTCCGTAGCCGATAGGATGGGCTGGAGTGTAAAAGTTTACGATCCGCCAGTAGCGGCTAGGCTAGGGTCCGAGCGAAAGCACTCTTTTGCTTTTTGTAGCTTAGAGGAATTGCTGGAAAGCGAAATCATCAGCGTTCACTGCAGCCTCACCTATGGAGCGCCAAACCCGTCTTTCTGCCTCTTTGATGAGAGTGTCTTTTCTTGCCTCGACTCCAGTCAAACAGTGATCAATGCATCCCGTGGCGAGGTGTTTGACTGGTCGGCTCTGCGAAAGCATCTCGCGAGCAGCAATCCAGTAAACCTGGTTGTCGATGTGTGGGAGAACGAGCCCAAGGTAGATCCCGAATTGCTCGACGATCAGGCTATAAAGTTGGCCACCCCGCATATTGCTGGGTACTCCTTGGATGCGAAACTTGAAGCGACCCGCATGCTTTGGCAGGGAATGGCTGACATCGGCCTGGTTTCGCCGATATCGCTTCACTTCGATCATGACTTAGCGCAGCGGTCTAAGGAGCTAACGTCTCCAGTTCGGTCTTCGAAAGAGTTGCTAGAGCGTCATTATCGTATCCGTGAGGACGATCGAAAGATGCGTGGACTACTTCGGGCTACGCGAGAGGATGTCGATCTAAGCTTTGACGAACTACGTCGGAATTATCCCTTGCGGCGGGAGGTCGCAAAGCTAGAACAGCTGCCGGTCGACGAAGAGGCGCGTCTCTTAATAAAGAAGGATGTGGCCCGGTTACTTGAGGCACTCACTCAAAGCGCTTAACCGAGGCTTTATCTTACTTTTTGCAGCTTAGCGCCCGACTGGCGCCGCAAGGAAATGGCGTCCCCTAGGGGGTTCGAACCCCTGTTCCCGCCGTGAAAGGGCGGTGTCCTAGGCCACTAGACGAAGGGGACGCTGAGGAACTCACAAGGCATGTGAGAAGGCGCGCATTGTAGGGATGAGACCCTAAAGCGTCAAGCAAACGGAGGCTGTAATCCTGCGGTCGGCCCTGATGGGTGTTAGGGCTGGAAGCGGCTATGTTCTTGTCGCCTTTTCAAAGGTTTAGACTCTTCTTTATTGTAAACCTCGTGCGGCGGCGCGCAGCTCGCGCCAGTTGTATAACTCACCCTGAGCCGCGGCCTCCCGTCGTTGTTCGTCCATAGCAGTGAGTGCATCAATTTCTTCGTCGGGGATAAAGTGCAAACACTCGCGCCCCAGATACCACAGGAGGTCCCGGGGAAAAGTCGGGGCTAGGTGAGGCGCTACGGTAAAGAATCGAGCAACCAGTCCGGGCCCCTCATCCATAATTTTGCCTGGCGTAGAGCAGAGCTGCGAGAAATGCGATGCTATGGTCTGCAAATCAGCACCCTCTTCGGTTTCGGCAAGGCCTTGAAGGTGAGCCGCAAAGCTTTGGAAGGTATCCAAATGCATTTCATGAAAGCTTGTGTCATCCATCGGGATCCCTCAGAAAATGACCAATTGGTGTTCAGTTGAGCTGTTTGTTAGTCAAATTGACGCAGAGCTAAATTCCGTCAGGCGCGTCGGTGTATCTCCAGCCATAGTAACTGTTTACAATGCGCGCCCCCGGATATTTCGGTCGCTGAGCACACAGTGTGCTGTCGGTACGCGGCCAGAGCATCTTTGAACCATCGTAGAAGAGAACATCGGCATTTATGATTGATCGTTCTCGAGGATCTGATGATCGACGTTAGCAATAGACAAAGTGGTGGCGGGCCCACCGGCTCAACTCCGTCTTCCGCCCCGCCAACCGCTGGCTCGCCGTCCGTCGAGAGGGGTGCGTCCCCGATCGGCGAAGCCGCAAATGCTGTTAAACATGCAGCGGTGGCGGAGCCTGTGGTTCCGGCGCTCAGAATTGGAGGTCTCGAGAAAACCTACGATAACGGTTTTGCTGCCCTCAAAGGCATTAGCCTAGAGGTAGAACAAGGAGACTTCTTTGCTCTGTTAGGTCCCAACGGAGCCGGCAAATCAACGACTATTGGCATTATCTGTTCCCTCGTAGCGAAGTCCGCAGGTGACGTTGAGATCTACGGTGTCGATATCGATGTTAACTATCCACTGGCCAAGCAATTTTTGGGCGTCGTACCCCAAGAATTCAACTTCAATCTTTTCGAAAACGTATTCGATATCGTCGCCAATCAGGCAGGCTATTACGGTATTCCGCGGTCTCTTGCGCGAGAGCGTACCGAGGCCTATCTGCGCCAACTGGGCTTGTGGGACAAGCGGGATGTCTCTGGACGAATGCTATCTGGCGGCATGAAGCGGCGTTTGATGATTGCGCGAGCTCTGGTCCATCAACCTAAGTTGCTGATCCTCGACGAACCGACAGCAGGCGTCGACATTGAGATGCGTCGCGGCATGTGGGACTTTCTTCAGGAACTTAACGAGCAAGGCACGACCATCATTCTGACCACCCACTACCTAGAGGAGGCGGAAGCACTTTGCCGAAACATCGCGATCATCAATCACGGTGAAATCGTCGAGAACAGCTCCATGCGCAACTTGCTTCGTCGCCTGCACCGAGAGGTCTTTATTCTCGATAGCGCGGATGAGTTACCCGCGGATTTTGCCATCGATGACTTTGTTGTAAGGAAGGTCGACAACTGTACGCTGGAAATAGAAGTAGAGCGCGGACAGCACCTGAACCAGGTGTTTTCTGCATTGCAGAGTGCGGGTATTCAAGTCGTGAGCATGCGCAATCGCGCGAATCGACTGGAAGAAATGTTCGTGAATCTCGTAGAGCAGGGCGCATGAACTCTCAGGAAAAGCTAGTTGCATTCGCGACGATCTTGAGAAAAGAGATACGACGCTTTTTGCGCATATGGCCGCAGACCTTGCTGCCTTCGGCGATTACCATGTCTCTTTACTTCGTTATTTTTGGCTCCTTGATTGGATCTCGAATTGGGCAGATGGGTGGCTTTAGCTACATGGAATTTGTTGTCCCTGGCCTCATTATGATGGCCATAGTGACGAACTCTTATTCGAATGTGGTTTCTTCGTTCTTTGGGTCAAAGTTTAATCACAGCGTAGAAGAGTTGCTTGTTTCACCTACGCCTAACTACATCATCTTGATGGGTTATGTGCTCGGCGGCGTGGCACGGGGGCTATTAGTCGCAATCATCGTGACGAGTGTGTCTCTATTTTTTACCGATCTGCATATCCACAGTTTTACCGTAGTGGTGATTGGCGTTCTCCTCACGTCAGTCTTGTTTGCCTTAGCCGGATTCATCAATGCGGTTTTCGCCAACAGTTTTGACGACATATCGATTGTTCCTACCTTCGTGCTTACGCCGCTTATCTACCTAGGCGGAGTGTTCTATTCGCTCGAACTGCTCCCAGACTTTTGGGCCGCAGTGTCCAAGCTGAATCCTTTGGTCTATGTGGTAAATGCGTTTCGCTTTGGTGTTTTAGGGGTCGCCGACGTATCCGTTGGTTTTGCTTTCGCAATGCTCGGGTTCTTCACGGTAATCGCGTTTACCTACAGCATGTATTTATTAAATTCGGGCACGCGTTTGCGCCAGTAGCTATGGTCAAGGAGCACGACAAAGGACCATTGCTTGGGCAGCAAGTGGCTGGAAGCCATTTTTACGATCCTTCACTGCTATTTCCCGTTCCCCGCGCAAACGCTCGCCAAAGCTTAAGGAACGGTTGTTTTGAGGCTTTTGGCGAGGATGTTTGGCACGCGTATGAAATCTCCTGGGTTAACTCAGATGGTGTTCCCGAGGCTAGAGTTGGACATGTTGTGATCCCAGCAAGCTCCCCAAATCTGGTCGAGTCAAAATCGCTAAAGCTGTATCTGAACTCGCTGAACAACCACACGTTTGCCAGTGATCAAGAAGCGGTCAGCGCGATAATTGAAGATCTTTCGCAAGTTGTTGGAGCGGATGTTGTGCTGGAATTATTCGACGTTGAAAGCGACGAGTTTCGCGGCGTACGCATTGAGGGAGAGTGCCTGGACAACTGCCACAAGACCTTGCTTGCGCTACGCCCCGCTGACGCAGACTCCGGGGCCTTCAGACCCGTTGAAGGAAGTGCAAAGGTGTATACGCATCGAATGCGCTCGCTTTGCCCGGTTACATCACAACCAGACTGGGCGACAGTGGTAGTCGATAGTCGCGGAACGCATGCGTCCTCAAGCGAACTCCTAAGCTATCTTTTGGCATTTAGGGATCATCAAGAATTTCACGAGCAATGTGTCGAACGCATCTACAGCGATCTATGGGAACAGCTGACGCCGGAGTATTTGTCGGTCCACGCCCTCTATACTCGTCGTGGAGGGCTGGATATATGCCCCTGGCGCTGTTCTGAAGATGTTCCTGCTCCTCGTTACCGATTGAATCGCCAGTAGCGAAACATAGCGAAGCGATCCGCGTTTAGGTATAGTCCGCGCCCGAACGGAGAGGTGGCCGAGTGGTCGAAGGCGCACGCCTGGAAAGTGTGTATACGGCAACGTATCGAGGGTTCGAATCCCTCCCTCTCCGCCATGTCAAATTATGTGAATTCCCATCACATACGTGACACATTCAGCTTTCATTCCATGAAGACGTGGAGACGAAAGCTCTATGACCAAAGCAGAGCAAGCCAGGTTAGTGGCCTGGCGGTTAAAGATCCTCACTTGGGCGGAAGGCGAGCCCAGACAAGTAGCTAGTACTTGTCGGTACTTCGGTATTTCTCGAACCGCCTTTTACCGCTGGAAACGCCGTTTAGAGGAGCTTGGCTGAGATCACGTGTATGGACCGATCTTCTTCACGCTGGCCAGTGATAGAGGAATTGAGCGTGGCCTCAAGTAAAAGAAACCGTTAGGCAGGGAACTGCGCATTTGCACCTGCGGCGATGTCGAACACGTCGCCAGAGATCATAGATGCAGCGTCGCTACAAAGGAACTTCACGGTATCTGCGACGACGTCCGGGTCGAAGAAGCCAACCGGGAGTATGTGGCGGTCACGTGCCGCTTTGTCAAAGTCATCAAAATCCAACTTCCCATCGATACCCATTCCGCGAGCCAGCGAACTAAGTATGTAATCGTTGTCAAGCAGCCGCGTTTTAACAAGAGTAGGGCAGACCGCATTGCACGTTACGTTAGCATTGCCGAGATGCAGCGCGGTAGATTTTGCCACGCCGATCATTCCCCACTTTGAAGCGGAGTAAATTGGGAAGCTAGCACTACCGCTCCGACCGGTCACTGATGACATCAGAATGATGCGACCTCTCTGTTGTTCCTTCATTATTGGCACAGCACCTTGGACGGTTTTAATTGCGCCTGCCAGATTTATTTCTAAGACCGTGGAAATGTCATCGTCGCTAAAAAGCTCGATCGGGCCAATTTGGGTAATGCCAGCATTGGCTATAACAAAGTCCAATCCGCCGAAGTCTTTTGCAATCTCTTGCATTACCGATCTCTGCTTACGGCCGTCGCGAACATCGCCTTTTATTGCGATACAACGTACCCCGTGAGCTTCAATGGCTTCTTTGGCGTTCGCTAAATCTTCGTTTGTTGCGAGTGGATAATTTACGCTATCCAGCTGATCCGCCACATCGTAGAGCGCGACATTTGCACCGGCTTTTGCAAGTGACTGCGCGCAGGCAAGTCCGATCCCACGGGCTCCGCCCGTTACAAACGCCGTACGGCCTGCAAATTCTTTGTTGCTTTTTTTATCTTCGTCGGCGCTTAGAGGGGCAGACGCTAATGCAGCGACTCCAACACCAAGAGCTCCTGCCAGCAAATTACGCCGATTAGGATTTTCGACGTTTGATCCACGGTGTTCGCTTTCTTTCGTGTCGTCTGAAGTCACCATCCGTTTTTTCTCCGCTTTGAGATGTATGTGAAAAAAACAGGCAACTGATAACCGCGCTAGCAATTCAATATGTTGCAAGGAAATACGGCGAAGAGTGTATAATACTTGTTGTATGTACAGCAAATTTTATAAACCGGTTATCAGCCTCGTTCACGGACGCCCGCTGACCTTTATTACGCTTCGGTCATCCGCTGTTGACTGTGTCCGCAGGGCTATTTTTAGTTGATTAATCGTGCGCTTTTTAAAAAATATCTTCCCAACACTAGTCCAACGTATTGAGTTAGGGCATCGAGTTTCCCTGGTGACGATTGTCGCGGTCGAAGGATCTTCCCCAAGACCCCTGGGAAGTATGGCTGGCGTTACAGATCGAGGTCAGCTAATCGGTTCAATCACCGAAGGATGTACTGAAAAGGCAATCGTTGCCGAGGCACAAGAGCTTATTCGAGCGAGGCTTAATCGAACGGTCCGCTACGGGGCTGGTTCACCTTATATGGATCTCAAGCTCGCCTGCGGTTCCGGCATAGATGTCTATTTCGAGACAGTTCGAGCTAATGAAATAGTGCTCCGCGCATATGAGTCTATGAAAAGTAGGAAAACTCTATTCTTAACCGTCGATACTAAGAGTAACGCCTCTCGTTTAAGCGAGAACCTCGATACGACCACAAAGCTCAACGTACTATCAATCGCGCTTGAACCTGAGCCCGTGCTTTTTTGTTTTGGTGACGGACAGAATTTTGTCTCACTGTGCCTGCTGGCAAGAGAGGCGGGATACACGGTAAAAGCTTTTACTACGACGGTCGATGCGATTCCGTTATTTGAGAGTGTAGGCATTACCTGCACCCTTGTTCATCCGGATTTTCCCTATGGGGACCTCCCTTGGGATAGATACAGCTGTGTCGTCACAATGTTTCATAATCATGAATGGGAAGCGAAAATACTACATGCGGCTCTCGACTCAGACGTTTGGTACATAGGCTCGCTAGGTAGCGTAAATACGCACAAATTGCGATTAAAACGTCTGCGCGAGATGCCATCGACTCGGCAAGACCTGAGCGTCATCCGCGGGCCAGTCGGACTTAACATCGGTGCAAAAGACCCTGCTGAAATTGGCATTTCTGTTTTGGCTGAAATGACTGCAATTAGACGAAACGGCTCATGAAGGCCTGTTTAGGATTGTTAATGCTTGCCGCAGGAGCCCAGATAAGATGCGAACGCGATAATAAGCTCCCAGCGCTTGTGACCGGCGCGCCCTTGGCGTGGTTCCCTTTGCGACATGTCGCCTAGTTTGTTCAGAGCACGCAGGCCGATCTCCGGAGGCGCAATCGCATAATCCAGAACAAGAGCGGTGTTTTTGCGGGCATCAGTGATCACACACGTGTCGGCATTTAAGGGCATCGATACGTAGAAAGATCAAGAAGTTGCGGCTAGACAGCTCCATACAAAATCAGGGACTTTGCGGACTCAATGAGTGCATCCTCCGCATCGATGAACTTGCGCCCGAGCAGGGCCTCTCCTTTTTCCGGCGAGACGTAACGGTGCTTATCGAGCTCATAGCTCGCCACCTTGGCGTCCGCGGAAAATGGCGCCAAAACCTTTACAAGAAAGTCCGGAATTGTTTTCCTTGGCAGCCTGGCGGCGTAGTCAGGGAACGCATCCCTAAGGATATTTGCTACCTCTTCCATGTATAGGAACTTGCCCGCGACTGCGTATCGATGCCCCGCCGCCTCTGGAGTCTCCATCGCTTTTATATGCATCGCAGATACGTCGCGAACATCGCAAAACTGAAGGCCTATTCGTGGCATGGCGGGTACACCGCCTGATAACAATTGCTGCACAACACCTACTGAAGTTCTGACATCAGCGCTACGGATTGGCCCAAAAACACCGGCCGGATTGATTGCCGCTAGTTCCAATCCTTTGCCTTCTTCATTTATGTATTCCCAAGCAGCGCGTTCTGCGAGTGTTTTGGACGCGGGGTAGGGTGGGCAGGCTTTTGCGTCATGCGCGTCACTCCAGTCGTCCTCGGTCAGCATGGCGGGCAAAGGATCGTCCGATTTGTAGGCTATTGTAGCGCAGGAGGAGGTCATAACGACTCGCTCAACCTCTTCCTTCTTAGCCAGCTTCAGGACTCGGACTACGCCTTGCTTGGCTGGACGTATGAGTTCCTCGGGATCTTTAGGTATACGAAGAGGGAAGGGTGAAGCCACGTGCTGCACACAGCTTGTGCCCCTGATCGCTTCGGCCCATCCTTCGTCGTTTTCCAGGTCGGCCTGGTATAGGGCGAGGTCATTGGCTTTGTCTGTATGATTGGATAGGGTTTGCAGCAAGTTGTCTCGTTTGGAAAGGTCTCGAATTGTCCCTCGGACTCGATAACCTGCATTTAAAAGGTCAATGATTAGCTGCTGTGCTATGAAACCTGTAGCGCCGGTAACTAAAATACTTTTTTGCATGGCTTAATCCCAATAACCGGATCGACTTGGACAAATTAACAAGTATTGTCAGTTTATACAATGGAAGAACAACGCATACGAATACTTGAAGCGACTATCGAGGTTGTCAGTCGTTACGGCGTCGCCAAAACATCCGTTGGTGATATCGCAAAAGCAGCCGGATTATCGCGGCAAACGATCTATTCTTTGCTCAAAAACAGGACAGCCATCTTGAGGGCGGCAATAGAATACTCGGGGGAAAAAACAGACGGCCTCGCTAGAGACATGCTTTCACGCGCTCCTGATTTAGCTTCGCAGCTTGATACGATCTTTAGCGTTTACACGGTCCAAGTGTACGAACTCATGCACGCGCAAAATGAAGTATTGGATATTAGTAGCGGCGCAGAGGAGTTTGCCGCGGATGTCCTTGAAGCTAACCATGCACGACATTCGGCTTTAATCGCTCGCGTGCTTAGGCCCTTCGCAAAGGAGCTTAAGGAAAACGATTTGACTCCAACACTTTTGGCTAGTCAGGTAGAGGCTGCGTGCCGAGGCTACAAGTCCTCCGCGGGGAGTGTTGCACAGTTGAAAAGACTATTAGCGGCCCAAAAAAAGTTGGTCTTACTCGCCGTTGGAAGTCCGCAATAGTGATCCATGAGAGGCAGACACCAGCAAGTAGCCTGGTAGTGCAGAGGCGCAATATAACCTCCGCACGAAGCCGCTCCTGAAACTGTTGCTAGACCACCGAGTATCAACTATTGTCCTAGCGAGTCCACGATTTCACCGCCCCACTAAATCGCGCCACTACATCTGATCATCACGCGAGGTCTTACAATGCGTCTTTCTAAATTTGCACTGCTTCTTTTACCTTTTATTTCCTTCTTGCCAGCTCAGGCGCAGGACGTGAACGAACTGATGAAAGCCGTCGATAAAGATAAGGCCATGGAAGCGGTCGATATGGAGAAGGCTAAGGGTGCTGTTGGCACCGGAGGTGTTGACGTTAAGAAGGCTGCGGAAGCGGTTGACATGGAAAAAGCGGCTGAAGCGGTTGACATGGAAAAAGCCAAAGATGCCTTGATGAAGGTCAAAAACGAAGGGAGCTAGTCGGAAGCTTGTTAGCGTAGGTGGCGGCCACGACCGACTAGCTAGCTTGTGGCCTTAGCCTCATCGCTCACGTGCCGCTCTATTTCACGAGTTCGGTCTGCGGAAACGCCGCCTTCCATCCGAACCAAAATGCTCGATGGTAGGGGAGACGCTTAAGCGATTGTCCCTCATCGCTCACGAGCGATTCCTCATGCACTGACCAATAGCCACCCTTACTGTCTGTGACTTTATCCCGTCCGTCGTAGCGAACAAAGTTCACAGATTGCGGGTCGTAAACCCGGTTCGCACCGGTGCTGTCCGTCAGAACCACAAACTCCTGCTGCCCGATACGGCCGCGGTAGATCGGATTGCTGCGTAGAAATTCCGTGTCAATCGCAAGTTGTTGCTTTGGCGCGCCAGCAAAACGAAGGGCAAGTACTTCGCGTTTATTGGAAAGGCGCTGATCGGTGAAGGGCGTATTGAACATGAGTTCGTCGTTAGCAAAGTAGTCTTTATAGGCTACGCCTTCTCCGTAATCCCGCCGATAACCTGTATTCAGCGCCAAAACGGTGGTGTTGGGGTTGCGCCGCTTCCACTCGCCCCAGGTTGTGGTCACTACGCTCTCGAAAGGAAGACGAATACCTTGATCGACCAGCGGACCGATAACCGGTTCGCCGCGTTCTGTACTCCAAAGAGACTGAGTCGCCAGATCGTACATCAGCTTGTTGGAGCGGTACAAAAACCCGCTGGTGCCGAGTGTGAATTGCTTGCCGTTCGACTCGGTACGGTAGGGAATCACCGTTCCGCATAGGGTGCAGTAGACCCCCGCGATAGGTACGCCACCGATGGTGTCGGTAAACATCTCATGCCAGGCAAGTATTCGTTTTGGATAGGCGCGCGAATCCCCATTAATCGTGATGCCAAAAACGATATTGTCGTCTTCCAAATAGTCGGCTGCCTCAACTTCGACCATTTTGGGATCCCGTAGGGGAGGTATTCCGTCCTGTCGGACGCCACCCCAGCGAACCTCATCTAAGCGGATACGCGCCGTAGCTTGTCGATCGAGAAAGTAGTTCTCGAAAGCCGGATCTATGTAACGATAAAGGCCCGCCTTGAAGTTACTGTAGTCGGCTGTTGGCTCGATATCCTGGTTCCACAACCAATAGTAAACCGCGTTTACATCGTCTGCGGCGGCTAGTTGCGTCAGCTCCTCAACTTTTCTTCCAAGAAAAGCACGGGCGCGCTTTGAGCGCGCATACTGGTAGGCCTCTACAGCCATCGGTAGTGCTGAGGGGGACCAGTTCTGTTGGATGGAGTTGATTGTGGTGTCGATCGATGAAGGTTCGGTAGCAAGAATGAGTGCAAGAAAGTCACTCGCCAGAGCCGGGGCTGCATGCGAAGGATGAGAACTCGTCGTCTCCTCGGCAGACCATGCTACAGAGGTGACAATCGTCGTAGCGATGGAACAGGTCAGCCACAAAAAGGCACCTAGAGAAAAAGCCCGTCCGCGATGAAAACCGGAATGCGTACTTGTGACACGGGTCGTTGGAGCAAGCACGAATACTCTCGATGACAGATGGGTAGCGATCAGTTCTGGCGTCATTTTGTTCTCTGGTTGTGAGGACGGGACTTTGGATAATTTGGGCTTCAGTTAGTTCCCGGACGCTTTTCCGTTGCACTCATTCAGGGTCCTTTCCAGTGTTCGGTAGAACTATCGGCGGGCTTTTATGTCCTAAAGCAACATAAACGCCGGATAGTTCGATTCTGATGAAGATAAAAATACTTGCACTGCGACTGGCTGCGGTCAGCTTATTGCTGCTGCTCAGCGCTTGTGCAAGCGTAGAGCGGCTTGCGATCCCCAAGGCAAAGTTGCTTGACGCGTCGCTGTCTCAGTCTGGGGTTCAGGTGGAGCCAGAACACACAGCTTGGAATCAGTTTATTAAGCAGTATCTTCGCGCTGATTCTGAAGGTTTTGGACGTCTCGCTTACGCGGAAGTAACGGACGGCGACAAATCTTCACTCGCAGCCTACATCCTTGCGCTATCGTCAGTAGATGCGACGAGATTGAGTCGTAACGCACAGCTCGCCTATTGGTCGAATCTGTATAACGCCAAGACGGTAGCGGTCATTCTCGATCACTACCCGGTCGAGAGTATCCGAAATATCAAGGATGGCGTACTGGATCTTGGTCCCTGGGAGGAGAAGCGTCTTACCGTGAATGAGGTGCCTCTAAGTTTGCACAATATAGAGCACGGCATTGTTCGACCGCTATGGCCCAACACGCCGGAAATTCACTATCTCCTTAATTGCGCCGCTTTGGGTTGCCCGACGTTGGTGAGCTACGCCTACGACGCAGACAATGTCGAAGCTGCGCTGAAGGACAACGCATCGAGATTCATTAACAGCGACCGCGGAGTTACTTTGGATGAGCGCGGTCGGCTCGTGCTCTCAAAGATTTACGCCTGGTACTTCCAGGATTTCGGCGGCTCTAAGTCCGAGCTTCTCGACCATCTTTTGCAGTACGCGGATGAAGCTACACGCAAAGAGATACAAGAGCATCGAGGCACGGTGCGCTACGTCTACGATTGGTCGCTAAATGACTATAAAAAATCGCAGCCTTGAGAGGCACGCCCCAGGAATCCCCCGAGTGAACCATGTCATTTTATGACACGCTTTTACGCCGGCAGCGGCGCCTCTAGGAAAATTTAGAGTATGCGCTGGATCGACCCCTCACGACCGATTTAGGGTACTGGCGTCCATATTTGAGTTTGACAAAGAAAGCCGATGCAGCCTTTCACTTCTAGGGTCTGATCCTCTAGACGCTTCAGCCTCGAGCTGTAGGTTTTGTCCGCTTCCGGGCTGTAAATTGTGCCTCCCCGCCAATCCTTTTTCGCCCGTTCAAAGTCTTTTAGCATGGTTAGGCCCAAAACCGGCTCGCCACTGGACGGTGTTTTTAGCGTCTCCGGTGTGACTCCCTCTGCAAGTGACGTCGGGTCTATCCAGCTGACTTTGCCGCAGGGAGTGCCGTCGCCGCAGTCAGCGATCTCCACATGCGACGTACCGGATTCTGTTAGGAATGTGCCAAATACGTCATGCGGGCCCGCAGACACTACATGAGAGAAGAGAAAGGCGGCGGCAAAGAATTTAATCTGAGATTTCATTAGCATTTTCCTTCTTACTATAGGTTTGCAATCTGTATTTGGTTCGAGCAGGTATCTCACAGTAGTGCTTCGAACAGAGAAGTATGTGGTCAGCGACTGCATAGCAATTTGCTCAACGTTCTCCATGATGAGTGATGAGCTTGACGAGTTCGACTGAAAGCTTTCTTGATGCCAGTGGAGTCAGTAAGGCGGCCCACACTGTTCTTGTATGCGCAATCGTGACCTGTATAGAGAGATGGCCACCTGCCCAGCTCCCTAGGTTTGCAAGCAGATTTAGTCCGAGTTGCTCCCCGAGCTCCATGGGACCTGCACTCTGCTTGAGCTCCCCGTTTGAAGAAGCCTCTTTAATTTTTAAGGTAACGAGCGCCACGATGTTTGCGTGTGCAGCCGCCCGTTCCTCCGGGTGGTCTGAAGTCATTACCGCCCAAAAAATTGTCCGATAATACTCCTCGTCATCCGCGTAAAACGTCTCGAGTGTGACAAGTGCTTTAAAGAGCTGGATGACGGCAGGTTCGTCCTGATCGGTAGCTAGATTCTCGACAAGGGCAATCGTCGCCTGATTCAGCAGATCCAGTAGAACCCCTGTCTTTGAGCCAAAGAGGTTGTAGGGCGTTTTGAGAGCAACGCTGGCTTCATTAGCCAGACGCCGCATCGTCAAGGCATCAACACCATTAGATCTAATAATGCTCTCTGCAGTGCTGAGTACCCTTTTCCTAGCTGATACTTCTTTTGGTCTGCGTTCTGTCATTGGTTAATTATAACGTGTTGTAATTCAGCGTCGAAGAGGTATAACATGTTATATCTCCTCCAGATGAGTAAAGGGGCCTTATGATGCCGATGCTACGTTATAGCTTGAGATCTGATTGGGTTTTTTACGTTTTTATAGTGAGTTATGGGTTTCTCGTCGTAAGGATGACTCTGGGACTTGCTTCGTCGGAGGGCGTCAATATTTTCGAGGGCTACAGTAGCGTTCAAGACCCAGTAGAAATGCTCAAAGACGCTAACAAGATCTACTGGTCGAAGACCTGCTTTTTGTTCGGAACGCTTTTGCTTACAACGCTCAACTTTGATTTTAGGATGGCGGTTGCTATCGCCGGCGGGTTTTGGTCCCTATCGCTGCTACTTATTTTCGGATCAAATCCGACGCTGTGTGCTGTACTTGTTGGAGCAGTTGTTTTGAGCGGCCAACAAGTCTTTCGGGGAGAGGTGACTAAC
>JBCBZV010000133.1:0-10771 GCA_039815155.1 Pseudomonadota bacterium
CTTCCGTAATCAACAGGATCTAGCCTAAAACCTGTAGGATTGATGAAGGTTTGTGTATCCAGGAAACGAACATCAATTCCTGCTTGGGACCACACAAGATCTGTGTGTTCCTCGTAGAGTAGGCGTCCGGCATTTGCGCAAGTGCTGGCATTACGGCAAATTTGCACGGGGTTTACGACTAACTACAAGTCAATCAGACCCGCCAGTACGATATCGCTAGTTAGCATTAAGATAGCCAGGGCCGCGGTGACGATGGAGTGTCGAACATCGACGATTCTTATCGTTTTTAAGAACATATAAACCCTGCCTTTTTTCAGAGATTTCTTATCTCCGAACCAGGAGCAAAGGTAGCAGGGGCTTTCATGTGGGTGCTCACGATATCTCCACCGAATAGGTTCCGTTTTACGCATTTTTGACTATGGAAAGGGAATCGATCAGATGCGACGTGTAGAACTTCATGAGACTTTCCATGGAACCGCCGCGGGACAGGTTCCTAATGCCAAAGTTCTTGAGGAGCGTTTCGAGTTAAGCGAACGGCAGGCGCAGTGTGCGGCACTGGTTCGAATGGGCACCCAGATACAAGCGATTGCAGAAGTTCTCGGCATCGCCATTTCCACCTTAGACTCACATCTCGCTGAACTCAGGCAGAGGTTTCGGTGCAGCACGACGGTACAACTTAGGGCGCTATTGACGGAGCTAATCCCCGATGAAGAATTAGCGGCTTTTCACTGCTGGCCCTCGGGTGTGAATGCTCCAGAAGTGGTTGGCACGGGCGACGTTGCGCTGGCAGCGCGTTTACGTACCTGTGTGAGCATTGAGCAGGGGCTACACGCGCTTAAAGCAGCGCTGAGTCCGTTTGGCGTAGGGCACATCTACTACTGTTTTATACCTCATTCGGTTCATGGCGCCCTTTGCAATGATGTGATCGATGCTTTTCTTGCACCCAAATCGATACAAGAAGCATTCTATAAAAGCGGCGGCTTGCTGGGGCAGCCGCTTGCTCAAAATGTCTTTCACGCGCCAACGACGATTCCGATCGCGCCTTTGACGCCGGAGGCGGACTCTCGCGCCCTCAGAGACTTCCACCGCGCCTGTATCAGTGAAGGCGCGACGCATCTTATGGCTTTGGGATTTCCGTCTGGCCCAGCTTTTGTTGGCTTCGCTTGCACGATAGACGCCAACGAGTCGGTGGGAATCTCACAAATACATGAACAGAGCGAATTCATACGAAGCCTCGCGGTCTCCGCGCATGCAGCGATGCTCACCAATGGAGCGCTAGCAGCGAAGATCCGCCTCACGGTCAAAGAGCGAAACGCGTTGTCTAAAGTTGCCCTAGGAAGTCGAAACTCCGACATCGCTCGACAGCTCGGCGTCAGCGAACGGTCGCTCACGAAGCTGCTTGCTTCGTCACGCTCGAAGTTGAATGCTAAGACCAACACCGAAGCTGCCGTAAAAGCGGCGTTAGTAAATGCGCTTGTTTTTCTATGATTCTTATTCGTTGGTATCCCTTCGGAGCGTGCTTTTGAGTGACAGTTACCTCAATTAAGAGACGCAAACAGCTAACGAAGTGTGCTGGCGATTAAGTAGTCCATAACTGAAACACGCTACTCGAAACGAAATCCTCTGTGATGCGTCCGACATAAAAATAATGCAAAGCCTAGCCCAAGTAAGGCTACGGATGATGGACTTGGAACCGTCGCACCCACCGCCCAAACTTCCTCCAGCACGACGGTATCCACAAATCCAAGCGGTTGGCCCGTGATCCTATCTATCGGCGGATCTTTGGCCGTAATCTCATGGGCCAATCTGAGTTCTGTGAAAGGAGAGTCAAAAGATCTAATCTCTAGCCAATCGCTTAACCCGTTACGCTGGGTAAAGTCGTCCAATACTTGGGATCTACCGACAAATACGTCGTTGTTGAAAAGCTCAACAAACAAATCCGCAGTAGCAAGATCAAAGAAACCAAGGAATGTTAAGTCCGGCGCTCTACGAAGCTGGGTGAAATCGCCGTAATCAAAAAGCCTTATGCCTAGTGCCGACAGTGGCGACTGAAAAGTAAGGGCCAGAGTGTTGATTGAGACAAAGTCACGGTCACCTGAAGCGCCGGTGACCCAATTGTATGCGGAGCGCCGAACATTAACGGTAGAGTTACCACCGGCGACCGCCTCGATATCGTCCTCAAGGTTTAACTGTTCAGCCGTAACCCCTGCCTCGCTCGCTCTGGTTTGCAGAGCCACAACGTCTGGATACACCAAACCAGATGCAGGATCAAAGAAGCGATCTTGAAGAGGAGCGAACGTAAAGATTGGACCGGCCCCGCTAGGCAGCGCCATGGTGCTGCTTAGGATTAGCAATAAGGCAGCTAAACCCGTTCGGGCCTTATGATTTGGTTGCTTATGTGTGAGAAACAAGTCTTCCATTCCCTTATCTTCGGCTGCATGTAGCTGATCGGCTGGTGCCCACTCGGGGCGTATCCGGGAGCAGAGATTAGCAACTGGGAAATGAGTAACTACGTGACTTGACTACTGGTTTGGTACGCTCTCGCGCATTTTTTGGCCGGACTTGAGGTAAAAACCTGTGTCGGGACACATTCGAACACTTTATTTCTGTTTGGTCTTTCTGATGAAAAACGTTCGAAGAACGCCTGAGTCAAAAAGCGCTGCTAGCCGAGGCTGATTAGCGCGTGAATAAGGGTGACAGTTGATACAAGAGTTCTCGGACTGTGTATGAGTCCCTCGAGCCATTAAGTGAGGGAGGTTCAAACTGTCATCGAAATACCGATCTGGTGTACCTTGGAATCAAGGTTGTTTTTGAGAGCTCGCACTTTGATCCGGACGATGGTCAGCTACCGATAACGGCAACGCTAGCATTTCGTCAGGCGGTTTTTATCGAGGTGCTCAACCCAAAGACGGCGTTGTTCTTTCTCGCCTTTCTTCCCCAGTTTGCTGTCCTTGAAAACGGCTTGGTTGCATCACAACTCGCAATACTAGGCGCTGTGTTCGCGTCGATCGGATTCTTAAGCACGATTGTTTACTCGCTGGCGGCTGGTGGTCTCGGGGCCTATCTCAGTCGCGGTTCAATCGCAGCAAGGTGGCGGGGCAAAATCGTTGGCAGCATCTACTGCGCAATGGGCGTCCGCCTCGCTTTCCAAGAACGCTAGTAGTCAGAAGTGGCTGGAGTATTCTGCTACAGTCCATAAGCATGCATGCCTATTCAGAGCGGGCGAAGACTCCTTTCGCGGCGACTGAGCTTTACAAATGTCCCAAGCAAGATCACTCCCTAAAGAGGTTGCGGTGATATGAAGCCTGCATCAGCAATAGAGCGACGCATGGATCACACCAGATCTACCCCGCGGCGTTACGCTTTATTGAGTATTTTTGCGCTTCCGTTGCTCTGCTTGGTCGCTGCCACGCCGAATGCTCAACCCGAACCGGGCAGTCAACCACCTTCTAAGAGTACCTCTGATGGCAACAACCCAGCCGCAACGGGTTGGAACAGCACAACGGCGGGGTCCGTCGATGTGAATGCGATGGCAATCGACGCGGATTTTGGCGACTTACCGGTTTGGCAGATCAGCGATGACGACGGCTCCGGGCGCGCACGCTGGGAGCTCGATTCTGCGGACTTACCCGGTTTCGGCTCTACCACGGACTTCCGCATGACGGCGCGTCTACGAGTGATCGGGGCCTCAAGAGAAGCCGGACCGGGGACCCTCATTGAAGTAGCCGACGGATCGCGCCGCTATGTGATTACGCTTGGCAAAAGCGGAAGTACCACAAGGCTCAATTTCCTGGGTTCCGACCGTCTAGACGCATTCTTTGAAGGAGCTTCGGGGAGTACTACGGACTACCTTGATCTAGATCTGCTCCGCATCGATGGCGTGATCGTGCTTACCGTGGACGGATTAACAATGAGTATCGAACCGGAGGGAATCGCAGATGATTTACTCCGTGTCAATTTTGGAGATGGAACCACCGCCGCCATCGGCGGCATGTATATGCAAAGCATACGATTCGAATGGGGCGACCTTGTTCTGCCCTGCGGTGTCGGTCTCCCGAGCGGGGCATATAGTCAGAATGACGTCGACGCATTTGCCAGCAATGTAACGACAGATTGCCCGCTGTTAACGCTGGTAACCCCAACGGTACGTCTGAGCGGAAACGTAGTCTCATTAGATGGATTTTCGTCGATCGAAAAAATCGTAGGCACGCTGCGCTATGAAGGCGAGTTAGATCTACCCTCAGCAATCCAAGGCTGGCCCGCGCTAGAAGAGATAAGCGGAGAACTTGTTTTCGATTCCACCCAGCGCGTAACGGAATTGGGCGGGTTTAACGGATTACAGACGGTTCGCGGTGACCTCGAGTTTGCTGGCAGTGTGCTGGACCAACTCACTTCTATCTCTGGGTTTAGCTCACTTTTGAGTGTGAAAGACCTCTCGATCGATGATAGTCCTGATCTGGAGTCCGTCACCGCATTCTCGAGCCTCCAATCGGCTGACGCTGTCACCATCTTTGACCTCGCACAGCTCACTGACATCAGCGGACTTGCCAGCCTGATTGACGTACGCGGAATTTTTGTGACTGGGAACCGGTCTCTCAGTGATTGCAGCCCGCTGCAGCGTCTCCTCGATAATGTGGACGACGGGGAGATTGGGCCCGGGAACGGCGAGGTGCCCGATGTCGCCTTTTTCAACGATCCGTTTGATATCGAAAACAATGCGCCTGGCTGCAACTCGCTTAGCGAAATTGTGTTCGACACTGACGGCGATGGCCAGCAGGATCACCGCGACGCGTTTCCCAATGACTTTGATAACGACGGCACGCCCGATAGCGAAGACGCATTTCCAGCAGATCCCTCAGAGAGCACCGATAGCGACGGGGATGGCATCGGTGACAATCGAGAAGCGGAACTTGGAACAAGCCCGAACGCCGCCGACACCGATGGAGACGGGTTCTCAGACCTAGAAGAGATAGAAGCAGGGTCCGATCCGGTCGATGTGGGTGATACTCCTATGCGTCCAGGATTGAACATTCCTCTCTTGAAGGCGGCAACCGATAGAAGTGCGTCTTAGTATCGTTGGCCGTAGGCAGATCGCTTAAAACCTCCCGGACGGCATCCTTCGTCATCAGTTGGTGATTTAGCGCTAAAGAAGTCAGTGTCGCCCATCTAGCGCGCTAGCCATATTGGTGCGCACACAACCATTGCGTGAGATACTCGCACAGCTTAGAACACTAAAAATAAAGACCGCTCGATGGATACCCGAGTATTTTGACTTGCCTACATTCTTCCAAAGCTAAGGTATTGAACACAGCTGGCAAGCGCGTCTCATGAGTTGCGCCCAGCAACACAAGCCAAAGGGCTTCGCTTTATTACTCGCAAGCCTAGTGCTGGCGTGCGCGTCTACCTACACACAGGCACAAATACAGGTCGACGTTCGGCTGTTTACCAGTCTGAGCCAGTTTAAGGCCGCGGTTTTAGAGACAGCCGAGGTGTTTGCGACCAGCGCCACGAATATCGCGAAGGCAGATGAGCAGGGTTCGGCTCCCACCCGCAATCGGGGCGTCGGTGCTGTGCAAAACCCGGGCACTCGTACACTCACCTTCAATCGAGCAAACACCGACCTGGGTTTCGATTTTGAGTTCACCGCGCTCAAGGCGGAGGCCATAACCTTCGACGACGACGAGAACGCCAGCAATAATCTTCCTAACTTCGACAATGCCCTATCGCCGGGTGACATCGATAACGGTGAAGATGATGATTGGAGTGTGCGAGTTACGGCGCCCAGCAATCGGCTGCGAGCCTTCGGTTTTTTCCTGCAGGACAACAACAGCTCCGTGGGAGAATCGATTCAGCTTCTCACATCAACAGGCGCCCTGATCGAAGAAATACCGGTAGGCGATGCCCTACCAACCAACGGTTTTGTTGGAGTCGTTTGCTCGATTCCCTTTGCAGAAATTCGTTACGACGAAGACACCGGCGGCGACGATATTGCGGTCAAAGATTTTTATTTCGTCGAAGATCGCGTGCCGACTGCCATCGATGTGTTTGCTGCAACGCCCATCAATACCGCAGCATCGCCGCAGTCGGTCACGATTCCTCTTGAGGGGTCAGATTTTTTCGCCCAACAAACCATTCGCTATACCATTTTATCGACGCCGTCGAACGGCGCGCTAACGGATTCCGTGGGCCAGGCGGTTACCGCTGGCAGTATCGTGAGTGAAGAAGTTGTCTACACGCCTAACCGCGGCGTTACCGGTATCGACAACTTCGAATTTCAGGCATTTGCCGCCAATGCATTTTTTGGTCGCGTCGGCACCAGCGCCACGGCCACGATCAACGTCTTTGATACGTACCGCACAACAGCACTTCAGCTCGGCGGCGATATCGACGGGGAGGCCACCGGTGACACGGCTGGTGAAGCGGTTGCATTGTCCAAAGATGGGCTGACGCTCGCTGTTGGCGCATCCTTCAATGACGGCGGAGGCATTAGCTCTGGCCATGCCCGCGTGTTCCGCAGAGATGGCGCACGGCGGACGCAAGTCGGGGGGGATATCAATGGATCGCGAGAAGACGAGTTCGGGAACACAGTGGCCTTATCCTCCAACGGTGACTTTCTGGCGGTGGGCGCGCGGCTCGACAACAACGACCTTCCCGGCTACGCCCGTGTTTTCGAAATCGGTGGGAATGGGTGGGAGTCGTCCTTCGAAAACAATCTCAGTGCTCAATCGGGTGCTATCGGTTCGGGCGACACAGTTGAGTCTGTTTCTCTCTCCTCCGATGGTCGGACGTTAGCAATCGGCCTCAATAGAAATGACGATGAAGGTACCGTGCGAGTGTTTCGCTGGAACAACGACGACTGGGCACTGCTGGGTCGCGCGATCACCAGTCTGGAGATCGAAGATCAATTCGGTAAAGCTATTTCCCTTTCCGGAGACGGATTGACCCTAGCAGTCGGGGCGCCCTTTAACGACGGGTCCGGGGCAAATGGCGGCAACACCGGACAAGTTCGTGTGTATCGCTTTACCGAAGGCGAGTGGCAACAGCTAGGCGGTAACATCGATGGCGAAGACGCGTTTGGTCTTTCCGGTTCTTCGGTGTCACTCTCCAGCAATGGCAACATAGTAGCAATAGGGGCACCCCGTGATAGTACAGCAGCGGGTGACTTCTCCGGTCAAGTCAGAGTCTTCCAATGGAACGGTTTGAACTGGGAGCAGCTCGGCGCCGGAATCAATGGAGCCGCAGGGCGCGACGAGTTTGGCCAGGCAGTATCCCTGTCGAGCAATGGAGAAATACTCGCCATTGGCGCGATACAACGCGGGTTCGCCGACGGAACACCGCAAGAAGGATATGCGCGGGTGGTCCAATGGACCGGATCAAGCTGGGTCGCGATCGGTTCCGATATCAGTGGCGCCGAAGTCTCTGATGATTTTGGTGCGGCCGTGTCCTTATCGGGCGATGGACAAACGCTTGCGGTAGGCGCACCCCGTCACGGGCAATTCAATAGAGGCCACGTACGGTTGTTCGATTTGACGCTGTCGGATCTTGAAGACGACGATGCGGATGGACTGTCTAACGGCCAGGACGAGTGCGATAGCACGCCCATTGGAGAGGCCGACGACATCAATTCGGAAGGATGCGGACCGTCGGAGCGCGACAGCGATAACGATGGCGTTAATGACCGCGACGACCTATTCCCAGACGATCCGCTGGATTTTGCCGACAGCGATGGCGACGGCTTGGGAGATAACCGGGAGGGGCAGTTGGGCACGAATCCTCAACTAGCGGACACCGACGATGATGGTTTTACCGATTTTGAAGAGGTGCAAGAAGGCACTGACCCACTCTCATCTGATGACCCACCTCCTCAGCAAGGGCTGAACATCATCTTAATTAAGGCTGCTCTAGATTCTTAAGTGTCTCGAAGATCGGGCCTCCCAAGCTTTTGCCTTACTCATCATCGTTTATTGCTACGACGATGACCCGTAGGATTGCTCGAGTGTAGATAGAATTTACTTTTTCGAAAGGGTACCGGTAGACGCCCATAAAAAAAGAGATCAGCTTATGAAGACGCGCTGTAGTTGGATCAGCTTTGCCAGCAAGTCCAACTTCTCCGTTCAACGCTAACCAGACGAGGGAACTTCGCAGTAGGACGCGCACAGTACGATTTCACGCGCATCAGGTACTTAGCTCATCCAGCTCTTCAAAGCATTCCAGACACTCCGGATTGGCCAACGCTTCGACGCTGTCCACCGCTTCCCCGTTGATTACCTTACGTACCGCCAACTCAGCAACCTTGCCTGAACGGGTGCGTGGGACATCAGCAACGGCGATCACTTTTGCGGGCACATGCCGGGGTGTCGCTCCCTGGCGTATGGTCTGGCAAATGTGATTGGCCAGCGTGTCGCTGAGTTCTAATTCTTCTTTCAGAACGACAAATAAAACGACGCGCACATCGTCATCCCAGCTCTGCCCTACGCAAACACTGTCAACGACTTCATCGATCTGCTCGACTAAACGATAAATTTCCGCCGTACCGATACGCACGCCACCGGGATTAAGCACGGCATCGGATCGACCATGGATAATGATGCCCTTGTTAGCGGTAATCTCCGCATAATCCCCATGAGCCCAAACCCCTGCGTGCGTCGTAAAGTACGCTTTGTGGTAGCGTTCACCTTGATCGTCGTTCCAAAAGCCGGCCGGGGCCGATGGGAAGGGTTTGGTGCAGACAAGCTCTCCTTTTTCTTCCATCACCGCTTGGCCCTGCTCATTCCAAATCTCTACCGCCATCCCCAAGCCTCGACATTGAATTTCGCCTTCGTAGACGGGCAAGCACTCGCTGCCGAGCGCGAAGCAAGAAACAATATCGGTACCCCCAGAAATGGAAGACAAACATAGATCTGCTTTTACATCACGATAAACGTAACGAAAACTTGCGTCAGACAGCGGCGAACCGGTAGACAGCATTGTGCGGAGCTTGCTCAGTTTGTGGCTGGTCCGGGGTTTCAGACCTGCTTTCTCGATCGCCGCAATGTACTTCGCCCCCACCCCGAGCACCGCTACCCGATCTTCGTCCGCAATATCAAGGAGAACGCTTGGCGCAGGATAAAACGGAGAGCCGTCGTACAACAGCAGCGTAGCACCGCTCGCCAGACCGCTGACAAGCCAGTTCCACATCATCCACCCGCAGGTTGTGTAGTAAAAGAAGACATCACCGGGTCGGATACCCACGTGCAGCTGATGCTCTTTTTTGTGCTGGAGTAAGGTTCCACCAGCGGAGTGAACGATGCACTTAGGCACGCCAGTGGTTCCGGAAGAAAACAAAATATAGAGCGGATGATCGAAGGGAAGTTGCTCATACTCGATGCCTCCCTTTCTGCCTGATCCCGAGCGATTGATCGAATCATCGCTACCGTTCTTTCCTGATCGAGCGTCCGACTTCACTGACAAAAAGCGATTCCAGCTGACGGTTTTCTCTGAGGCGTTGGAGGCATCGGTTGAGTCGGAGCTAATTGATCCACTTTCGGGCCCATCTACGCCAACACACCCGACCAGCACAAGCCGTTCGATGGAGGCTATTTGCTTGCGGACGGCAACTAGCTTCTCGCTGCAACGAATCGTTTTGCCGTTGTAAAAATAGCCATCGCAGGCAAACAAAATCTTGGGCTCGATCTGACCAAAGCGATCAATAATGCCGTTGGCACCGAAATCAGGGGAACAAGACGACCAAACAGCACCTATCGATGCGGTTGCAAGCATTGCGACCACCGTCTCAATACAGTTGGGCAATACCGCTGCTACTCGATCGCCTTTGGACACGCCATAGGTTCTGAGCGCGCTTGCGGCAAGGGCTACCGTGTCACGCAGCTCGGTCCAAGTCATTTCCCGGCGGGAGCCGTTCTCGAGACGAGCGACAAGCGCAACGCCCTCCAGATTATTTTCTAATAGGTTTTCCGCAAAGTTTAGACGGCTACCAGGGAACCACTCGGCTCCGGGAAACTCGTCAGCTCTGGCGAGGACCTGATTTGCAGAAGACGACGAATGCACGCCGACAAAGTCCCAAGTCGCACTCCAAAATCGCTCCGCTTCCACAACAGACCACTGATGAAACTCCTCATATGCTTTAAAGCTTCGGCCGTTTCGCTCACCCGCATAGTCCATAAACTCCCTCAGGCGACTGGCTTGAACCCTTGCAGGACTGGGAGCCCACAGGGGCTTGTGGTTCAGTTCTCGATTCACTTTGTATCGCCACCCACTTGCTACAGCCAGTAAAGTACCTTTGGTCTCAGCGCGAAAAAATGCGGGGCTAGCTTCTGTTGTTCGCCGAGAAACACCGTAATGGCATTATCGCACTCATATTTTCAATTGGGTTAAAAACACGACGCTGGGCGTGTAGTCTGGCTACTTGCTAGTTTCTTTGTGCGCAACATATTTCCATGAAAGTCCTCCAAGTTTTACCCAGTCTCGATAGCGGAGGCGTTGAACGCGGTACCCTTGATCTTGCGGCAGCTCTGGTCGATGCAGGACACGAATCGCACGTAGCAAGCGCGGGGGGGCGGCTCGTCACCAGGCTAGAGCGGCACGGATCGCAGCACCACTGCTGGAACCTGGGCAGCAAGTCTCCATTCACCCTCCGCCAGGTAAGACCTTATAGGCGCTGGCTTCTTGAACAGCAATTCGACGTAGTTCACCTGCGTTCTCGCATGCCTGGATGGGTCAATTGGCTCGCCTGGCGAACTCTTGCAAAAACTTCAAGACCGCGTCTGGTTAC
>JBCBZV010000150.1:0-9166 GCA_039815155.1 Pseudomonadota bacterium
GCTCTTCCGATCTCGTTCATTAATCGGTTTGTCTGGTCCTAATGCTTCCGTTTAGGAGACATTCCGGTCACTTTTGCGACTTGAACATGCCCGAATGACCACGCGGATTATCGAATTGATATACGTATCAGAAAGGAAGTTTCAATATTGGAAGACTCAGCGGCGGTTTAATTACTGGCGTTCCCGCTGCTCAAACCCTCGGCTGAGAACATAATGAGTTAAGTCACAAAGGCCTTACCAGCCAGCGCCCAATCTAGTCCGATCTTAGCTGACGCGGTCACGCTCGGTTTTATATCGGCCGTAACAACACCCTCAAACAAAGCGAAATAGGCGGATCGATCTAATAGCTTCATCCTATTAATCAATAGCGGCATTTCAACTTCGAAAGAGCCCAATCATATACTTGCTTGACAACAATCAAGTATAATGCTTAATTAGTCCCCATGCTGATCTTTGTCCGTTTGCCACAGGCATCGCTCGGTTTCGCCGCATAAATAATTGATAAGACAAAATGGGGAATCACAAATGACTAGCCGAAGTCTTCCGCTCACGAAGTCTGTACTCGCTACCGCCGTCGGACTCGCGACAATTTTGGGCGATGCCAAAATAGCCCTAGCACAACTTGAAGAGGTCACGGTTACTGCACGTCGCGTTGTTGAAAATCTTCAGGACGTACCCGTTACCGTTCAAGCGCTGTCATCTGAAACGATCCGCGACTACAACATCTTCGACTTCAACGATATGAACAATCAGGTCTCTTCGCTGAACATTTACACTCTCGGCCCAACCCAACCATCGGTGAATCTGCGCGGGATTCAAGGTGACGCTGTTAACGCAGCTAATGATGAACCGGTTTCTGTCAACCTGGACGGCGTTTCTCACAGCTCAGCCCAACTATTTCGCTTCGGTCTTTTTGATGTCCAGAGTGTCGAGGTCCTTAAAGGCCCACAGGCCTTGTTCTTCGGTAAAAACAGCCCCGGCGGCATCATCGCCGTACGCACGAAGAACCCGACCGAAGAGTTCTCAGGTGACTTTCTGGGCGGCTACGAAGCCAATGGAGAAAGATACTTTGGGCACGCCATTCTCTCGGGACCGTTGACCGACAATTGGGGAGCCCGTGTGGGCTTTAGATATGAAGAATCCGATGGCCTCTACAACAATATTTGGGGAGACGGCGATCCGACGGCGACTCAGCCCGTTGACGCTACCGGCCCGCAATACGAAGACTTCATGTTCAATGGAACTTTACGTGGAGAGTGGGAAAACTTCGACATCACTTTCAAAGCTTATAACGCAAACAGAGAAGGCGGCCAATACAACGCGGTAGGCATAAAAGTGTGCAATGACGCAACGCCGATTCTCAATCCCTTCAGCGACTGCAAGATTAGCGACGATTTTTCCGCTGCGGACGCATTTACTGTTCCCCCAGGCAATTCTGTTTTCGCCGCCGATGAACCCACTTTTGAGTATGAACTCACTCAGTTAACTATGGATATCAATTACCAGTTCAATGAGAACTGGAGTGTTAATAGCATCACCGGTTGGATTGATTTGACAAACTTTCTATTCGGAAACGTCGGTGCACGACCGGTGGAAAATATCGATGGCGGTTTATTTCAGGGCACTGACATCGCGGTCGAAAGCTTCTCGCAGGAGTTTCGCGTGACGGGCGACTACGATAACTGGCGCATAAACACCGGTGTGTTCTTTGATGATCGCGAAACGGTTCAAGGTGGCCAGGCCTGGATCGCGCCTTTTTTCAAGTTGATTCCCGACTCTGAAGGCACAGTCAAAGGTGAATCTTGGTCTATTTACGGTCAGTTCGAATACGACTTAAATGATCTTTGGACCATATCATTGGGCGCCCGCTACACAGATGAAGATCGTTCCGTGAGTGGGCGCAATCTAGAGTCATTTGCACCATTGAATCTTGGCGGAGTCGTTGTTCCCGAAGGGCCATGGGTTCTTTCACAACCGGATATTAACTACACCAACCTTTCACCAGAGTTTGTGCTGAGCTACCGACCTACGGACAACATGATGTTCTTCGCATCGGTAAAAGAAGGATTCAAATCTGGGGGCTACAATCTTGCGCTTCTTGATGCGGCGCCCACTACTTTAACTCAGGCCCCTCTCGACAATACCTTTGAAGAAGAGACTGTATTGGGATTTGAGGTCGGCGCAAAAATGGAACTGCTCGACAACACACTCCGCATCAATACAACCCTATTTTCCTACAATTTCGAAGACCTGCAGCAGGCGGCAATTTTTCAGTCTCCAGAGGGAGGCATCATTCTGCGTACAATCAATGCCGGAGAGGCAAACACGCAGGGTATCGAAGTTGACTTTGCCTGGAACACCCCGGTTGAGGGCCTGACTTTTACCGGAAATGCGACCTACAACGATTCAGAGTTTGATGATTACGTATCCCAGTGCAATGAGTTTCAAATTTTCGTGGATCCCGCTGGTTGTAATGTCGATGTCGACGGTAGCCTCGCAACGGATGCAGGCGGTCTGTTAGCCGGCACTGGATTCGACGCACAGGATCGGGCCGGACATCAGTTACGGCGCGCGCCTGAATTCTCCGGATCGCTAACTGCCACCTACGAAACGGCGGTGTCGGAATCCTGGAGGCTGCGTTTCAACCTGCAGGCTACATACACGGACGACTCACGCCTCGACGGCGAAAACAATCCCTGGGCTGTTCAAGAGGACTACTGGATTTATAATGGCTTTGTCGGCCTCTACTCCACTTCGTCAGGATGGTCTTTTGATCTGATGGTACGAAACATTACCGACGAGGCCGTAGCAATTGATGCGTTCGACTTGAGCCGCTCAAACCTGCCCGGTATTCCGCAGGCTACAGCTTACGACCGCAATAAGCCTCGCGAAATCATTGGACAAATCAGTTACCGCTTCTGAACCCCGAGGAACCAGTCTTCCCTGTGGCTGCGAACAGAAACTCTGTTCGCAGCCGTTTCTCAAATGACGCAAGGCAAAACAGCTTCTCAGAGCCGGGAACTCCAGGCAAGCGGCCGCACTCCGGTGGCATTGCCAAAAGCGAAAATAGAAAGCTAGAGCGATTGAATGACAGACCACCCAATTGATCTTTCCTTTGGGGGCAGGCTTCGCATCCCCCTTATTGTTGCGCCAATGTTTCTAGTGTCTTCACCCGAGCTGGCGATCGCGGCCTGTGGGAAGGGTGTAATGGGAAGCTTCCCGGCACACTCCACTCGCACCCGCGACGACTTCGCCAAATGGCTGGAGCTAACCGAAGCAGGCTTACAGGACCTGCGCAACCAGGGAATTGATCCGGCGCCTTACGCGGTCAATCTGGTCGTCAACGAGACTAATCCGCGCTTCGAGGGCGACCTAGAACTGTGCATCGAAAACGAAGTAGAGATGATTCTGACGTCCAAGGGCGCACCGACAGACGTCTTTGATCGTATTCACGAATACGGCGGTGTCGCCTTCCACGATGTAGCCTCACGGCGCCACGCAGAAAAAGCACTCGCTGCAGGAGCCGATGGAATCATTGCGGTCTGCAATGGCGCGGGCGGCCACACTGGCCAGCAAAATCCCTTTGGGCTAGTCAACGAAATTCGCCAGCTAACGGATAAACCGATAGTACTGGCCGGGGCACTCTCGACCGGGCAGGATATCGTTGCGGCACGCGCAATGGGTGCGGATATGGCGTACATGGGAACGCGCTTTATCGCTTGCCCGGAGAGCCTGGCACCCGACGCTTATGGAGAGATGCTCGTCCAATCCGGCGCCAAAGATGTTTTCTACACAGAAGCGCTGGACGGCTATCCGATGACCGTTCTCGTCCCAAGCCTTGCGAATGCCGACATGACTCTTGAAGACCTCAAACGTCTTCAACCCGGCGAGAAGATTGGCGCACACCAAGCAAAAGCTCGATTCAAAAGCATTTGGTCCGCCGGCCACGGCGTAGGTGCGGTATCAAGCTGCGCGCCGGCGGCGGAAGTATGCGACGAAATAATCGATCAGTATGAAGTTGCGCTAGAGCGGGTGCGAGCCCTTTAAAAAACCGCATTCATTACCCCAGGCCAGTTTAAGAAGAGGGACTTTCAATGAGCTACATGACTGAAGAACGCGAAATGATCAGGGATACGGCCGCGGACTTCGCCAATGAAGTCGTGATGCCAATCGCCAACGAACTGGATCCGGTAAAAGGCAAGATTCCCCGTTCGCTTATTGAGCAGATGGGCGAGTTGGGGTTTTTCGGCATCCGCGTGTCAGAAGAACACGGCGGATCCGGGATGGGTTGCTTCGAATATTGCTTGATCGCAGAGGAACTCAGTCGAGCATGGATGAGTGTCGGCAGCATCATCGCCAGATCTGCAATCGGCGGTCTACTTGAGCTTCCAGCGGAGCACAGAGACCGACTAATTCCACGCGCAGTAAGTGGTGAATTTCTTACCTCATTCGCACTGTCCGAACCGGACGTTGGCTCTGACCTTTCTGGTATCAAGTGTCGCGCGGAGCAAGATGGCGACTATTATGTGCTAAGCGGATCAAAGTACTGGGTCACTTTTGCTGACGAATCCGATGCCATCATGGTGTTCGCGCGTACCACACCTCGAGAAGAGAACCCGGACAAACCCTATCTTGGTATTAGCGGATTCCTGATCGAGAAACCCCGTGGCGAACTGCCGGAGGGCTGCTCCGGATCACCAATTCCAAAGATCGGCTACTACGGTTGGAATACGTACGAGCTGGCATTCGACGGCACGCGGGTTCACAAGGACTTCCTCGTGGGCCCGGAGGGCGGCGCTTTCAAAACACTGACTAGTGGCCTGGAGCTGCCTCGCGCCCATACCGCAGCGAGGTCTATTGGCTGCGCCCAGGGTGCCTTTGAAGTCGCACTACAGTACGCGCAAGACCGCTCCCAATTTGGCAGCCCAATCGCGAAGTTTCAGGACATACGCTTCAAGCTCGCCAAAATGGCGACGGAAATCGAAGCCGCCAGACAGCTGCTCTACGCCGTTTGCGACAAAATTGATCAAGGTGGTCGCTGCGACAAGGAAGCAGCGATGGTTAAGTACTACGCCGCCGAAATGTCGGAAAAAGTCACCTCAGATGCACTCCAGATATTGGGTGGTGCTGGGTACACGCATCACTTCTCGGTGGAGCGGTGCTGGAGAGACGCGCGGCTGACTAAAATCTTCGAGGGAACCTCAGAGATCCAATTAAGGATTATTTCGGACCAGCTGCTGGGTCGATAGTCCGGACAATATTAAAGGCGTCGCAGCTAGCGCCCTTTAAACTCAGGCTTCCGCTTTTCAGCGAGTGCGCTAACCGCCTCACGAAAATCTTCGCTAGAAGTGCAGGTATTCCTCGCCCAGGATTCTAAATTCAGCATCGTTTCAAGTTCGCAGTCTAAGGACTGATTCAAGACGGTCTTGCTAAGCGAAATGGCCAATGGAGGTCGTGATGCAATGCTGCTAGCGAGTTTGGTTACGCGATCAGACAACGCTTCCTGAGCAACCAATTCACTAACCATTCCAAGCTGCAATGCTTCATCTGCACTCAACTTCGGAGCTAACCAGAAGAGTTCTTTCGCTTTCTGTACTCCCACCAAACGTGGCAGGTAATAGGACATTCCCCATTCCGGGCAGAGGCCTATCCGTGCGAACGCTAAGCTAAACTTAGCGCTGGCGGAAGCGATTCGAATATCACAGGCCAGCGCCATTCCCAGTCCACCACCGGCGACCGGGCCATTGATGGCTGCGATTATTGGCTTACCGCAGGCCGCTATCGCCTCAATGGCCTCGTTCTGCGTCGGCTTGGTCTGAAAAGCTGGAGTAGCTACCTCGAGCGGCTGGGCGAGTTTGCTCTTCAAAACTGATAGCTCGCCCCCGCCACAAAATGCGTCGCCGGCTCCCGTAAGAACGACAACCTTTACGTCTTCTCTCGCCTGTGTCGCCAAAAAGCAGTCTCGAACACCTTCTCTCATCGACTGCGTGATGGCATTCAGCGAATCAGGTCTGTTCAAGGTAATACGAGCGATCCCCTCCTCCACAGTTAGGAGGACATCAGCGTCGCCTCCGGTTGTAGAAGGCTCGATGCCGCTCATGCAAACGCTTCAGCTGCGGTCACATCTGATGGCTTAGAAGATTCCTGCGCCAGATCGGCCTCCCGCATAGCGAGACTCAGGGGCAGCGATCTAAGCCGTTTACCCGTTGCCGCAAATACCGCATTAGCCACAGCGGGAGCAATCGGGGGCACACCAGGCTCACCCGCACCCGTCGGTGCCTCTTTGCTGTCTATGATGACGACCTCAATGTCGGGCGCGTCGCCCATGCGCGCCACCTGAAAATCATGGAAATTACTTTGGCTAATCTTGCCCTCGGTGAGCGTCGCGGTGCTGTACAGCGCAGCACCGAGACCAAATACGATCCCCCCTTCCATTTGCGCGCGCACACCATCCGGATTGACAGCACGACCGCAATCGATCACGCAAACCACTCGATTGACCTTTATCTTTCCAGCTTCGACTGAGACTGAGGCTACCTGTGCAACTCGAGTGTGGAAGGAACTGTGCGCGGCGAACCCAACGTAGGCACCCGCTTCCTGCATTGATCGATAGTGCTTAGCGGCCTCTTCGATAACCTTTTGCAGTCGTAGATCATCCCCTACATTTTTCAGACGAAGCTCGACAGGATCGATTGCGCTTTGATGCGCCAATTCATCGATGGCTGACTCCTTGGCGAAGGCAGTATAGGAATGACCTACTGATCGCCAAAAAAGCAGTGGCAGTCCGTCATCAATGGTCACATGTTGAATATCCTGGGCTTCCTTAACATAGTCGTCGCCAAGCCCTTCGATGGAGCTTTCGTCAACGCGAATCCCCTCAAAGACCCATTCGGCAGTGCCGGCAATAAAGTCGATCACATTGTCGGGGACTCCTTTGGGAAGCACGCCAGGTAATGCTGTTTCAAATCGCGCGGCAAAGGCATTACCACCTACTCGCTTTGCGGTCCAGGCAGTCAGATTCCCCTCTTCATCGGCACCGGCCTCGATCCGCATCAGTGATGCAGGCCTATACCAACCGGTGCGGATATCGTCTTCACGACTCCATTGCAGTTTGATGGGCGTACGGGTCTGCCGGGAAATCTCGGTAGCTTCCCGAACCTGCGAAGACACCAGCCGTCGACCGAAGGACCCACCGGCTTGCAGCGAGTGAAAAGTCACCTGACTGTCATCAAAATCCAGTGTTCGCGCCACTACCCGCCGAGCCAGTTGCGGCCCTTGGGTCGCAGACCAAATTTCCGCAGAATCCTCCTTCACGTAGGCGATCGCATTAAGCGGCTCAAGAGGGGCATGGGCGAGGTACGGCGCCCAGTACTCGGCAGCAACCTTATGCGACGCTTTTTCCCAGCCTAATTCCAATTCGCCGTAGCTATGAGCCGATTCGCCGACCTCATTGTTGAGCGCGCTCTGGTACTTGTCTCGAAGAGACGCTTCGTCGAGCTTAGCCAGTTCTGGCGAATCCCAATTGGCCTCGATAAGAGCGGCGGCATTTTTAGCGCTCCAGAAGCTATCGGCAACTACCGCGACCCCATTTGATATACGAACCACAGTGCGCACCCCGGGCGCTTTAAGGGCGGCACTATCGTCATAGTCGATAAGCGTGCCGCGCGCGACCGGACTTCTTACGACCACGGCGTGCTCCATACCGTCCACTTCGACATCAATGCCATAGACGGCAGTACCGGTCGCTTTGCTGAGAGCATCGACACGCGGAAATGATTTACCGATGTATTTGAATTCGCTGCTGGGCTTCAGCGGCGTTTCTATCGGCATTGGCAGGCTCATTGCCGTATGGATAAATTTCGCGAATGGATAAGCCTCACCCGCCGCAATCACATGGCCGTCTTTCGTATCGAGATCTGCAACGAGCAGTCCCAGATCTTTTGCCGCCGCCGCGAGAATAAGCGCTCTCGTATCCGCACCCACCTGTCGCATCGGGAGATAGTGTGCTTTTACCGACGTGCTCCCGCCCACACTTTGCACGCCGCCAAATTCAGGGTTTCCAAATTCCGGGTGCGGCCCAGCCTCCTTAATGATGAACTGTCTTGGCGGCACGTCCAATTCTTCGCCAAACAGCGTCGCCATGGCCGTAGTAATGCCCTGCCCCACCTCCCCTCGCGGGCAGTAGAAGATGAACTGGTTGTCCGCGGTAATTTGCAAGAATGCGTTGGGTGCTGCCGCGCCCGACACGGAATCATGAGGGACGGGTGGCGGCTCCGACCCGCATCCCGTCATCCCAAAACCGATAACCAGACCACCGCCAAGAACACCAGTGCTCCGCAAAAAATCGCGTCGCGATACCTTAATTCCATTCATTGGACGTCTGCCTCCGCCGAATCTACAACAACTGGTTCGCTGTTTCCGATAGCTGACGCGGTTAAAACTGCATCTTTGATTCTTCCGTAACATCCACAGCGACAAATATTTCCCTCCATCGCCGCGGTTACCTCCTGCTCACTAGGATTTGGATTTGAATTAAGCAGCCCGGCAGCTGTCATTATCTGCCCGGACTGGCAGTAGCCACACTGTGGCACATTGTGTTCAACCCAGGCTTTCTGAAGCGGGTGGGGATTAGTAGGCGTGCCCAGTCCTTCAATGGTTGTCACTTCTTGGCCAACAACGGCGGCCAATGGCAAAACGCAGGTTCTTGTTGCTACTCCGTTTACATGCATGGTGCAGGCACCGCACAGACCCGCGCCACAACCGTACTTGGATCCTTTGTTTTTTAGTTCGTCGCGCACGACCCACAATAACGGCGTGTCAGGGGTGCTTGCTACGGAAACTGGCGATCCATTCAGTGTGAAATTAATCATAGCGCTCTACCCTCTTAGGCAGCTGTCAGAATTGGGGTGCTAGGCATTTGAGTCCTTAGGGCCAAATCGCGTGTCGATGACTCGATCCTCGGCGATGGGTACGTTTTCCAGGGTCGCAAGCCGCGTTGCGCGCATAGCCGACTCACGCGCGGGCGACGTTCCTGCGTACGTACACTGCTGGTTTGGCCCGCGACGGAGCGTTGATGCTAAAGGTTGGTTTTCTACTGCAGGTATAAGGTGGGCCGCATCACGGACGTGGTGTACCCGGTCAGCGGGGGCATGGAGGACTGGGCGTA
>JBCBZV010000147.1:0-9351 GCA_039815155.1 Pseudomonadota bacterium
AAGACAGTCTTCACCTCCGGCCATTTCCACGAGCTCTGGAGTCCAATGACCCGCATTAAAGATAGGGTCCAGCCATTCTAAAACCGCGACCCGTGGTCTCGGTTGCGGGGCGACCTTAACCTTCTTTCTGATCGTCTCCACTCTTTTTGTGAGCTGTTGCTGGTAGTCTTCGCCTGCACCGACCACGCCGGTAGCTTCAGCGACTCTGCCAATGGTCTCGAACACCTCACTAAGACTCATAGGCTCCAGATTCAGAATGGGCGGCGGAGGCGACAAGCGCGCGGCAAGTGCCTCCACTTCATTAGCCGCGACGGCGCAGACCTCACAGAGCGCTTGAGTGATGATTAAATCTGGCGCGAGTTCGCGGATTAAGGGTTCATCAAGCGAGTAGAGCGCCCTCTGTTCAAGCAGGCTTTCCTTCACTTGCGCATCTATTTCAGCGCTGGAAAGATCCGCGCCGATATTGCTGCGAGTCACCCGGGGAAGCTCGTTCACTGATGACGGAAAATCACATTCATGGGTGACGCCGACCAACCGACTTCGCAGCCCCAAGCCACACACAATCTCCGTTGCACTAGGAAGCAGGGTAACTATTCGCTGCGCGGCCATTAGCACGCACTCCATCGCTTGCTCACTGATAAAGCTTAAACCAATTCAACGCGGAAACGCGTGGATCACGGTCAGTAGATTGGCGGCTTAGCGCTAAACCAGGGGTCTCTTCTTCCAGCCTATTCTTGTTGAAAACCGATTCGAATTTGCAAAAATTCCGCACAATGCAACTTAGTAAAACCGGAAAATCGATTTAAGAAAGTTTCATAAGTATAAGAAAAATATATAAATAAAATTTTGGCTCAATTTATGCTCGAGACATTCCGAACATTCACGAGAACGAAAGGAATGACACCATGTGTATCAAAGCTAAGGTAAGGGCAGGGGTTTGGGGAGCGTTAGCTCTGAGCGCTTTCAGCGCGCAAGGCGGAATCATTGACTTTGAGACCGCAGCGGCGGGTGCAACCCCGATTGATAATCAGGTCGTCGGTTTTGAAGATAAGTTCAGGGCAGACGGCGTCTCCGTTCGTTTTGGTTTCGATAGCAATGGTGACGGTAACTGGGATACCAATGCGGTCTTTGAGGAGGTAGGCAACCGAGACCGAAACAAGGATACGGGGTTCTGGGGGATCGGAGGCGCAAAAGACATTGCGGCACCGGGATACGAAGATCAGCTTGGAAAATACTTTCTAAGGCAGCGTGAGCCCTATAAACCGTTCGGTACTTTCACGATCCTCTACGACGCCGATAACCCAGTGACGGCCGCTTCTGGCGAGATCTGGGATATCGATGGGACCGGGCACAGAACTCGAAAGACGGAGCAGTTCCTGGTACAAGCATTCCATGGCGATGCACTTTTGGACGAAATCTATTCGCCGTTAGGAACGGACTTGGAGCTCGACGGTAAGCCCTGGCTCTTCGGTTTTGACGGCTTAAGCGATATTGAACGGATCGAAATCAGCTTCACGGGCAGTAAAACCAGTGGTATTGGGCTGGCTTTTAACAACTTCTCGCCAATCCAAAATGTCGAGACTGCCGCCGTTCCGATACCGGCGACGGCAGCTTTGCTCGCGCTGGGATTGTTCGGCGTGACAAGACGGCAGACGAAAATCAAGCACATCAACTCGGAAATTTAGTTTGTACAGTAAAGGCATGCCCAAGAGATACGTGATGCTGTTCGCGCAGGTTATCGGTCACGTGTGCACCCATTTCCGTTCCCGACTATACGGTTTGTATATTGCTACTTACAACTATCGAAAGGCCATTCTATAGTACGTAACGCAAGAACCAGCATCATCGCTAATCGGTTCCACGTACCTGGTTAAGATCCTTTAGACTTAACAGAAACGCGCAGCTTCCCGAAATCTTTATATAAGTAAGTAGCATGCGGCCGCTCTTGATCCATTGCTCCTACCATAAGTGTCTGACGGTTTATTTTAATCGTGTAATGCATACTCTCTTTAATCGTGTATTGCCGTGGAGTGGTGGGCACTGCCACTACAACAGTGATATCTGTCGTTTTTACGACAGTTTCCGCGAGTATCGAATCGCATCAATCAACAATCGCTTCCTTGAGCTGGATCAACTTGAGGAGTTTCGACTTACTCGATTTATTCGCGACCCCAGAGATCTGGTAGTGTCAGGCTACTTTTATCACTTAAAGGGCAGGGAGGCCTGGTGCAACCTCCCCAATCCGACGGAGCGAGACTGGTTTTTCGCGAATGGAATCGTGCCCGAAGGCTTGCGACAGAATGGCAGTTCCTACACAGCATACCTGCGCTCTCTCAGCGAAGAAGATGGACTGCTTGCAGAGCTTGAGTTTCGAAGCGAACACTTTTCCTCGATGGCGAAATGGCCTGAGAATCATCCAGCGATCCTAACGCTGCGCTATGAGGACGTCATAAAGGACGAAGTCGGGGCGTTTATGGCGATGTTTGACCACTACGAGTTCGGTTCTCTGGAACGTCGCTTGGGTCTCTGGCTTGTGGAACGCTTCTCGCTGGCTCGGCGCCTTCGGGAAGATCAGCATATCCGGAATCCGGCCGTTGGTCAGTGGCGACAACACTTTACGCCCAGAGTAAGAAAAGCCTTCGAAACCCAATGGCGATCACTGATTGATCGGCTAGGTTACGCTGCGGAATAAGTGTGTGGCTGAAATACTTCTTGTAACCAACGGCCCGATTGGTATTCGCTTTTCAGTTGTTGAACTCGCACGAAAATTAACGCTGGCGGGGCACCAGACAACACTGGTGGGAACGGCGAGTCTCGAGGAGCTTACAAAGCCGTATGATCTCGCCTTCCGTAAACTCCCAGAATCCCGAAAACCACAACTGTCCCCGGACCTTACGCTCTTATCCAAGTTCAGAAACTGGTTGAATCGCGATCAGCGAAGACGGCGCTCATGGGACGCACATAGCCCAGACGCTTGGTCAGCGCTTCTCGACAAGGAGAATCCAGACTTACTACTCATCGATGGTGAGATGCATGAACAGATCCTGCTGGCAGGTGCAGCGGACACACCTTTAGTCACCCTCAACACTTTTGCATCAATTTGGCGCACGCCAGGCGCACCGCCACCCCATACGTCCATTCGACCCGGCATTGGCTGGAGCGGTACGTGGGTCGGAACTTGGCTCGCCTGGCGATTCTATTTTCTTAGAAAGCGCTATCGGGCGTTCCAGCGATGGCTACGTTGGCAAGGATGTGACCGCTTAGCGGTACTCCGGGTTGTCGCGCGTGAGCTGGCTTTCGATCTGGATGCGGTAACAGATCGCAATCAGTGGCTGACGCCCTTTACCTGGAGTGCGTATCCAGCGCTTTCGCTACACGCAAGAGAACTGGAATTTTTTCCCGAAACTGTAGAGAAAATCGATCGTCCTTCGATCGTGTTTACAGGGCCGCTTATCCTCAAGAATCGCAGAGAATCGCCCCTGTCAATAAGCGACAGGAAACGTCTGGACGAGCTTTATAGGCGACGTGCTGCAGCGAGTGGCAAGGGGTACGCATTACTAATGGTAGCGCTTGGATCGCATTTTTCAGCGCATATGCCATGGCTGCTGCGACTGTTCAGTTCCATTGAGAATCGACCGGAGTGGGAGCTAATTGTTACCTTGGGTGGCCAACAATCGCTGGATGCTGTGGTACCCGCAGATCGCGTGCACGTGTTTTCCTGGTTACCGCAGTTGGAGGTTCTTGCGCACGTCGACGCTGCGGTGGTTCACGGAGGAGTCAATACAATTGATGAATGCCTGTATTTCGGTGTGCCTATGCTTGTGTGTAGCGGCGGCGAAACTGACATGTCGGGAAATCAGGCAAGGGTTCTTCATCATGGTCTTGGGCTTGCTGCACAGCCGGATAAAGACACAGCTTTAGCCATTGAACACAAGCTCCTGCGCTTACTGATGGAATCTGGTTTTCGCAATCGTGCCCAAGCCTTCGCAAGCACTCTGCGCGGCTATGAAAAAGAGCGTGTCGCCGAGAAAGCGATCGAATCGCTGTTGCAGGAACAGTTCCAGCACGCTCCGTGAGTACCAGAGCCCACCGGTTTACGCGAGGACTGCTTTGGCTATTCAGCGCTCGCTGGCTAGAAAGAAGCATCGATTTGCTATCGCTGGTCGTTCTTGCACGGCTGCTTGTTCCCGAGGATTTCGGGCTTGTTGCCATCGCGGCTTCCGTATTTGTTATCGTCGAAGGACTGAGTACTTTAGACGTCAGTAAGGCGCTGATTCGTCATCGCGATCATGATCGCTCCCTGTATGACACCGCCTGGACAATCGGTTTCTTTCGCGGCTTGTTGGTCGCGCTGGTGCTTATTGTGGTCGCTTATTTTGTAAGTGACTCACGGATCGCTGAGATCGTACTGGCGTTTTCACTCAGCCCGCTCCTCTCCGGTCTTGCCAACCCCCGCTTTGTGCTTTACGAACGCGCGCTGAGTTACGAGAAGCCGGCGTTGCTCGCTTTGTTGGCCCGCCTGGCCTCGTTCCTGGTAACCGTAACAGTCGCTCTGGCCACCAAGAGTTACTGGGCGTTGGTGTTAGGAATTTTGGTGAACACCGGGGTTTCAACCGGTCTGAGCTACCTTATGAAGCCCTATCGTCCAAAATTCACGTTGGTGCGAACAAGGGAAATCTTCGACTTCAGCGGATGGTTGTGGCTTACGGGTGTGGTCACCACCTTGTCGATGGAGACCGATAGACTGATCGTCGGCCGGCTGCTCGGTGTAGCCGAAGCCGGGCTTTACTTTATGACCCAGCGAATAGGTGTGCTGCCCACCAGGGAACTAGTGAGCCCACTGCAACGAATTCTCTTTCCCGCGTTTAGTGAGCTGGTGGAAGACCCGAAAACGCTACGCCGCGTCTGCTTGGAATCGGTAACTGGTATCGGAACGCTGAGTCTTCCAGCCGCCTTTGGGTTTGCGATGGTCGCTACGGATCTTGTGCCTCTGGTCCTTGGACCGCGCTGGAGCCCGGTCGCGCCTTTGCTACTCATTTTAGTGCCGTATCTCGGAATACGGGCCACGCTATCTGTGGTGATGCCCTGTGTGCTTGCTTTGGGTCGAACGCGATTACTGTTCGCGGTGAGTTCGTGCTATGCGATTGTCCACGTGCCTGCATTCGTGATGGGCACCTGGGCTTACGGCCTGCAAGGGGCGATTTGGAGTCTTGTCTTTGCGGGAGTGCTATACATGGTTCTGAATGCGTGGATGCTATGGCGAACCCTTGCGATTCCTCCAGCTGAGTTGCTCGCTGCTCTGCGTCGGCCGGTACTTGCGACAAGCGGAATGGTCCTTATTGTGGTGGTATTTCGCGATTTTTACCTGGGCCTTGTTAGTAGCCCTACGTGGTTCGGGATAGCGTCGACTGTAGCAGTCGGTGCGAGCGCCTACCTTGGCTTACTCTATTGGCTATGGCGTAGGGATGGGCATCCCCAGGGTCTTGAACGAAGGGTGCACTCGTTTCTGAGTGAGCGTTTATGAGTTAAAGCTTCCCAGTCAGAGCTTCCGAGTCAGCTGATCATCGAAAACCTGTTCAGTCTTAAAGGCAACGCGAGGCCAAGCGTGTTCTGCTGCTAACTGCCGGCCGCTGTCAGCCAATGTTGAGCGTAGTCGGGGATTCTGCAGCGCTCTCTGGATGCTTTTCGCTAAGGCCGCGACGTTTTCAGGTTCAACGAGCAGCGCATTTTCACCGTCCTTGAGCATTTCTCTCCAGGCGCCGATCCGCGTCGCTATGACTGGCACGCCTGAGGCGAGCGCCAGGTAGAGGACGCCCGATTGACTGATGTGGCGGTAGGGTAGAACCACCAGATCCGCAGCTGCGAAATAAGTAGAAACGTCCTTAAAGGGGACATACTCAAAACGCGTAATTGCACCCAGACGCTTAGCCTGGCCCTCGAGCAAAAGGCGACGCTGTTTCGACAGGCGAGTCGGGTCGCCGGCAACAATGAGCTGTGCATTAGCAACTTTGGGCTGTACTGACGGCCAGGCATCAAGAAGCAGATCCAGTCCTTTGTACTCACGTAAGAAACCAAAAAACAGCACGGCGAGCTTTTGATCACTCAAGCCCAGGTGGGTACGTGCGGCTAGGCGATCCGGCATCGTTTCACCTTCGGCAAAAAAAGTATAGTCGCCGTGAGGAATTACGACGGTACCGGGTGCGGGTGCCCCAAACTCTCTTATCAGTCGCTGGCGGTCTGCTTCACTATGCGCGATTCGAAGCTCCGGAAGGCGATGAATGTGACCATAGATTTGATTTTGGAACGCCATCGACTCGTGCGGTGTAACCACGTGCGTGGTGGTGACGATCGGTATATTGGTCGTTTTCAAAGCGACTAAATAGGCCAATGCCGAGCTATTCGTACTGTGCAGGTGTATTAAATCTGGTTTGAGTTGATTTGCGAAAAGTGCGGCCCGATACGCATCGACAAGCGCTTCTGATTTTCGTCCCAAAGCCGCAAGCGGAGACGGCCAAGAACTGCCGAGACGCGCGCTCAGGTTTCGCAACAGCGGATGAGTTCTCACATTCGAGGACTGAGTAAAGTGACCTAACTCATAGTCAGCGGCAGTCAGAAGATCAACTTGATGCCCTCTATCTCCGAGCGCGCGAGCGAGGTTAAACGCATAATGCGCCAGACCGCCGCGGCCGAACGTTTCGATTTCTAGGATATGCATCGGCTGATTTTTCCGACTGCGCTACGACGGTTTTGCTGGGATTGTTGCATCTTTCTGAGCGAGTTGCCTGATTCGGTTATCCTAGCGATGTGGCGGCTACCTATACACTATTTACCGACAGCGCATTTTCGCTAATCAGGTCATGACCTCGCCCTCGTCCACCTCTCGTGCAGATCGACTTCGGGCGGCCATTCGGCAGAAACGCGCGGCGGTTTCCTCATCAGAAAGTAGTCTTCCGCAAAGGCCTTCTGTTGAACCGGCTTTGCTGGATGTATTGCAGCACGGTATCTGGCTTGCTCATGGGGTGGATACTCCCTCACCCACTTACAACATGGTGAGCGCGGTGACCACCGTTCAACCTCTTGAGATCGAACGACTGGCGACGGCATTTCGGAGGCTGGTGAATGCGCACCGACTACTTCGCTCCAGCTTCCACGCTCTTGGGGATAACGTAGAGCAGCGAATACAGGACTCCGTAGCGGCAGCTATTGATCGACAAACCGTACCGGGAGATCGTCTGCTAGACGTAATGCAGCATGCTGCCTGTTTGCCATTTGATTTGTCGAGCGCGCCACTTATTCGTTTGCATGTAATTGAGAGCAATGACGAGTCGCGTTTAACCGGACTCGCACTCGTGGTGCATCATCTGGTCTGTGACGAGCGCTCAATACAAGTCTTGTGGCAAGAACTTGCCCAGGCAATGAGCTCGGAGCTGGAAGCACCTTCGTTCCAGTATGACGACTGGGCGTTTGGGCGTAGGAGTGGCAGCTCTTCCTCTGACCCACAGGGCCGGACTTATTGGCAACGTCGCCTCAATCCGCTTCCTGTGGCTCTCGATCTGCCCTTTGCGCGACCGCCGAATACCCATTCATCTGCCGGCCAGATGATTTTTCGAACGCTAGCGGGAGACACCGCTGCAGCAATTAGACTGCTTACGCGGGAGGCTAGTACCACGCCGTTCGCCGTTGGCGCCTTCGCTTTTCGTTTGCTCTTACAGCGCTTTGCCGCTGATTCTAATTTTGCGTTTGCCACGCCCGCTTCGGTACGCCTGGAGCCGGCCCTTGAGTCGACGCTCGGCGCGTTTATAAATACGGTGGTGATACGCGCCGCTATCGATGAGACCGCATCTTTGCTTGAGGCGATGAGGGACTTTGAGACCCAACTGCGCGACGATCTTGCGCATTCACAGACCCCGTTTTCCGAGCTCGCTCGGGCTTCAGATTCACAACGCGTTGAGGGCCGCCATCCGCTAGTCCAGGCGATGTTTGTGCATCAAGGGAGCCGGCAGTATCCGAGACTTGGCGGTGCTTCGCTAGAACCAGTGCGTCTGCTTACCGGTACGGCGAAGTTTGAACTGAGCGTGTTTCTAAGCGAAGAGGAGGGAGGTTTTGAGGCGGGCGTGGAATACCGAATAAACGCTTTCGAACACGTGCAAATGAGTAAGCTGCTTGAGCGCTATGAGCAGCTTTTGTACCAGCTTGGGGAGGGCCTGACACGTCGCGTAGCGGACATTCCACACCTGACCAAAGAAGAGCGAGCGCAGGTCGCATCTTTCACCCAGGGCCCAGTTCTAGCTCCACCAACTAGCGCAATGCTACCCGACCAGATCGAGAATACCTTGCGCTTGAATCCAGGTGTTGAGGCTGTGTGTACGTCAACGGAGTCCATTGACTTTGCGACCCTGAGTTCAGTGGCTACCTCAATTTTCGCTTTGCTCGCAGAGGCCGGCGTGCAGGCAGGCGATCGCGTGGGACTTTATCTGCCGCGAACGCCGTTGTTGATCGCAAGTATTCTTGCGATACATCGCTTGCGTGCTGCCTATGTTCCATTAGATCCAGCCTATCCCGCAGAACGGAACCATTTGATCCTTGTCGACGCTGATGTTGCAGCAGTTCTAGTCGCTGAATCTTTCCAAAGCGAATGTCCGACAGGTCGATGGCCGCTGGTGAGCCTGGAAAATCTGAGCAGCTTTGATCGCGCCTCAGTTTGCCAATCGGACACCGACGAAGCTCCCTTTGCGACCCAGTCGAACGATATCGCATATCTACTTTACACCTCTGGTTCCTCTGGGATGCCGAAAGGCGTCGTCGTAACTCATGGAAATCTAGCAGCCTCTACCGCAGCGCGAATACAGGTCTACGACAGTACAGCACCGCGCTATTTGTTGTTGCCCAGTGTGGCATTTGACAGCTCGGTGGCGGGGATTTTTTCTACGCTTTCGGCTGGTGGCACGCTGGTGATCCCCGATGAAAAGCAGCTCCTGGACTTCACTGCGATAGCGGGACTTATAGAGCACAGATGCGTAACGCATTTGCTTTGCGTGCCAACGTGGTACCGGGCGCTTCTACGATCGGCAAGCGAAAGTCTGCGCGGCCTTGAGATCGTGATAGTTGCGGGAGAACCTTGCCCCCCGGTGCTAACACAAGAACATTTTGGCCTCTTGCCAGAGGCCAGCCAACGAATGATGATCGAGTGACTGCGGTGACGTGACTCCTCTGGCTTCGAATCCTAAGGTCAGTTGAAGCAGAGTCCTTTTAAGGTTGTGTAGCTCGGTCATCTCTTGGCTCGGCAGCCAAGGCAATTGAGCTGGAACAAAGTGCCAATCACACAAAATAACACCGGCAGAGGAAGTAGCA
>JBCBZV010000271.1:0-2151 GCA_039815155.1 Pseudomonadota bacterium
CGACGTGAACAGGAGAGACGCCCCACGCTCATACTCACCCGATCGGACGGTGGCTTAGGGGAATTTGTGACCGGTAGCGCACTATCGCAATCGCTATCTTCACCCCAGTAGTTACCGGGAAACAAACTCGCAGTATGACCGTCTTCTCCGAGACCCAGTAGAACGAGATCGAAATATCCAACCCGCTTCAAGCTATTGCTATATTCGACCGCACCAACAACAGGACCATGCTCAGCCGGGATGCTGAATACGCAGTGATCGGGTACTTCGATTTTGTCGAGCAGACTGGCGCGAGCCATCGTGTCGTTGCGAAGTTCATCACCCGCGGGTGCGCAACGTTCGTCTCCAAAATAGAAGTTCCAAGACGGCCAATGATGAGAGCGCGTTGCCAATCTCTCGTAGACAGCCCCCGGAGTACTTCCTCCAGCTAACACCAAATGAAACGCTCCTCGCGAATCAATAGCGCTCTTTGCCTCTCGCTCAATCTCGGTAACCACCGCTACGGCTAAGGACCGCTTACTATCGAACACCTTTGTAAGTATGTCAGGCACAGTCAGCGGTCAGTTCCATGAAAAGAGGGGCACGACGCCGCGGTGAAATGAATCATGGGCTCGTCCCGGTGCATTGCCGTCTGACCGGGTATTCCTGCTCGAGTTTTGCGTGCTAGAAGGCTGAGCACACTAGCTGTCGTCCGCTGCCTTTAGCGCGTGTCCACCGAAAGCCTGCCGCATCTTGGCGAGCAACTTAGAGGTGTAGTCCTGCTTACCCTGGCTTGAGAAACGAGCCATGATCGCCGTACTCATAACCGGTGTTGGAATACCCTGCTCAATGGCCTCGATTGCGGTCCAACGCCCCTCCCCGGAATCAGCGACGAACGGAGCTGTGTCCTCCAACGACTGATCTGCGGCGAGAAACTCTGCAGTCAGGTCCAACAGCCAGCTTCTCACTACGCTGCCGTGCCGCCACATTTCGGTGACTTCGGCTAGGTCCAGGTTGAAATCATCTCGTGATCGCAACAGTGCTAGGCCTTCTGCGTAGGCCTGCATCATCCCGTACTCAATGCCATTGTGAACCATCTTTACGTAATGACCGCTGCCCACCGGGCCGGTATGCATCCATCCTTTGTCTTTTCCGGGGGCCAGCACCTCCAGGGCGGGGCGAAGCGTTTCCATCGCCGAATCGCTGCCGCCAATCATCATTGCGTAGCCTTCCTTGAGACCCCAAACGCCACCGGAGACGCCCGCGTCCACAAAGTGAAGGGATCTCTCAGCCATCGCCTCCCCCCGACGCATTGAGTCGTGAAAATTCGCATTGCCTCCATCGACCAGTATATCACCGGGACTAAGATGCCCGGCCAGTTCGTCGACTGTGTTTTCCGTAATAGCTCCCGCTGGCAGCATCATCCAAACCACCCGTGGTGCATCTAACTTAGCGACAACATCCGCAAGGCTAGCGGCTGCTACCAGGCCAGACTCGTCGGCGAGCGCCGCGGTCACCGCCGGATCGTTGTCGTAGCCGACTACCTCGATCTCGCCACCGCGCAGACGGCGCGCCATATTGCCGCCCATTTTCCCAAGGCCAATCATTGCCAAGCGCATACGCTGTTCCCTCCCTTAGCGGAGTACGTCAAAGTTAAGTGGCGGCGTCCAGCGCCTGAGCCAGGTCGGCGATGATGTCGTCCACGTGTTCGATGCCGATCGACAAGCGAACCATAGAATCACTGACCCCCGCGGATGCCAGTTCCTCTTCGTTGAGCTGACGGTGGGTTGTCGACGCCGGGTGACAGGCAAGCGACTTCGCGTCGCCAATATTCACAAGACGCAGAATCAGCTGTAGCGCATCAATGAAACGCGCCCCGGCGTCTCTGCCCCCGATCAGTTCAAAGCTTAGAATACCCGAGGCTTTACCGCCGCAAATCCGCTGACACACATCGTAATAAGGGCTGCTTGGAAGCGCCGCATAGTTCACGCCGGTTACTTTAGGATGTTCCGCGAGATAAGCGGCAACTTTTTCCGCATTCTCGCAGTGATGCGCCATGCGCAGTGCCAGGGTCTCCAAACCCTGCATGATCAGGAACGCGCTCTGCGGTGACAGTGCGGCACCGGTATTGCGCAAGGGCACCACGCGACAGCGGCCAATAAACGCGGCCTC
>JBCBZV010000135.1:0-10536 GCA_039815155.1 Pseudomonadota bacterium
CCTCGCACTACCTTCCCTCGCACTGCGCACGCTCTCGTGGTCAATTATATCGCGCATTTTTATTACTCACTCTGTCGCTGGGCCCGCTACCCGATCTGTGCTTGCTTGAAGCTTAGTCTTTGTTCTTACTTTCGCCATCTCTTTCGCTATATCTTTCGCCATCACTTTCATCGCCAATTTACATTACCAGGTTGCAAGATCGTTCTAACTTGAACGACCGCTGTAAGCGGTCATCCTAAGAAATTACCGATACCAGTTTCCCGCGGGCTCCGTAACAAAATCGGACTCTGAGAGTTCCAGAAGCACTGGTACTTTAGCTTCTTTTGCAGTTTGCCAAGCATCTGTCAAAGCGACTCCCAGCTCGCCCAGTTCACCTATCCTTGCTGCCTGGCAACCTAGTGATTGGGCAAGCTTGATAAAGTCCGGTGCGTCAACATCCACCCCAACCGGCGCGACCTCAGAAGCAACCATACCAGCGCGAATCTCCCGATACCCATGGTTGTTCCATAAAAGTACGATAATCGGCAACGACTCCTGTACCGCAGCTGCGAGCTCCGTGATCGTAAACTGTGCTGCCCCGTCTCCGATCAGCGCGACCACTGGAACTTCCGATCTCAACGCCCTGCTTGCACCAATCGCCGCTGGAATTGCATAGCCTAACGTCCCCGCTCCACTCGCGGAATGGAAGTAGCGCCTAGGTGCGACAGACCGGTATTGCCACACGGCGTAATAGGTCGGCAAGGTGCTATCACCAACCAGGCAGACATCGGGTAGCGATTGGCGGATCACCTCGAATAGCTCATGCATTTGAGGATGAAAGTGCTCCTCCGCCTCTATCGCTTGATTTATTCGAGCGCAGCGTAGCGCGGCAGTTTCGGCGCTGGCTGCTACTTCCGAAACTTTCGCAGCGCGCATCTGTGTCGGCGCGCTAGCAGCAAACTCTTTCCGCGAATCACTGACCGAAAGAGCATCTTTGAGCATTTTGATGGCGACCGCACTCGCACCACAAATAGGCAAATCAGCGCGCTGATTCCGGCTCAGCTGTTGCGCATCTATGTCTACCCGCGCGAGCCATTGCAACGTTGGCAACGGCCCCAAAAACAACATGTCATAGTCGGTCTCACCAAACTCCGTACCAATCGCCAAGACGCAATCAGCTTCTGCCAAAGCCTCCCGTACACACCCTAAACTCGGTCCGCCGCCAACGAGCAAAGGGTGTTCGGGAGGGAGTATTCCTTTTCCGTTAACAGTCAGCACGAGCGGTGCCATTAGATGCTCAACAAGGTCTCGAAGTTCTCGGGCCGCAGACGCCGCGCCCCCTCCTGCAAGAATGATCGGCTTCGATGAGCCGAGGAGCTTTTCCGCCAGCAAAGAAATAGCTAGCGGGTCAGGACCAGGAGCAGGTATGCGTGGCCAAATTTCTATCGGCAAATGGTCCGCCTTAGCAGTGATGACATCAAGCGGGATTTCTATATGTACCGGCCCAGGACGCGCACTTTCAAATACCGCGTAGGCTCTCGCGAGCACCTTTGGTAATTCGTCGGGACGCATCAGCGTATGACTAAAACGGGTGCACTGGCTTGCCAGCAGTCGCTGATCCGGTACCTCGTGTAAACGCCCTTCGCCCATTCCTAGCTGCTCGCGCGCCGCTACCGCCGTAATTACGAGCATCGGCACAGAATCGGCGAGGGCCTGCATAAGAGGTGTTATTGCATTTCCAAGGCCCGGACCGGAAATAAGAAAACAGGCTGCAGGGTTACCGGTCGCTCTCGCGTAGCCGTCGGCCATAAACGCGGCGCCTTGTTCGTGCCTTGGGGAAATATGGCGAATATTTGTGTCGGCGAGTCCGCGGTAAAGCTGAACCGTATGGTTTCCAGGAATTCCAAACACCGTATCGATACGGTATTGCTCCAGCAAACGTACCAAATACTCCCCGCAGCTAGCCATTAGGCTATGACGCGGCCTCGCGAGGGTGAATTTCGTCGTTGCCTAAATGCTCCTGTCCTCGATCGCGTGCTAGCTCTATTTGCTTCTGTCGTTCAGCAAAGCGAGCCTTATCGCTTTGGCTGGTTCGTTCAACGCAATAGGAGCAGCTCACACCCTTTTGGTAGTCCTCTGACGCAAGATCTAGCTCGCTCAGCGGTCTCCTACAGGCAAAGCACTGTGTATAACTGCCCTGATTAAGCGAGTGATCGACAGATACTCGCTCATCGAAGACAAAACACTCGCCCTCCCAGCTGCTGACTTCATTGGGTACCTCTTCGAGATATTTCAAAATACCTCCGCGCAGGTGGTACACCTCTTCGAAACCTTGCTCGAGCAGGTACGCCGACGCCTTTTCACAACGAATGCCGCCGGTACAGAACATCGCGATCTTCTTATTGCTGTTTTTATCGAGATTTTCCTGGCTCCAGCTGGGAAAATCGCGGAAGTTCTCCAAGCCAGGATCAATCGCTCCATTGAAGGTTCCGATCAGGGTTTCGTAGCTGTTGCGAGTGTCGATCAAGGTAAGCTCTGGGTCTTCAATCAGCTGGTCCCAATCCTTTGGCTCAACATAGGTTCCGACCAAGCGCTTGGGATCGATGCTAGCCACACCCATAGTGACGATTTCTTGCTTCAACTTCACTTTCATGCGTAAAAAAGGGCGTTGCGGATGCTCTGCCTCTTTGACCTCTAAATCACATAGGCGAGGATCACGACGAAGGTAATTCAAAAGCTGATCGATCGACTCACGACTGCCCGCGACAGTACCGTTAATGCCCTCTTCTGCAAGCAGTAGCGTTCCTTTGATCTCAAGCGCAAGACAGCGATCCAAGATTGATTCGCGCAGCTCTCGGTAGTCCGGTAGCGCTACAAATTTATACAGCGCCGCAACAACATTCATACTTTGTGCTCACCCAAATCGCTGGCGCTGGCGAAACTGCCTCCTAGACAGTCAGGTGATGCAAGTGGTGCTTGTTCTTTAGCTCTCCACTCTAACGGGTCGTAAAGAAACATCGATAAGGCGTGAATAGGGCCTGCGACAAGCTCCGATGCGGCTTCATAAATCAATTGATGACGTGCCACTTTACGCAGTCCCGCAAAGCGCTCGCTCACCAATACCAGGCGGAAATGCGTTTCCGAGTTCGCCGGTACACTGTGCTGATTGCTCTCGTTGTCGAGCTGCAAATAGATCGGCTGAAATTGGTCTTCGACAAGACGTTTGAGTTGTGTTTCTACAATCATATATCCCCCCTTATGCGCAATTATACGATCCATCAGGGCGGAAAGGGATCTGAACAATTGGGGCTTTTGCTCGATAACTTCCGCCCCGTAGGGTGAGACACTATACTGGGCGCATGAGCGATCAGGACCGATTTGATGTCGCCTTTGCCGGCGAATGCCTCGACGGCTTCGACCCGGCGAGCTTTCGCCGCGCGTTGGGCCGTTTGTTTAAGGCCGACGATGCGACCTTAGAAAAACTATTCTCCGGTAAACGGCAAAAAATCAAAAAAAATTGCGACCGGGAAACGGCCGCTAAATATCAGCGGGCTATCCGTGAAGCGGGTGGCAAAGCGATCATCACGCGTGTCGCGCAGGCACAGACACACACGGAAGACCGGTCGGCGAAAGACGTTGAGCAAACAGCGGTTTATAGCGTCGCAGAAGAGCCCGCTCTTGCTGAGCGCGGCCGCACCGCAATCAGTGATAAAGAACCTTTCGCTTCCGAGGCGATGATACAGGCAGGCGTCCCTGGCTCTGGCTCTGGCTCTGGCTCTGGCTCTGGCTCTGGCTCTGGCTCTGGGAATAATGCTCAGTCCTCGTCTTTCTCGCTAGCACCCGTTGGCTCCGATGTCCTAGAGGAACACGAGAGAACCGCTGCAACTGCAGTGCAAGTCGCCACGGATCACTTTGAACTTGCGCAGGCTGGAGTAGACCTAGGTCCTTCAGTAGAGGTGCAAGCAGAAGCTGTGCTCGTGCCCGACTTCCAACTCTTAGATGCGGGAGAGAATCTCGCAGATAAAGTAGAAAGCCCCATTGCTGTTAATTCCCATTCATCAACGCTGGAACTGTGCCCACCGGAACACGATCTGAGCGATTGTGCGCCCCGCAAAGTGGACTCGCCCAGTTTTGAGCTTTCCCGCATCGGGCTCGCTGACGCCGGCTCCGATCTACTAGAAGAAAGTGAGCGGCCGCCATCGTCTACTTCCGCACCCGACACTGGCCATTTGAGCCTCACCAAAACACCCTTGGATCGGGAGTAGGTAGCATCGAGCTTAGGTTGCATAAAGATGAAGCCTGCTCGCATACAACATCAGCATGCCAAGAATTGTGGGCCCGGGTATGAACCGGTCTTTAATCAGTAAGTAATCCCGCAAGATCTCGGACGAAGCGACGACTCCTCTAATTTAAAACCGAACTCCAGAAGCCGTGCCCAATAAGAAAGATGCAAAGCCAATAGCCAAGTCACGATCACCAGGATTAATAAGGCGTTTTGCCGCCATTGTCTATGACTCACTTTTGGTCATTCCTCTGGTCATGGCCTGCGTTGCGGCCACTTTAGGCCTAAAGGTTGCGATGGGGACGGCCGGCGAGGATATCTTGCCGCCTATCGTCGTGCAGAGTGTTGCGATACTAGCGTGTGTCGGATTTTTTTCTGTATTTTGGCTCAAGAGCGGTCAAACCCTTGGCATGCAGGCATGGCGAATTAAACTGGTCGCAAGTGCTGGCAACGAACTTACCTTCGGCCGTGTCGTCACCCGCTGTGGATCCGCGCTCTTATCCTTTGGCTGCCTAGGCATGGGGTATTTTTGGTGCTTGGTGGACAAAAACAAACGCACCTGGCACGACTATTTATCGGGGACGGAACTCGTTCTGTTGCCAAAGAGTAGCCGCGATAAACGCTACAGCGACGAAACACCTATCGAAGCGGCCGAGAATTCAAACAGCAGCGAGGGGTCAAGCACTGCGTCTTAGTAAGAACAAACCCAGTGCGAACAGTATCGCGACGGGCGCGGCTGCCGCATACAGAGGAGAGAATCCAAAAACTAAGGAGGCTGGTCCCAAGAGGCCCTTTGTAAGCCAAAATAAAACCCCAAGCATCACTCCGGTAAACAAGCGAAAACCAAGCGTTCCATCTCTAAGAGGACCAAACACAAAGGACACTGCTACAAGTACGAGTGCCGCAACAGCGAGCGGCTGAAGCAGCTTAGTCCACATCGCCAACCGAAATTCGGCCGCATCGTCTCCCTGAGTTAGCAAGAATTCGGAATAGCCGAACAAGTCTCTTAATGAGAGTTGTTCTGGCTCTACACTTTCCAACGCTAAGACTTGCGGTGTCACGTTACTCGGCACCTGCAAACTTGCACTCGAGCTGGTGTCGACACGACCCAGTTTAAAAATAGTGGAGACAACATCATTTAGCTGCCACTTTCCGTCGGTGTAGAAACCGGACTCGGCGCGTATTACCTGCTCTAGTCCGCCACCTGAGGCCAGCCGATAGAACCTCACCCCAAACACTTCTTGCTCCAAGGTTAAGCCGCTTACCTGCATAAAACTGCGACCATCGCGCTGCCAGATTCCCTGCTCAACAGAAACGCGCTGATCACTGTACAAAGCGACCGCGCGAAGACTTTGCGCTCGCTGCTCCGATAGCGGCGCCAGATACTCGCCCACGAGAAAGCCGCTTACAGCCATTAGGCTTGCTTGCATCAGCACGGAGCAGGTAAGTCGAAACTTAGACAAACCTGCAGCTCGCAATACAACCAACTCTCCGGCGCTGGCAAGCTGTCCAAGGCCAATCATCGAGCCCACCAGCGCAGCAAAGGGTACGAATTCGTAGCAACGACCGGGTATGGTCAAGAGTACATAGCGCCCGATCTCGGAAAAATCGTAGCGCTCACTTCTGCTGTCGGCTTCATCAATGAACGCGGACAACGCATCGATACCCACGATCACAAGCAGCACCAGCAAGGTACTGCGCCAAACCACTGCGGCTAAATACAAATCTATCTTACCCATTAGCGGCGCGACGCTTGGCGAAGATCTGGCCAAAGCAATAGTAGAAGAGCCAAAAGGGTAAAACCGCCATGTATCAGCCAAAGTTGCTCAACGTCGCCTTCTCCCTCGGCGGCACGCGTGCGCGCACTTGCCAGCAAAAGTAGGTAACACAAGTGCACCAGGAGCGCTGGCGCCAGCTGCAAATAACGACCACGGCGATGATTTGTTTTGCTAAGGCTGAGCGCAATCAGGGCAACAATGGGGACCATAACGGCGAGAGAGAAACGCCAATGGAGTGCCGCTCGTTCCTCACTGGATGAAGAGCCAAGAAGATCCAGTGTTGCCTTTCCATCCACTTCATCCCGTCTCTTATTGATCTGCAGATCGGGCAGGCGCTGACCAAATCGTTCAAATTCGATAAGGTTAAAGTCTGCACGTCCAATTATGCCGGTGTAGCGCACCCCTTCTTGGAGCTCCAAGTAGCGCGCCCCTAAGTCATTCCTGCGAACGACCTCACCTCGCTGCGCTACGGTCAGACTAACGTTGCTGCCCTCCGCTCCGCTTTCGCTTTGCTCTTCGTATAAGAACACGCGCTCAAGCTGACCCTTTTCTTCATCAATACGCTGTGCGTAGCTTATCCCTTCGCCATCACCCCACGCCTGGAAGCGGCCCTCGCCGACGAGCTGTAGACCCTGCATCGCGCTCGGCATTCTAAGAAGCTGCTCTGCCCTTTGAGCGCCAATCGGTGTCAAATAGAGCGAAAGGGTGGCAACGATAGCCGTCACCAAAAAAGCTGGAAAAAAAGTTAGCGCTGCAAGGCGTACGGGCCCTAAGCCACACGCGGAAAGGATCACCATTTCGCTCTCGACATAGAGGCGACCGTAGGCCATCAAAATACCGATGAACAAACCCAGTGGCAGCAGCAGCTCGAGAAAGCCGGGCAGGCGATAGAACATAATGGGAAGAAGAACTTCAGCGGCGAGTTCACCCGTTGCCGCTTGCGCAAGGTATTTTACGAACCGTCCCGTAATGAAAATTGCCAGCAGAACGAGAGTGACGGCACCGGTGTGACCGATCACATCGTTCGCGAGATAACGTCCAACTCGCACTTATCTATCGACTTCGCTGTTTTGCAACTTAGACCAATCCGACCGAAATCGATCGGCATTTTCGCCCTTTCTCCACGCTTTTTCGGCGTCCTTTTGGTGTCTTTATGGCGCTTTTTGCGTTTTAGCCTGACTTTTGCAGAGCCACGCTTACGGGCCTATGCTGGCCGTCCGGCACCCTGCCAGTACACTAACCCTGCCCCGCCGATGACTGCTCTTTGCCCTTTCAGTTTAGAGCAGGTTCATCTTACACTACGCCGCTTTTTGCACCGAGCAGTCTTTCCTCAGAGCAGGCAACCTATCATGACAAACATTCGCTTTAGCGCACGCGTCGATAACCAAAGTATCCCAGATCGATCAGCGTGCGTCGTGCTTCCCTTAAGCCCAAATCAAGCCCTAGGCCGCCGCGAAAAAGCGCTCGACAAGGCTGTGGGAGGCGCGATTGGTGCTGCTTTAAAGCGAGGAGATTTTAGCGGTGAGGCGGGCACAGCACTTATGCTTCATAGCGGTGGTGAGCTCCAGAGAGTGCTCCTGCTAGGTATGGGCCAAAAAAAACCGAGTAGAAGCGAGCTGGCAAAGATGAGTACAGCCATCGCAGCTCAGGTGCAACAATCCAGCGCTGCGGATGCAACGCTTTTGGCCAACGGAATTGCCTTAGATAAAAAAGATCGGGAATGGTTCTTCTCAACCTTGGCGAAGGATCAGACTTACCGAGCCTATCGCTATAGCAAAACCCTTAGCAATCCGAAAGCCGCCTGCAAGCTTAAACGCTTTAATGTCAGCCTTAGCAGTGGCAATGAACTGAAGGCGATAAAGACCGCTCTGAGTAGAGGGTGTGAGACGGGTCGGGGAATTAATTTTGCCCGCGAGCTCGCTAATCTTCCGGCGAATATCTGCACCCCCGACTACCTTGCAAAACAAGCCAAGGCCTTGGCGCAGCGATCTCCAAAGGCGACTTGCAAAGTACTCAACGAAAAAGCCATGAGCGATCTAGGAATGCATTCACTGTTGTCGGTTACCGCTGGCACGGTCACCCCTGCAAGACTCATAGTGCTTGATTATCGCGGCGGCAAGAAAGGCGACGCCCCTCACGCCCTCGTGGGCAAAGGTATTACCTTCGACAGCGGAGGAATCTCGTTAAAGCCGGGTGCGAAGATGGACGAAATGAAGTTCGACATGGGTGGTGCGGCCAGCGTGTTGGGCGCGATGCATGCTGTAGTGTCCATGAAATTACCATTAAATGTCGTCATGGTGATCGCCGCAGCGGAAAACATGCCAAGCGGTAAGGCCACGAAGCCGGGCGATGTGGTGACTGCGATGAACGGTACGACTATCGAGGTTCTCAATACAGATGCGGAAGGCCGGCTCGTTCTATGCGACGCACTGACCTATGTCGAACGTTTCAAACCCGCTAGTGTGGTCGATACGGCTACGCTTACCGGTGCCTGCATCGTCGCACTCGGAAGCCACGCATCTGGACTCTACGCCAACAGTGATGCGCTTGCCGATGCGCTGCTCACTGCCGGAGAGGAAAGTAACGACCGAGCATGGCGTATGCCGCTGTGGGATGACTACAAACGCCAGCTAAATAGCAATTTTGCCGATCTCGCGAATATTGGGGGTCCGGGAGCTGGAAGCGTGACCGCGGCCTGCTTCCTCGCCCACTTCGCCGGCGCATACCCGTGGGCGCACCTTGACATTGCCGGCTCAGCTTGGCATTCCAGTCCTAAAGGCGCTACTGGCCGTCCTGTGGGACTGCTCACCCAGTACCTAATTAGCTGCTCCGACGACTCTTGACCAAGGTCGGTTTTTACATCATCGACACGACGGAGGCGGATAGCCGCCTCCGACTTGCCTTGCGCTTAACCGACAAGGCGTTTAGCCGTGGGCATCGTGTCTACCTCAACTGCGAGTGCGAGACCCAGGCAAAAGAATTGGACGAACGCCTATGGACCTTTCGACCCTCCAGCTTCTTGCCTCATTCGATCGTAAATAGGCAAGCAGGGGAACAGCAGGAAGAGCCGATTCTCCTTGGCTGGAGCCAGGGACCCGGCACGCACAATGACCTTCTGATCAATTTGCAGAGTACGATCCCTGAGTTCTTCTCCCGCTTTGAACGGGTGGCGGAGCTTGTGAATCAAGAGCCGCAACGCTTACAGGCTTTGCGAGACTCCTACCGTATCTATAGAGATCGAGGTTACCCATTGGAACAGCACAAACTCGCCAGCGTATAATCCGCGTCTTTCTTTGAAAAGGCGTCCACAATGCGCACCCAGCAGGCGCGCTGCCAGGCAAGATGCCGAAGCCGAAGCCGAAGAAGTCGAAAGACAAAGCAAAAGAGAACCCAAGCAAGACACCAACTGCATAGTCTCCCCTACTAAGATCATCTGATGGAAAGTAAGTTTCAACCCGCCGAAATTGAGCGTCGCTGGTATCAAGAGTGGGAAGATAATTCCTATTTTGCACCGCGACCCGCTGAAGACACCTACAGCATCATGATTCCTCCACCAAATGTGACTGGTAGCTTGCACATGGGTCATGGGTTTCAAGAGAGCATCATTGATGCACTCATTCGCTATCACCGAATGCAAGGCTTTGACACCCTTTGGCAAGCCGGGACTGATCACGCGGGGATAGCAACCCAGATGGTAGTCGAGCGGCAGCTGGCGGCCGAGGGACTTGATCGAAAAGGCATGGGACGGGACGCTTTCATCGACAAGGTTTGGGAGTGGAAAGAGACTTCCGGCGGTACGATAACCCAACAGCTGCGCCGGCTTGGCGCATCTCCCGATTGGGAAACAGAGCGCTTCACGATGGATCCGGGCCTTTCGGAAGCGGTTGTCGAAACCTTTGTCAGGCTGCATGAAGAGGGGCTCATCTATCGCGGAAAACGCCTCGTTAATTGGGATCCGGTGTTACATACGGCCGTATCAGATTTGGAGGTTGTATCCGAGGAAGAACAGGGCTCGCTCTGGCATATCCGCTATCCGCTATCCGATGGTGATGGCCATGTCACGGTCGCAACTACGCGACCAGAGACCATGCTCGGAGACACTGCGGTTGCGGTTCACCCAGAGGATGAGCGTTATCGATTACTGGTAGGAAAATCGATACGCCTGCCTCTATGTGACCGCGAAATACCGATTATTGCCGATGACTATGTCGATCCCGAATTCGGCAGCGGTTGCGTAAAGATCACCCCAGCGCACGACTTCAACGACTATGCTATGGGACAGCGGCATTCCCTCCCCCAGATCAACGTTTTCGATGAGAACGCCGCAATAAGCGCCGCGGCTCCGAAAAGCTACCAAGGGCTGGATCGTTTCGCTGCGCGAAAGCAGATCGTCCAGGAACTGAAAGATGCGGGGCTCTTAGCACGGGTTGATGATCACGTCCTTAAAGTTCCCCGGGGTGATCGTAGCGGCGCGGTGATTGAGCCGTTTTTGACCGA
>JBCBZV010000270.1:0-2298 GCA_039815155.1 Pseudomonadota bacterium
TCCCACGTGAAACGCCTGGGCCACTGCGTGATGAATGTGTCGGACTTTCGCGTATCCGAGCGCTGGTACAAGGAACGCTTTGGCTTTATCACCTCCGATGAGATTGAGGCAGCGCCGGGCGCAGCGATCGGCGCGTTTATGCGCTGTGATCGAGGTGAAGAGCCGACGGATCACCACACCCTATTTTTAGCGCAGCTACCCGAGAAGCCGGGATTTATGCACGCAGCCTTCGAAGTCGCCGGAATCGATGACTTGATGCTGGGCCACGCGCACTTGACGGAGCATAAGCGCGACTCCGCCTGGGGCGTTGGCCGTCACAAGCTAGGCAGTCAAATCTTCGATTACTGGAACGACCCTTGGGGCCACGAGCTGGAACACTGGACGGACGGCGATCTATTCACCGCCAGCGACGGCTCTAACGTAGCCACGGTCGACGACTTGTTGTCGGTGCAGTGGGGTATGAAGAACCCGATGTTCACCGGTCGCCTTGCACCGAGCATGGGCCTGGTGAGCTTTGCTCTGGCAATGAGCGTGCGATTAAAGAGGCTGTTTCGGCGTAAAAGCGCCGCTTAGTCGAATACAGCTTCCCTGAATTAAATCATCGAAAGCCGGTATTCCGAAAGTCATCGCTAGAAATGGCCAGCCAGGCACAGATAACCAGCTGAGCTGGTGCGCTACTAACTTACATAAGAGAGCTAATAATGCCCACCAATATTGCGCGATTCGAGTATGAGTCCAAAGCCCATTGGGGTGTCGTCAAAGAAGCCGGGGTTGTCCCAATCCCGGTCGATTTTGCCACGACCGGTGAGTTCATCGCTCACACGACAACCGAAACGCTAAGTCAGCTTTCCGGCGACGCTATTCCGCTGGAACAGATCACCCTGCTCAGCCCAGTCACCCGTAATCAACAGTTCGTCTGCCAGGGTGCGAACTACCGGCAGCATATGATCGAGTCCGGTGTCGATCCGGACGCTAAGCACTTCAATATGATTTTTACCAAAGCACAGAGCTGCATTGTGCCGGCGGACAGCCCGGTCATCATTCCTGAGGGTATTCGTCTGCTCGACTACGAAATAGAACTGGGACTGGTGCTCCGCCGGAGCATTCATGCGCCGGTCGACCTCAATGAGGACACCTTGCATGAGTACATCGCAGGCCTTGTCGTGGTTAACGACTATTCAGCCCGTGATGTTCAACTACCGCAGGTGCAGTTTTACAAAGGCAAGAGTTTTCGGACTTTTGGACCCGTGGGGCCGTGGCTGTGCTTACTGGAAGAACATGAGCTCAAACACATCCATAACCTGCAGCTGACCTTAAAGGTCGATGGCGAAGTGCGCCAGAACGATAACACCGAGAACCTCGTATTCGGTCCGGTGGCGACGCTTAATGAGTTGAGCCGCATCCAGGACTTGGAGGTGGGCGACCTTATTGCGACCGGCACCCCCGCAGGCTGCGCCTTGTCCGTACCGTCGCCGCGAAAACAGAAAATCGCCGCGGTATTGCCGGAGGCCAAGAAGTGGGAGCTGTTCATGAATTCTCAACTCAAGCGAACCCAATACCTAAAACCCGGACAAGTTGTTTCGTCTCACGTCAGATCGCCCGACGGCGTCATCGATTTGGGAGAGCAACGGAATCGGGTTATTCAGGGATGACCGGTACGCACCGATTGCTGTTGATACGCAAAGGCTATCCTGGCGGGAACATGCGCGACGATGACTAAGCGTTGACAACACGCATTGAAGAAGCGCTCGCCTTTACACCGCCCGACAAGGCCCAGCTGGCTCGTTACTTTAGCCTTATCAATCGCTATTTCGACCCGCAGTATGGCGGTTTCGAGAACATTGCCCGCGATGAGCCAACCCTGTTTGTCGGCAATCACAGCCGCTTCGGTTTTTTAGATATGCCGGTGATGGTGCAGGGGATTTACGAAGAAACAGGCATTTATCCGCGCGGTTTGTCCGATCGTTTTCACTACACGGTGCCCGTGTGGCGGGATTACATCACACGACTGGGCGGCGTTGTGGGCACTCGCGACATGTGCAGAGCAATGATGGAGGCCGGAAAGTCGCTGCTCGTGTTCCCCGGTGGCGGTGGTGAAGTCGTTAAGGGGAAGGAGCACAACTACACCCTTCTTTGGAAGCAACGCCTCGGATTCGTTCGAATGGCAATTCAAAATGGCTACACGATCACGCCCTTCAGTGCAGTGGGCGCCGATAATGCCTACGACCCGATCATCGACGGTCATCAGATTCTGAGTGCCCCGCTTATCGGCAGAGCACTCGAGAAAATTGGCCTCCA
>JBCBZV010000208.1:0-4740 GCA_039815155.1 Pseudomonadota bacterium
CTTGGAAGGAGATACCGTAAGCTTCCGCGCCTGAGTGACCGCGATGCGGTGCCCTCTGGCCTTCTAGTGCAGTAAGTTCGGATGAGAAAACCCCGATTCACTGAGTTCTGGATTGTTGCGATCCTGAAGGACGCAGGCGCTGGGATGAAGGTGGGTCTTGCCTTCGTTTGAAGGACGCATCCGAAGTCCGGTAGTTGACGAACCTCACGTGAATATCGGTGTATTAGCTAACTTTCAAGCTATGCAATAAGTCGACTCGAAATCCTCATTTCTTGCTAACGTGGCCGATATTGATAACGCACACTGGGTGTCGAGAACTATGACCGATACAATTGAACGAATAGCGAAGGCCTTACTGTTCGCTTTGGCCTTGATGCTGGCCGTGCCGACGCTAGCCCAATGCCCCAGTGAGCTCAAGAAATACACCACTGGGTTTAAAGGATTCGATTCGCGCGCCTTTTCGTTTCTCGATGATGCATTGACCAACGTCAGGCTCGTTGGTTATGGAGAAGACACGCATGGCACCGCGGAGTTCACGTTGCTTGCCGAAAAACTGATGGCCTATCTATCCGATACGCATGGGTTCACCGCTTTTATCATTGAGACCGGATTCGGCGAAGGCCAATACCTCAACGATTACGTGCAAGGAAAAAGAGATGATCTAGGTGTCATTTTGGATGACCACAATTCAACCTGGCGTTACAGGACACAAGAATTTCACCAATTGATGAAGTGGTTGAGAGCACACAACCAGAACCACTCGCAGAAGATTCATGTTTATGGCAGTGAAATGCAGTTCGTCATTTCGGATATCAACCGGCTGAAGACATACCTGATCAGCGTCGATTCCGACTTTGAGTTAACTGGCTTCGAAAAACACCTCTGGCAAGAAATCTCGGATTCGGAAAAGATCGCCTACTTCACGGTCTATATGAATCTAAAAAAGCACTTCATTGATAACAGCGAAACGTTTCGACAAAAAACATCGGATAGGGAATTCGAGCTTGCCTATCATCATGTTGACGTCCTCGGCCAATTTGTCACCGCAGTTAATCAGAGCGTCGAACAACGTAAGCACGATTTTCGTGATATTTATATTAGTGAGAACATTCAGTGGGCGCTCGATTTTCACGGCGATCAAACAAAGGGGCTCTATTGGGCCCACAACGCCCATGTCGGAGACTGGGTCAGCAACGGTATCGTCGATGTCGCCGGACATCAGTTACGCAAACTTTATGGCAATGCCTATTTCAACATCGCAACTGACTTTGGCACCGGAGCGTACCTCGCCTTTTCCCGGGATTGGAAGATGGATACCTTTGGTCATGACACCGTTTTAGAAGACACGTTTTCCGCCTGTCTTAAGAACAACGGCGAGCCTAATGCATTCATCAATTTCCGGGCAGCACGTGATGAAGATAGGCTCACAGCATTCTTTGATTCGGATTTGATCACCATGAGTGGCGCAGGCGCACAGGTGAGAACCCGCAAGACGGAAAGCAACGGTATGGCGAGCGCGTTTGACGGCGTGCTTTATCTTGATAGAACCACGCCAATTACTGTGACGGAATGATTCCGGGTAATCCGAGTCTTAACCTTAGGGAGAATAGGGAGAATAGGGAGAATAGGGGTCGAACCGAAGTTCCTTGGCTAGCCCGTCTAAGTTTCACCGTATTTCGCCGGTTCAAAAATAGCTGGTTGCGTTTGAAAATGTCGGAGAAGGCTTGGTTGAAGGAAACTCAGACCCGAAGAACGTTGTATCCTAAGTGCTTACGTACAGTTAGAGATGAGCCATGTTTCATAGTATCTCTCGGTCGTGCCGGTAGCCACGGCATAGCACCAATTTGCACTAGAGTCGGCGGAGCTTGCTAATGAAAATTCTACTACTTCTTTGCCTATGTTTTTGCACCACTGCTTGCAGCCTAATTACACCGAATGCGTATGGTGAAAAACCACTGTTCAGTATGAGGGCGGACGAAGTGTGGGAGGACCGTGACGTCGCCGCACTTGCGAAGGCCGCAGGGAGAAATCGGAGAGGCGCTATCGACGATCTACTGGAGGCAGGCGTAGACATTGACGCGCGCGGAAGAGGTGACTTCACGCCACTGTATTGGGCGTTTCGCCAAACCAATCGCCGCGGTTTCGAATACCTGCTGCAGAAGGGCGCTAATCCAAACGCACTATGGGAACACAAAGGCTCAGTCATTCACTATGCCGCTACTGTGCGTGATACACGTTTCCTCGAACTATGTCTCGAATACGGTGGTGACATTTCACTGATCGACAAGAATGGGCCGCTAAGTAATTGGACACCACTCTATTTCGCTATCGGCGAGAACCAACTCAGTTCGGTTCGGTTCTTAATCCGTGCAGGAGCCAAGGTCAACGAACGGTATGGGGGCGAGGGCACTCCGCTAACCGAGTCTTTACAATTCAAGCAGTATCGAATGGCCTACTTTTTACTAGAGAATGGTGCTGACCCGTCTGTGCGAGATATGCACGACAGAGATGTCTACTACTATCTCAACGTGCCCGGTTTTGAGAATATTATTAAGAGCAGCGATAGGTGGGAATGGCGCCTAAAATTTATCGAACTACTGGAGTCCAAAATGCAACAGGCGGATAGGGCTCGAACCCAACCTACTAGTGTGAATAGCGGGGACTCCCAAGATCTATAAATGGCTCAAGGCCCAAGTAAAGCGCTAGCTCTGATCTACATTCGGATAGCGGGCGATGCGCCGACTACGTTACTGCAGTCACTTGCGAGTCATCATCGTCCGAATGTTGGCGAGTTGTTGGCTGAGACCTGCTAGATCCACATCAGGTGGCGCTTTCCATGGTTCCCCCATTTTCACGAAGAGCGCCCCTATCAATGCGGCTATACCACCGATGATGAATGGCGTGGCACCACCACCGGAGATTACTGACTTTATAAAGAGTAGCCCGCCGAATAAAAAAACGAGACCAGCGAAGACCATCATCCACCCGCCGATCGCTGCACCCTTGCCTTGGCGAACGGTTGCTGTAGAGCCGGAACGGCTTAACTGGTGAACGGTGTCATGGACCAGTGACAAAAACTGTTGACGGTTCGGGCCCGAAAAGTTGTCATTGCATTGCAGCGTATAGGTTTTTTCCCGGGTCACGACCTTCATGACTGTAACCCAAACAATACGAGTAGCAGCTTGCTCGAACATCACTTCAGTGATGTCATCCAATACGATAGTCTCGCCATCGCGGCTGAGAGAGACGTCGGTCAGATTCCAAGTCTCGGGTTGGCGAATTTTGACGCGCTTGAATGTGTAAGTTCCCAAAGTACTTTACCTTGAGTGAGTTTGGTCAATGATACCGCTTGCTTCGTAAGCTTCCCCGGACAGTCGAAAGAGCAGTAGTAAAACTTCCGGTTTCTTCGATCATCGTACCGGAATCAGCTTCCTTCAAGATCGCGACAATCTGTGGGTTCCTGTACCCGGATCTTTTCATCCAAACCTTCTAGTACTGCAATGCCAGAAAGCTCTACTAATCGCTGTCGCTCATACTGGGAAGCTTACGCTGTCGCCTCTGCCCCTTTCGAACGCCATTGTTCCGCGGGGGAAGCGGGCTCGGGGAATACCAGCCTCGCAAGTACATAGCAGCCTTCGCCGCTGTGCTTGCTGCAAGACAACTCAGCGAGCTCGCGGGCTTTGCCTTTGTCTTGCTCAATTTTGATTGGTTCGGATCCAGCGAGATAGGAGCCCATGTTCAGCGCCCAGGCCACCTTGGCCATCCGATCGGGGTCTGCCGTATCCACATCACCAAGCTGCTGACTGATCTAGCCATCGCGGGTTCTGCCCTCTGCGTCGAGCCGGGCGGCGTTGGTCAGACGGGCGGCCAACGCGGCATCGCGGCGGTACACGACAGCCGACAAGCCCACGCGATCCACGCGGGTGCGGATTCGTTCATAACGTGTGCACTTGCCATCACTGTTGGTGAACTGGCAGTAGCCATTGCGGCTGCCGTACGTGGATTCCGCTTGGCCTGGCTTGCCCAGCACGACAATATCGCCACCAACAGCCTTCGCTTCGGCAATGGCACGGTCGCGCGCCATAACGCTGGCCTTGGTCTCATCGCGGTAGCGAGTGCATCCCTTGCTGCCCACGTCCGAGTCGCATTGTTGGTAGGCGACTGTTGCCTCAACCGAGCCGATGCGTGCGTACTCGCTAAGGTCGATGTCCGAGTCATCGGCCCGCGTCTCAATCGTGCTGCGCTTGCTGAAGGATTCCCCGGGGATGCTGGCTTCAAACTCGGCGCGCGGTGGGGCCAGCAGCCCACTGACTGCGCTGCAGCCGGCGATGCTTAGGGCGAGAAGGGCAGCAATCAATGTTGATCCGATGCGAGCTTTCGATCTTCTGATACCGGATTCACCCCAGCAAGCACTGCAGGGTCGATTCGTATGGTTTTCGCACTGCGGCATTGGGTCTCTCCTTTTCGCGGTTGATCTAGGAATCGTCGGGAGCTTGTCCGAAGTTGCCGGCCGGGTGTCTTAAGAATCTCGTAACTCGGGGTTAACAACGGGTGAACGGGCTGCGTTGGGATGGGCAAGCGCCGAAATGAGCCGTGGTAACCATCGGCCGGGGGGGGTGTTCGATGTCCACGGACGTTTTGATTAGAATGATTCCATGAGATGGGAAAGCTTACGGTAGGGCGCGTCGGTGATGGAAATGGGGGTTTAAGAGATGAATCGAGTTCAGGTGCCATAAAAAA
>JBCBZV010000018.1:0-46406 GCA_039815155.1 Pseudomonadota bacterium
CGTTAGTCAGGACAGTGGGCGACGCAAAAATCAGCGCCTCGTCGTCGGCGGTTTCGCTGTCGGTGATCCAGTCAGGGTCCAGGTATCTAGTCCAGGTATCTAGTCCAGTTTTCTACTTCAGGTATCTAAAGGCCCGTTTGGAACCTTGCCCGAATACAGGTAAACGGCAAGAAGTCGTGAGTTAAAAGTAGTCCGGCCACAAGATAAAAAGCCGTGATTTTGGCAGCAGTACAAACAGGAGCGCCGACGATGCTAACAGGACAGCGGCTTCTGCCAGGTAAAACCAAACGATATTCATGTCACCGTTCGTTTTTAGCGTGAGAAAGTAAACGAAACAGTAAGCACTCAAAAACAGAACCAGCGCCGCATCGAATCCGACCAAGACGGCAAATGCCGCAGCGGCTAGTAGGAACACGATAAAGCTCGCTAAGACACCAACGGGCTTTTTGCCCGACTCACCGTTGAATGGTACCCAAAACCAATACCCCAGACGGACCGCATACCACGCGACAAACCCAACGAGTCTGTTGCCATTGACCGTAGAAATAATGTCGCGAAAAAGTGAATCTGCCTCATCACGGCGAACGGGGATTGGCACCGCGGCTTCAGTCGCTTTTGACCTCATCAAATAGCCGTATCTGAAAGCGTAGTCATGGATAATCGATGCGACCAGCAGCATACCCAGTGGCCGAAGGACCCCGATTGTTAGGAGACTCACGAGCCACGGAACCGGTATAGATGCGCCATCGAACGCAAATCGCTTACCCTGCGTTTTGTTTGGAATAACGATAGTCCCAGAGAGGTCAGGGTAATTCTTGGCGTCAATTAATACGCTCCAATCCTCAATCAGAAAAAACTCCCGCTTTTTTGTCGCCAGAGAAATCTGCTGCAACCAAGACGCGTGGGGATCGGTCGTGAATGATTTGAAAATAATACGAGGAATACGCAGTGTAATCTTAAAGTCCGTGCCTTCCCCATAGACCTCCGGCTGATCCTGTCGGGATTCGCGCTCCGCCTCAATCAGCTTTGAGCCAGCTTCTGATGGCTTGTCGGTCTGATACATGTGATTTCCTCTTAATGCTCGGTGACGTTCGAATCATCGCTCGTCTCCCGGAAGCAATGATCTTCGGCTGCAGTGCTAGTGAAGGTCAACTGCGGGCTATCGCGTCAAATTTTTTCTCTCAACTGCGTCCAATCTTGCTTCGCCAACGAACAAACTAAGAATACAGGCCCGAAAAATGAAGGGAACCAGGAGATGCTCATGAGACCACAGGCTCGCACATCCAAAAATCTTGCCGCGATGACGCTATTCGTAACGATGCTGGCGTTGCATACAGAAATCAGCGCCACCGCCAATCCGGATGCAGACGATCAAAGCGGCAGCGATAGTTCTAAACCGGAGGAACAAAGGCGAGAACTGTTCCGCCTACTGGATCGGGATAGCGACGGGGTACTGATAGGCGAGGAACTCAGGAGTTCTCCCGCTGCCAATGGAATGCGTATGCGGCTGATCGATCAAAACGCCGATGGGCAAATCACCTTGGAGGAATTCCAAGCATACGACGCAATGGAGGGTAACTCGCGCCGTAAAGCCAGAGACTTGTTACCGTCCAGCGTTGAAACCTAACTCATTGTGTCGACGGATACGGCGTTGATAGAAGTGCGGTAACGCCTAGCTCGTCTCGAAATCCGTATACGGCAGCGAGTATCGTGATAAGGGCGACGAACGCAATCATCGCGCTCCTAAGCTTGCTTGGAGAATCCGGTGCATTCGGATTGATTCCCCGCGTCGCGAGGTGATCGGCGTAGAGTTCACAAAGCGCGATCAGATAAACTGGGCGAAGCAATACGGACACAATAGCAACCGCCACGCAAATTGGCAGCGCTGCCCAAAGGTATGCGTCGTAGACATAGCGGTAAACCGCGTCCTTCTCAGGCACCACATCAACGATGGAAAACATCACCGCTGTGCACAGATAGGTCGTAACGCCCACCAACCAGCACAGCGCAGAGTAACCGAGTCGGAGCTTGGCAACATCGCTCAGGTTTTCTTTGACGAAGCGCACGGAGTTTTTGCCGGAACGAACTAGGTTGCTGCCCGTGACTAGGCTCGGAAGAACCCCAGATACGCCCAGCTTCCAGGCATAGTAAGCAGTTTCGCTTGCAAGTCGTCGCATCGGCGATCGCCGTCGTTTCTTCGGCAGCCGTTCCAATATTTGTTTGACGGTAATCCAGCCATCTACCCAGTGAAATAGCCACAGAGACCACACGCTCGGAAGCACCACATTTACGCTGGTCGTCACGGTAGCGGGCATATCCTGCCGGTGAAGAAAATGCGTAGCCCCAATGCAACCGCTGAGCAAGCCAACGGGAAACGCGACCAATCCAACGACAAAAAACGACCAGATCGTGAGCACCACATCAACGATCGAACCGCGCCGGCTGTTGGCAGCGCTGCGCCAGACCTCGTCGGGTATCCAGTCCAACATTTGAATCCACAGCAGATAACCCAGCGAGATAAACAGCCACTGTAATGCGGCGAATACCAGAATTTCTTTCTCTAAACGTATGAGAGCAAGGGCACGACCGATACGATCACAGAAGTAACTGAGTCCCCCCGATGGCTTTGAAGTGAGATCCGGTAGCTTCTGTAGCTCGTCGCGAACAAAGCGCAGCGTATTGAACAGCCTCATGGTGCCACTAACAAAAAGCCTGAAGACAGCAGCATCTTACGAGTCGTCGTTTTTGACGGCTTTTCGACGTCTCGGTGGTCTTCCTGGTCGAGCTTATAGAACACGTGCGATTCGCAACTCAGCTACTGCGAAGCTACGATAGCTGCATTCCCGCTATCGAGGACGCTTTCGAAGAAAGAGATGAGCTGAGCAACTGCGGCCGTCCCGTCCTGAGCGCAGAAGTGTCCCTCCTCCTGGGCTTCGCAGCCTTGCGATGCTTCGATCCCGGCAAGACCCGCCGGAGCGAACTGAACTAATCCGGCGGTAGACCCATCACTGACATTCGCGACTAGCGGTGCGGGCGATGAAGCCAGTAACGATACTGGCTCAAGGAGCGGTGCTACCTGCGCGACCTGCGTTACTGCGGCGGTGGTTACTCGTGTTGATCGATTTGGTACGAAACTGTCATCGAGTCCCTCTTGAATGAGCAGGCTCGGCCTGGTGTCGAACTCGGAACTGTAGAATCTCGCGTAGCTCGCCGACGTTTCTTTGTCGAGCGCCTGTTGAAGCAACGCCGCACCGGCGAATGCAGTCGTTTGCGACACATCAATGTTTGCGCTTTTCAGCGACTGTAAGAATGCTCCGGAGTTGATGTTACCTGCGGCCACTAAGGCTTCTCCCACCCGCGTGCCACCGACTGAAAGTGCCGCTGCGTCGATATCGCTTTGGAACGGAAGCATTGAAAACCCTTTGTTGGCGCCCTCACTACCACCGTAGTAGAGCAGACTAGACACGTCTAAATCGGGAACGCCGTCGCCGCCGGAAGCTCCGTTGCGCGGAGGGAGCACATCTAAAGCACCCAGGGTTTTTAGCAACCTTACAAACACCAATTGTTCGGCGATCGACTGCAAAGTCTCGTCGCCAAGGGGTTGCCCACTCTGCAGAGCTTCTAGAGCTCGAATCACAAAACTTGGACTTCCGTCGCCACCAACGGGGTTCTCTCTGTTCTCTGCGTCGGTAAAGCCGATACCAGCAAAGCCTCTAGCGCTAAGCGTATTGCCATCGCTGTCCGCATAGCTCTCCAAGACGGATATCACCTGCTCCGAATCACCCGGATTTCCATGCTGCACCATAATCAGCGGTGCGCCGAACGCGCCGTTGGATTGGGAAGGCACCGTAAGCACAAATGGAATGCTCAGCAGGCCAGTTTGTGTAATGACGCCGTCCGCGTCCCGCGCCAGCGCCCCAGTCAGAGGGTCGCGAAAATCGGGGGCGGTCCAGGTTCCGCGCACACGGAACACATTGAGCCGGCTAGATACCTCGGTGATGTCGAGACCACCGATGGGGAAAGAGTCGGCCAGGTCCCGCAGTTGCTCAAGGCTTTCGGTGACTTCCGTCCGATCTCGAACGGTGAAGCGCAACAGCAACGCTAAGTCGTTTTGATCGAACATGACCGCCGCACCGCCGTTGATATCCTCCAGTGCTGCATTCGTAATCTGCCTCGCGTCGATGATGTTTTGCGTATCATCCTGATTCGGTGCAGCGAGCACAGTGGCAAAGCTGTCGGAAGCATCTAGCGCAGCAGTAGAGTCCGATCCTAAGAACCGTGTGATGACCAGCCCATAGCGAGCACCTCCTGCCAGCACACGAGCGGGGAAAATAGATAAGCTTGTGATGTCGCTGGGAAATTCAGCATTCGGGTCGTCCCGCAGCTGAGCAGTAAACGGAACCCGTGTTGCCGTCGCGCTTGTCGCACCGGAGAGTTCAAACAGCTGAATCGCCGCGTCTGCAGCCATGGATGTTTCGAACGATCTGGGCAGGTTGTCAGCGTCAAACTGCTGTGCCAACCCGATTGTTATTGGCCCATGAGGTGACCACCCGCTACCTTCGGACACTTGTGCAAGCAGGTTATCGACCACGCTCTGAGCAAATTCATTTTCAAAGCGGGGTGACGGAATCTGCGGCGACACGCCGGTGATCGTGCTCGAATCACTTCGCAGAAAGAGATCATCCGGAAGAGGAGCAAGACTGTCTGAGGTATCGCGGTCATACAAAATCGAGTTTGCAGTCCCCAAGCCCGCCGTCTCGACCGTCCACAGTCGCTCACCAGAAGAGGACAGCAGCTCACAGATTGATTCAGCGGGAAGATCTACACTTGGATTAAATATCAAAGCCTCGTCCACCAGGAAAGCTTCCCCTAGCACTGGATCACCTGCACAGGACAGAGTGACAGAGGCGGCTTCCGTCTCCGAGCCTTCTGTAGGAGGGACGGTAATCCAGCCGAAGACCGGTACGTTTGTCTCATCAGGATCAGCTGGCGACGATGCGGGGGGTTCCGGCGAAGGCGCGGGGGATGGAGTCGGAGGAGGAGCGGGGGGCGATTGGGCAGCGCCAGAACTCGACGACCCACCCCCACAGCCAACCTGCAGCAGCAAAATCGTCGCAAAAAGCGTGCTAGTGCCAGCTTTGATCTTTTTTCGAACCCCACGTCTGAGCTGAAGAAAAAACTTCCCAGCCGAAATAGTTCCTTTTCTTCTCAACGCCATAGTTTCACCCGCTACGCCGATTCGCACGCCCTTGTTGCTGAGGAGCGCTGCTAACGCCCCGGTGGTGATGCATTGAGCCCAGCTTGCGCTCGAAAGTACACCCTGCTTTCACGTACCATATGAGGCTTCAGAAGCACCTAAGAAACTCTCTTTTCTTCTTTGAATCAAGAACTCAAACACACTCCAATGATGCAGCAATTTTTGCGCATCAAACGGGAGCATCCGAATCAGCTACTTTTTTACCGCATGGGCGACTTTTACGAGTTGTTCTATGACGATGCAAAGCAAGCCGCTGAACTACTCGATATCACCCTCACCGCCCGCGGTAAGTCGGCCGGTGAGGATATTCCGATGGCGGGTGTTCCCTATCATGCCGCAGAAGCCTATCTCGCAAAGCTGGTGGGTCTGGGTCTTTCCGTAGCCATAGCCGAGCAGATCGGTGATCCGGCAACCAGCAAAGGCCCGGTCGAGAGAAAGGTTGTACGCATCGTCACTCCAGGGACACTCAGCGATGAAGCGCTGCTGGAAGATAGTAGAGAGCGTCTGATTATGGCGCTTTCCTACGATGGAGAACGCTATGGCATTGCGTATCTGGACGTCAGTAGCGGTCGCTTTCGAGTTCTGGAACTTGACGGCGAAGAACCACTTCTCAGCGAAATGGAGCGGCTTGATCCGGCCGAGGTGCTCTATGCGGAGTCTATTCCCCTGCCTTGGCTGGGTCAGCGGCCCGGCGCTCGAGGTCTCGCGAATTGGGAGTTCGAATTCGAATCAGCGAATCGCACTCTATGTGAGCAGTTTCAGACACACGATCTCGCCGGCTATGGTGTTGAGCATCTGAAACTGGCCGTTGGTGCAGCCGGTTGTCTATTGACCTACGTCAAAGACACGCAGCGAAGCAGCTTGCCGCACATTACCGCGCTGGCAACGGAGCCCCGCGCCGCGGGGGTAATGATGGATGCGGCAACGCGCAGGAACTTAGAGATTGATCGCAATCTAGCCGGCGGTGATACGCACACTCTGATGTCGGTTCTGGACCGGAGTAAAACGGTCATGGGAACGCGGCTGTTGCGAAGAGAATTGCATCGACCACTGCGCGATGTAGTCGTGCTCGAAGGACGCCTCGATGCGGTCGAGGCGCTGCGCGCGAACTATCGCTTTGAACAGCTCCGCGATGTACTTCAGCCGATCGGTGACGTTGAACGGATTATCACTCGAATCGCCTTGGGTAGTGCGCGGCCGCGAGATCTGACTCGGCTGCTGGTAGCCCTCCATGCGGTTCCCGCCTTGGAAGCTGGCCTCAGCAACGTAAGTGTTAGCTCCTTGGCAACAGTACGAGGTAATTTGCAGGGCTTTCCCGAGCTGGTTGACCTACTTTCTCGCGCCATCATCGATAATCCTCCCGCAATCATTCGTGACGGGGGCGTGATCGCCGCGGGCTACGATGTCGAACTGGATGAGTTGCGAGCAATATCGGAAAACGCCTCGGATGTGCTGTTGGAAATCGAGAAGCGCGAGCGAGAACGCACCGGTATTGCAACGCTTAAGGTTGGTTACAACCGAGTCCACGGCTACTTTATTGAGATTAGCCGAGCCCAGGCTGAACAGGCCCCCATGGACTATCAGCGGCGGCAAACACTCAAGAACGCCGAACGTTTTATCACCGCAGAGTTAAAGGAGTTCGAAGACAAAGCGCTCTCAAGCAAAAGCCGCGCGCTCGCACGAGAAAAACACTTGTATGAGGCTCTAATACAGCGGCTCCAGCAGGAACTTCAGGGACTGCGCAAAACCGTTGAAGCGATTGCGTGGACGGATCTTTACAGCAACTTCGCCGAACGAGCGTATAGCCTAGAACTGTCACGTCCGAGCTTCAGTGAAGAACCTCAATTCGATGTCACTCAAGGCCGCCATCCGGTGGTTGAAGAGGTTTTAGATGAACCGTTTATTGCCAACGATACGCTGCTCAACGATCGGCGCAGAATGCTCCTGATCACCGGGCCTAATATGGGCGGCAAGTCGACCTATATGCGTCAAAATGCGCTGATCGCCCTGCTCGCCCACGTAGGGTGTTTTGTTCCCGCCCAAGCGGCTCATCTCTCAGTTATTGATCGAATTTTCACTCGCATCGGCGCCGCCGATGACCTGGCGAGTGGACGCTCAACGTTCATGGTAGAAATGACCGAAACGGCAAACATCCTGCACAACGCAAGCGATCGAAGCTTAGTCCTCATGGATGAAATCGGTCGCGGTACCAGCACCTTTGATGGTTTATCTCTGGCCTGGGCCGCGGCGCTTCACTTGGCTAAAAAAGTACGGGCCTTCACTTTTTTTGCAACGCACTACTTTGAACTAACAGCGCTGGCAGAGACTATTTTCAGCGTCTCTAATGTTCATCTAGATGCCATCGAGCACCGCGAACACGTGGTATTTTTGCATCGCATAAAAGAAGGACCGGCGAGCAAAAGCTTTGGTTTGCAGGTCGCGAAGCTCGCCGGTGTGCCCGCAAACGTGTTACTGACCGCTGAAGATAAACTGAGCGAGCTTGAGCGGAGACCTAACGCTAAAAAGGGGGCCACAGTTGAGCGCTCACCGCAGGAAGACCTGTTCAGTCCGCAACAGGAGCACCCTGTCTTAGAAAAGCTCCGCGACACAGACCCGGATACGCTCAGCCCCCGCGACGCACTTGCATTGCTGTACGAGCTTCGCAGACTCAGCGATGACTGATTCATCTTTTAGCTATTCTGAACCGACCTTGCAGCGCCTCCGTAGGATTGCCTGCTGCCTGTTTATTTGGATCAATTTGTGACGAATTTGCGGCCCTTAGTCGCTAATACAGCACTGAGTTAACTTCTATCACGTGAATCATATCGCTACAATTTTAGTGCGCTGTACTGCACTGGGTAGCACGCGCAGCGCCTTGCGCAAGGTATTTTGAGGTAAAGGCTGCCAAGCTATGGCATTTGTTGTCGGGGAAGACTGCATCAACTGTAAGCATACGGACTGTGTCGAAGTGTGCCCCGTAGACTGCTTTTACGAAGGTCCGAATACGCTCGTTATCAATCCTGATGAGTGCATCGATTGCGCTCTCTGTGAGCCGGAGTGCCCGATTGACGCCATCTATTCGGAAGACGAACTCCCCGAGGACCAGATCATATTCCGTGAGCTGAACGCCGAGCTGTCGCAAGTATGGCCCAACATCACCGAAATGAAGGACGCGATGCCCGAGCACGAAGAGTGGAAGGGTAAGCCCAATAAGGTGGAAGTGCTGCAGCGCTGACAGAAGTGGTGCGTGCAGTAAAAAACTTGCCGCAACGAGTCTGGCGAAAAAACTACTGCTGCAACAGTGCGTCTGCCGAAAGTCCTTGACGCTCAAGGACCCGTCGCAAGCGTTTTAGCGCTTCTACTTGAATTTGCCGGACTCGCTCTCTGGTTAAGCCGATTTCCTGGCCTACCTCTTCCAGCGTACTGCTATCGTAGCCGAGCAGTCCAAAGCGTCTGACTACGACTTCCCTCTGTTTTTCGGTCAACTGGTTTAGCCAAGCCGCTACACTTTCGTGGACTAGGTCATCCTGGAGTAGCTCCGCAGGATCACGCCCGTCATCGTCGGCAATCGTTTCTACCACCGATGCCTCGCTCTCCGGTCCGAGCGGCGCATCTACGGAACTTACCCGCTCATTTAAGCCGAGTAGGCGCGACACTTCCTTTGCGGGCTTATCAATGCGATCGGCAATTTCACTCGTGGTGGGTTCGTGGTCCAGCTGCTGCGTTAATTCCCGTGCCGCTCTTAGACACCCATTGAGATCCTTCACCACATGAATCGGCAACCGAATCGTTCGCGCCTGATTCATTATCGCCCGTTCGATCGTCTGGCGAATCCACCAGGTGGCGTAGGTAGAGAAGCGAAAGCCTCGCTCTGGGTCGAACTTCTCGACTGCACGCATCAAGCCCAGGTTACCCTCCTCGATCAGATCGAGCAGGCTCATACCGCGATGGAGATAGCGACGGGCAATTTTAACAACTAGGCGCAGATTGCTTTCGATCATCCGTTTGCGCGCCGCTTCATCGCCCTTCTGGGTCAGCCGCGCAAAGTGCTTCTCCTCATCGGCCGTAAGCAAGGGCACAAAGCCAATTTCATTGAGATAGAGCTGAGTCGGATCGAGGGATACATCGTCACTTTCGTCGTCAATCGGGTCGCTAGTAACCGTTTTGCGACTTCGTCTTGCCTTTGCTTTTGTTCGTGCACGGCTGCCAGCGACCATTGTTGAGTCGTCTCCGCCCACCTCTTGGCTAAGATCTAACTCAGAGGAATTTAGAGAACTGTCGAAAGGACTATCTAAAGAACCGTCTCGATCACCAGTCGGTGCGTCATTGGAGAGATCAAGAAGGGAGGGATCTAGCGCGCCGCTCTGGCCAGACAAATTCTCGCCCGCAAGTGCCGCTACATCCGATTGATGCGTGCTTGCTGCCTTTTGCACCGACCTGGTATCCAGTTCGGTGCTGCTGTGCGTCGCCTTACGCTCACCCATGGGTTGGTAACCCGATAGTCAGATCCGTGATTTTGGCCGAATCGCCCGATCCGAAAAGCTACAAAACACGGACTCTTTGAGCTTAGCTCAGCGCGTGTGAATAAAACAAGCTCGAAACCCTAAAAGTTACCGCTTGGGAAGAAGTGCCAACGGATTAACAGGTTTGCCACGACGGCGTATTTCGAAGTGGAGTTTCACCGTATCGGTGCCAGAGCTACCCAGTTCGGCGATGGTTTGGCCTACGCCGACAAGATCACCTTCGCGCACAAGGAGGCGTTCATTGTGGCCATAGGCACTCAAATACTCGTCGTTGTGGCGCACAATCAGCATGAGTCCATACCCGGCAATACCCGAGCCAGCGTAGACAACTGAGCCGCCCGCGGTTGCGGCAACAGGCGCGCCTCGATCCCCCGCAATGTCGATACCTTTTTGCAACTGGCCATCAAAGCGTCGAACCACCCTACCGCTTGCTGGCCAGCGCCAAGAATCTGCGTCGACGACATCGCTTTTTTTAGGAGCGAAGGCCTCCGGCCTATTCGGTGTGGATTCTCGGTTAATTGCCGTCTGCGGCGCTGTGTTGCTGTTCTTGGTATTAGACGGCGGGGACGGCGCAGGCTTGGTTGCTGTTGGGGTACTAGCCGATCGCTTTACCAGCTTGCTCTCGCTAGCCCGCGAAATGGTCGCGGCAGATGCTTGAGATCGCTTCAGAGTCGCTTCCTCAAGTAATAGGCGCTGGCCCGCAAATATTGTGTAGGGACTGGGGATCTCGTTGGCTGCGGCCAGACGCTTGTAATCCATACCGTAGCGAAAAGCGATTGAGTACAAGGTATCGCCACCTAGCACGGTGTAGGTAGGAGCGCTAGGCACCGAGCCGGGACGAGAATGGTCTTCGATTGGCGCACGCGCGCTGGAACCACAGCCGGTCAGAATTAAGGAGCTCAAAAAGGTAGCTAAGCAAAATATCCGCAGACCTGGCCTAAAGCCTGTCTGGCTCAATAGCGCACCACAACACACCTAAGGCTCCGAGCCACCCCAGCGGGTTTCTAACAACCAGACTAAGAAAAAACCCACGAAAGCTAAAGCAATACAGGCAGCCATTTGGCTATCGGCCACCTCCTGCGCGTAGCGCACGGGAGTAACGGGTAAGCTGCGGCTACTGGCGAGCGCTTCGCTGACTTCTTCTACTTTCCAGGGCCATACAATCAGTAAGGAGCCCAGTAGAAAGCCGGTCAGTGACGCGAGCGTTAGTTGATAGTAGCGTTCCAGCAACCAACGCAGCAGACGACTGAAAGAAAGCAAACCCAAAACGTTTCCCACGGTGAAGCTTATCAACGGCAGCCATAGAAACTCTTTGATTGCCGCAATTACCGGCTCATACATCCCCAATAGCACCAGAATGAAGCTTCCCGAGATGCCCGGAAGGATCATGGCGCAAATGGCAAAAAAACCGGCAACAAAGAAAACAAGGTTCGACTGCGGTAACGGGCTCGTTGCGGTAAACGCGAGTCCCATCGCGAAACCCGCAGCGCTAACGAGCGCCAGCACACTAGCAAACGACCAGGTTTTAACTTGTCGCAATAAAATGAGGGAGGATGCCAGAATCAACCCAAAGAAAAACGCCCAGAGCAGTAGCGGTTGATTCTCTAACAGGTAGGAGACCGCACGGGCTAAAGTCAGAATACTGAGACCAACGCCAGAGAAGAGTACGACCAGAAAACTTGCATCTACTTTACGCCAGGCCGCAAGCCACTGCCCCTTCAGAACTAGAGACACCGCATCCAAGTCCACGCTACTAAATGCGCTAATGAGCCGTTGGTAGATTCCAGTGATAAAGGCGATCGTGCCGCCGGAAACGCCGGGCACCACGTCGGCCGCGCCCATGAGAACGCCGCGCAGAAACACACCCGGGAAAAGCTTGGGTTGGCTAGAATTAGCGGCGGGCAGCAAGCTGGATTCTTCCATCGAGACTAACCGCTGCTTAGCCCCGGCACCAGCGGGACGAAGCGAACGGCCTCGACTTCCCGCTGCTCAAACCCCTGGTCCGTATGCTCAATCAACATCAAGCGCTGCTCGTCGGCACCCACCGGAAGTATCATTCGTCCACCTTTGGCAAGCTGGGCGAGCAAACTCTGAGGCACCTGCTCAGGGGCTGCGGCTACCAAAATACCGTCGAAAGGCCCTTGGGATAGCCAACCCTCAAAGCCATCGCCGTGGCGCATTTGCACATTGCGAAGCTTCAGCTGCCGCATACGCTTACGCGCTGCCTGCAGCAAAGGCTTGATTCGCTCAAGGGCAAAGACCTCCCCCACCAAAGATGCGAGAACTGCGCTCTGGTAGCCGGAGCCAGACCCTATTTCCAACACTCGCTGTGGGGTGCGCTCAGCAATTAGCAGTTCGCTCATACGGGCGACTATGTAAGGCTGCGACAGCGTCTGCTGGAAACCGATGGGCAGCGCCGTGTCTTCATAGGCCCGGTGTGCCATAGCCTCATCGAGAAAAAGATGGCGAGGCACCTGCCGCATCGCGTCAAGGACCGCAATATTGGAAATACCCTGCTCAACCAGTCGCTGGACCAAGCGTTCGCGCGTGCGCTGAGAGGTCATGCCGATTCCAGCGATGTCTTTTACGCGGCTCACGACTCAGGGTTCCCCAACGGCGGATCGTTCTGCGTACTGTCCTTCGAAGCGCTCTTAGGCTCTTTCGATTGAATAATGTGGTAGAACACTTCGTTCTCGCCAGTTAAGCCCAGCTCTTCGCGAGCACGCTGCTCGAGTACGGTACTGCCCTCTTTTAGGTCCATTATTTGCCGCGCGAGCTCTTCGTTGCGCTGCCGCAATTGATCATTGGCCCGTTCATAGTCGACCACCCGCTGTTCCAGACGCAGCAACTCTAGACGACCACCCTCTCCCCACCAAAGACGATATTGAAGGTAGCCAATCACCAACAAAAGCACGACGATGACCCAACGCATGTTGCCTACCGAATCAAACGATCGCGGCGCTGGTTAGCGGGAGAACTCATTGCGACCACGATAGGGAGCCGCGCCGGCAAGTTCGGCCTCAATGCGCAGCAAGCGATTGTATTTTGCGACGCGATCGGAGCGACAGAGTGACCCGGTCTTTATCTGCCCAGCGCCGGTGCCTACGGCGAGATCCGCAATCGTCGTATCTTCTGTTTCACCGGAACGATGAGAGATCACCGCGGTATAGCCGGCATCGGCAGCCATAGCGATTGCGTCCAGGGTCTCAGTCAGGGTCCCGATTTGATTGAATTTAATCAGTATTGAGTTGCCAACTCCCCGTTCGATGCCTTGCTTGAGGATTTGCGTATTAGTGACGAAAAGATCGTCACCGACCAACTGCACCCTTTCTCCCAGGCGCTCGGTTAACAGCTTCCAACCGTCCCAGTCGGACTCATCGAGGCCGTCCTCAATAGAAATGATGGGATGGGCGTCAACCAGTCCAGCCAGGTAGTCCACAAAGCCTTCGCTGGCAAAGCTTTTATCTTCGCCCGACAGGCGGTATTCACCGTCGACGTAAAACTCTGAGGCCGCGCAATCTAAGGCGAGCGTCACGTCTTCACCCAAGGTATAGCCAGCTTTCTCAACGGCTTCGGCGATGGCCTCGAGGGCAGCGGCATTCGATGGCAGATTGGGTGCGAAGCCTCCCTCATCGCCCACGGCTGTACTCAATCCAGCCTCTGTGAGTACCTTCTTTAAGCTGTGAAAAATTTCAGCGCCACAGCGCAACGCTTCCGTGAAACTCGTCGCAGCCACGGGCTGAACCATGAACTCCTGTATATCGACGTTGTTATCCGCATGTTCTCCGCCATTGAGGATGTTCATCATCGGAACGGGCATGGTCATGGAGACTTCCCTGCCCTCGTGTCCGTAGAGCTGGGCAATGCGCCGATACAGTGGCAACCCAGCTTCCAGCGCAGTCGCTTTTGCTGCCGCAAGAGAGACGGCAAGCATCGCATTAGCACCGAGGGAGGCTTTATTGTCGGTGCCGTCGAGTTCTATCAGCGCTTCGTCGAGAGCACGTTGACTAAGCGCGTCAAAACCCAGGAGCGAAGACGCGATGGTCGTGTTCACGTTCTTCACCGCCGTTTGCACTCCTTTGCCGAGATAGCGATTCGCGTCTCCATCGCGCAGTTCCAAAGCCTCCCGGCTGCCAGTAGATGCCCCTGAGGGCGCGTAGGCAGATCCAAGTGCACCGGACTCCAGTACAACCTCAGCCATCACCGTAGGATTGCCGCGAGAGTCCATGACCTCGAAACCTCGAACCTCAGAAATCTTTCCCACTACTACGTCCCCGCGCTTTCAGTAAGTCTTTGTTTATTTAATCAATCGCTGTCTGCCAGAACGAGCGCGAATGGAGCGCTGCTGCGTCAGGCAATCGACAGCGTTGGCAGGCCTTTCACTAATGAGTCTACTGCTTGAACCTGTTCAAGGAACGGCTTAAGCAGAGCAAGGGGAAGTGCACTTGGTCCATCGCAAAGTGCCCTATCCGGATCGGGATGAGCTTCTAGGAACAGTCCTGCAATACCCACGGCGATACCCGCCCGCGCCAGTTCCAAGACCTGCCCTCGGCGACCACCGGAAGCCGCCCCACCAGGATCGCGGCATTGCAGCGCATGGGTGACGTCAAAGATCATTGGCAAACCGCGGCAAGCGGTGCGCATGACACCAAAACCGAGCATATCCACAACCAGATTGTCATAGCCAAAATTCGCGCCGCGCTCACATATAAGTAAGCGCTCGTTGCCGCACTCAAAAAACTTGTCGACCACATTGGCCATCTGTGAAGGAGAAAGAAACTGAGGCTTTTTGATATTGATCACGGCCCCGGTTGATGCCATCGCCTGAACCAAATCCGTCTGACGGGCCAGAAACGCCGGCAATTGAATAATGTCGCAAACCTCCGCCGCCGGTGCCGCCTGCTCTGGAGTATGCACGTCGGTGACGAGCGGTACGCTAAAGCGGTCTTTGATGTCCTGAAGAATCTGTAGACCTTGCTCGAGACCAGGCCCTCGAAAAGAATGAATAGAAGACCGATTCGCCTTGTCGAAAGAAGCCTTAAATACCAGCGGTACGTTCAGCTCGGAACACACTCGGACATATTCTTGCGCTACATCTAGAGCGAATTCTCGGCTCTCTAGGACGTTCACGCCTCCCAACAACACAAGAGGCTCGTTATTGCCGATTCGCAAGGAACCACACTCGACCACCCTATTACTCATACTCCCTCCGCCCACTGGTTCAACCAACGGCGCTGTCTGCCGAAATTGAATCACTCAGCGGTGCAGGCGCTGCTCCCGAGCGATTGAGCGCCGCCGCTATGAATCCGGAGAACAAAGGATGTCCGCCACGGGGTTTAGAGGTGAATTCCGGATGAAACTGACAGGCCACAAACCAAGGATGAGCGGGCAACTCAATCATTTCCACCAGACTCTTGTCTGCGGACCAACCGGCAATGCGCATACCTCCCCGGCGGAGTTGCTCGATATAGTTATTGTTTACCTCATAGCGGTGTCGATGGCGCTCGTGGATGACCTCCTGAGCATAAAGAGCGCGGATCTTGCTGCCCTCTTCGAGATGGCATGGTTGAGCACCCAAACGCATTGTGCCCCCGAGATCCGACTGGGCGCTTCGCTGCTCCGTTGAACCGTCCGCATTCATCCATTCTGTGATGAGCGCAATAATTGGGTGGGGCGTATCTGCTTGCATCTCGGTCGAATGCGCTCCCGCTAAGCCACACACATTGCGGGCATACTCAATCAGGGCGACATGCATGCCCAAACAGATTCCAAGGAAGGGAATCTGATTTTCGCGGGCATAACGGACCGCCGCGATCTTGCCCTCTACCCCTCGATCACCGAAGCCGCCAGGAACCACAATCGCGTCTACATCGGCAAGCACTCCCGTGCCGTGTCGCTCGATATCCTCTGCTTCTACATATTCGATTCGTACATTTGCCAGAGTTTGCAAACCCGCGTGCGCCAAGGCTTCGTTGAGGGATTTGTAGGCGTCGGGTAGCTCCATGTACTTGCCGACCATCGCCACCCGAACGGTCTTCTTGCTCTCTGCGAACTCACGCGCAAGCACCTCATCCCACTCGCTAAGGTCGGCCTCACCGCACTCGAGATTAAAGCGCTCTACCACGAAGGCATCGAGCTGATTCATATGCAGTGCTTTTGGAATTCGATAAATCGAGTCCGCATCGAGCAGCGGTATCACGGCGCGTTCTTCAACATTAGTGAACAAGGCTATTTTGCGCCGAGCGCCATCGTCTATCGATACGGCCGATCGACACAGCAAGACGTCCGGTTGCAGCCCGATGGAGCGAAGTTCTTTTACCGAGTGCTGAGTAGGTTTGGTCTTTATCTCGCTGGCCGTTGCGATGTAGGGCACAAGGGTCAGGTGCATTAGCAGGGCTCGCGCGGACCCTAATTCCACCTTGAGCTGGCGCGCTGCTTCCAGGAACGGGAGCCCCTCGATATCGCCGACCGTGCCGCCAATCTCAACGACTGCAATATCGGCATCGCCGGCGCCAGCCAGGACCCGGCGCTTGATTTCATCGGTTATGTGGGGGATGACCTGCACCGTACCGCCGAGATAATCCCCCTTACGCTCCTTCGCGAGAACGGCGTTGTAGACCCGACCGGAGGTGAAGTTGTTTCCACGGGTCATTACGGCCCTTGTAAAGCGCTCATAATGACCAAGGTCAAGATCGGTTTCCGCGCCGTCTTCGGTCACGAACACCTCACCGTGCTGAAATGGACTCATCGTGCCCGGATCGATGTTGATGTAGGGATCGAGCTTTAGAAGGGTCACCTTGAGGCCGCGGGCCTCGAGCACAGCTGCCAGGGAGGCCGCCGCGATCCCCTTACCCAAAGAGGACACAACACCACCCGTCACGAACACAAATCGCGTCATGCAAATCAGTCCTGTAGACGCTGCCGGGAATCAAACGACCGAAGAGTTTCGGCGTCGCGGCTCGCGATAAGATGGGGTTGCAGACTAGCAGAAAGGGGCGCCGCTCTCAACGAATCGATGGCTGGAACACACTTTTTGCTGCTTTGAGCTTGCGCGCGGAACGGCAGCCTCTGCGATGCAGATCTCTGCCTTAAGGTGCCACTAGACCAAGCGTAGGAGCGCGCCAATCCATCACAAACCCGCTGGCTTTGGCCAACGGGGACAGAGCAAACGGACCAACAGCTAGTATTTGGGCTTCGACGCCCTCGCCAAGACCCACTACGGGCACTCTAGAGCGCCAAAATGGCGCCACGCCGGCCTGTTGGAATACGTCTTTGATTGGCAAAGAGTGCCCGCTCGCAGTCACGAGGTGATCGCCCGGGCGCCGCGAACGTATCCAGCAAGGGCCGGTGTTGTCTTCTAAAGCATCGATGGAAACGATCAAAGTGTCGCCCCCTAGCCATTCACCCTGGTAGCTTCCATCGAAGGTAATCGCCGCTGGAAGCTCGGTGAGTTCGCTTGGCCGACAGAATATGTGCGTGCGATAACGTTCCAGTGTCCAACTGTCCGTGCAAAGCTGGGCGCCCTTCCCTTCCGCGAGCTGACGCACGAATTCGCCCAGCTGCGCTGCGCTTGGCATAGGCAGATTCATTGTTTGCAGCCAACTACGAACAGCTTCTCTCCTCGAAATTGAATCTTCCGGTAAGGCACTTAGGTCGATGGCCGGATCACCGACTACGGTTCGACTTTCGCTGATCTCAGGTTGACGCTCAGCCTCGGCGCATAGAGCGGCGCTTCGGCTTATCGTCTTTCGGTAGCCGGGCCACCGTTCCTCAAGCCGGGGGAAAACTTCTTTACGGAGAAAGTTTCGATCAAAATCTGCAGCGAAATTGCTGGGATCCTCGATCCACGACAGGTCCTGCGTGGACGCATAGGCTAACAGTTCAGTCTTCGGAACCGTAAGAAAGGGCCGGAGTAGCCGCGCCCGTCCGAGCGGCCGGCTTGCCCGCATCGCAGCCAAACCGCGGGGGCCAGAACCTCGCAGAAGCCTCAGCATCAGAGTTTCGACTTGATCGTCCTGATGATGGGCAAGCAAGAGCACATCGCCCTCGTCGAGCTTGGACTGAAACCATGCATAGCGCGCTTCGCGCGCGGCCGCTTCGACGCCACGACCACCCTGTTCTACCTTGAGCGCAGCTGACTCCAGCGGGATCGCCAGACGTTCACACACGCGATGGCAGTGCTCCACCCACGCAGCTGAGGATTCCTGAAGCTGATGGTTGACGTGCAACGCAAGCGGTTTGTAGCCAGCTTCGTGAGTTAGATGCAGCAAAACGGTGGAGTCCAAGCCACCGCTAAAGCCAACGCAGACGCGCTTTGCGCTTGCTAATTGATCACTAAATGCCGCTAAGGCGAGCTGGGGCTTATTCGGCTTCAAGCGCGATGCCAAAGGGACGAGCCGGTGCCGCCAAGCCTATTACCACCGACCCTCGCGCTCGAGAACGAACTCTAGTTTCCGTAGGACAACAGTCGATCGTAGCGAGCCTCGAGCATTTCATCGGTAGCGAGGCTCTTTAGCCGATCCATCTCCGTCAATAGGTGCGCTTTGATTCGGCTCGCCATAAGCTCTTTATCGCGGTGCGCGCCACCGAGAGGCTCCTCTATCGTCGCGTCTACGATTCCGAGCTCCTGCAACTTTTCAGAAGTGACTCCCATCGCAGCGGCCGCATCGGCGGCAAACTCACTGGATTTCCAAATTATATTGGCGCAACCCTCCGGAGAAATTACGAAATAGGTCGCGTATTGAAGCATCGCTAGATGATCGGCAACCCCAATGCCAAGGGCTCCACCGGAGCTGCCCTCGCCAATTACAACGGAAACGATTGGCGTGCGTAGGCGCGACATAACCGCTAAATTGGTCGCGATCGACTCGGAGATACCACGCTCTTCTGAATCAATTCCGGGGTAGGCTCCGGGTGTGTCAATCAGGGTGACGACCGGTAGGGAGAAACGTTCGGCCATCTCCAACAATCGAAGCGCTTTGCGGTAGCCCTCGGGTTTTGGCATTCCGAAATTTCGGTACACCTTATCTTTGACGGAGCGGCCCTTTTCCTGGCCGATCACCATGACCGGGTCACCGCCCAGGCGAGCGACGCCACCGACGATTGCCTTGTCATCGCCAAAGTGCCGATCGCCGTGCAGTTCATCAAAGTCTTCGAACACCAAGGGAATGTAGTCCAAGGAATAGGGCCGCAGCGGGTGGCGAGCGACGCGAACGATATCCCACGGACTTAAATTCGAGAAAATCTTTTCGGTTAGCTTTGAACTTTTTGACCGCAGATCGTCGATCTCACTGGAAATGTTCAAGTCCGCATCGGAGCTCACAAGCTGAAGCTCTTCGATCTTCACCTCGAGATCGGCGATTGGCTGCTCAAAATCCAAATAGTTCGGGTTCATGAAAACGGCTCTTGCGGTAAGCGGTTGTTATTAGGCTTGGCTCATGGCTGGCAGGGACGAAGTCTACCGAATTTGCCTCCGGCCTTCACTCCCAGCGAAGAAGCAACCCATCGAACGCAAATGCAATTCTTAGCTACAAACTCTAGGTGACGCGCCAAGGCACGCAGCCGAATAGGTTTTTGGACTGGGAGCCGTGGGCTATCCCACGAGTGTGATCATCACGCCCGCGGCTACTGCCGATCCGATTACACCGGCCACATTTGGGCCCATCGCATGCATGAGCAAGAAATTGTTTGGATTCGCATCCAAGCCCATCTTGTTACTTACACGGGCCGCCATCGGCACCGCTGAAACGCCAGCGGATCCGATCAGTGGATTAATCGGGGTGGTGCCCAAGCGATTCATGAGCTTTGCTAGCAACACCCCGGAGGCCGTGCCGATGCTAAATGCCACAATTCCCAGTGCGAGGATCCCCAGAGTGTTGGTATCCAGAAACTTGTCGGCCACAAGTTTGGAGCCCACTGCGAGACCCAAAAAAATAGTGGTGATATTGATCAACGCGTTTTGCGCTACCGAACTGAGGCGCTCGACGACGCCACACTCGCGCATCAAATTGCCGAAGCAGAGCATTCCCAGGAGCGGCGCCGCATCAGGTAGGAGCAGAGCCACGAGAAGGAGCAGCATGAGCGGGAAGATAATGCGCTCACGCCGCGTTACCTCGCGAAGCTGCACCATTTCGATCTTACGTTCCGCCTCCGTGGTTAAAAGCCTCATAATGGGCGGTTGGATCAGAGGCACCAAAGCCATGTAGGAGTAAGCGGCAACGGCAATAGCGCCCAACAGCTCCGGGGCTAGAACGCTCGCTACATAGATAGCTGTGGGCCCGTCGGCACCGCCGATAATTCCAATAGCCGCTGCGTCTCTCAGAGAGAAATCTGTAACGCCTAGCTCTGTTAAGCCCACCGCACCCAGGATCGTCGCAAAAATGCCGAACTGAGCAGCTGCGCCAAGAAACAAGGTTCTCGGGTTAGCCAACATCGGACCAAAGTCGGTCATCGCACCGACACCCATAAAAATTACCAGCGGAGCAACTCCTGAACCGATCGCAACGGTGTAAAAGCTGAAGAGCATCCCATCTTGGAAGCCGAAGGCGCCGGCTAGCGAGCTCGCTTCCAATATTTGCACCACCGATGCATCGGATATCGCTTGCTTCAAGGATGCATATTCCGGTGTAGCCGCGAGCGTCGATGCAAGTAGATGATAGAGTTCCGCATCGCCGCTCAGGAGAGCCCGTTCTAAGCCCGAGAGGGCCAAGCCCGCGCCAGGGATGTTTGCAAGAAGCCCACCAAAGCCTATCGGCACCAGTAGTAGGGGCTCAAAACGCCTATTGATCGCCAGGTACAACAGTAGCAAGGACACCGCGATCATCACGGCGCTGCCGACGCTCATCTGGGCTAGCCCAGAAGCCGACCACAGCTGATTTAGCCTCTCCATGTGTTCGCCGGTGGATTCAAGTTAGGAGCCTAGCTTGCGAACGAGCACGATCACTCGGAAACAGTAAGCAGCGTATCGCCCACAACGACCGAATCTCCGGGACTCACCGCGATGCTCGCGACTGTTCCATCAAAGCTCGATCGTACCTCTGTCTCCATTTTCATTGCCTCAAGTGTAAGCAATACATCGCCACTTCGAACGGAATCACCAACCGCAACGGCCAGCGCCACAATGTTGCCGGCCAGGGGGGCACTCACTGGTTTTGCGTCAGTGCCGTGCGCTGGCGGCGTGGGCGCCGCAGGAGTTGCGGCGGTCGCGACGCTTTGAACGTCCGTATGGGCACCACCCTCGGACACTTGCACGGAAAACAGCTGCCCGTCGACGGTCACAGAATACACGGCGGATCCAGCCGGTGCCGGGGCCGTAGCCGCCGGTGCTGGAGTATCGGCGATGGGGGCTTCATCTTCCTGCCCGGGAGGAGCCTCAAAGGCACTGCTGTCACCGCGATGTTCTAGGAATCGCAGCCCAACTTGAGGGAACAGCGCATAGGTAAGAACATCGTCCACGAGCTGTTCGCCGGACGCGAGGCGAATCGCTTTCTCCGCCGCTAGGGCAGCAAGCTCCTCCGCGAGCTTACTAAGTTCCGGGGCCAGCAAATCCGCCGGCCGGCAGGTTACCGGATCAGCACCTTCCAACACTCGCTTTTGCAAAGTGCTGTCAACCGGTGCGGGGGTGACGCCGTATTCGCCTTTGAGCACGCCCGCGGTCTCTCGCGAGATCGACTTGTAGCGCTCTCCGGTCAATACATTTAACACCGCTTGCGTGCCAACGATCTGAGACGTGGGTGTGACAAGCGGGATATAACCGAGGTCTTTCCGAACACTGGGAATTTCATCGAGCACTTCATCCAGCTTGTCACCGGCGTTTTGCTCCCGGAGTTGGTTCTCCATATTAGTGAGCATGCCGCCGGGAACTTGGGCGATCAAAATCCGTGAGTCGATTCCCTTGAGCGAGCCTTCGAACTTCGCGTATTTCTTCCTCACATCTCTAAAGTAAGCGGCAATACGACCCAAACGCTCAAGATCCAGGCCCGTGTCCCGCTCCGTTCCTTCCAACATGGCAACCAAGGCTTCTGTCGGTGAGTGCCCATAAGTCATGCTCATGCTGGATATCGCCGTATCGATTCGGTCGATACCCGCTTCGATACACTTGAGATTGGTCGCAGTAGCCAAACCCGTAGTGGCGTGACAGTGGAGCTGGATCGGAATAGAACAAGCCGCTTTGAGTTTTGTCACAAGTTCAAAACCGACGTAGGGGCGAAGCAGTCCGGCCATGTCTTTGATGGCGATCGAGTCCGCCCCTAGGTCTTCGATGCGCCTTCCCTGATCGACCCACGTATCGATGTCGTGGACCGGACTCAAGGTATAGGCGATCGTGCCTTGTGCATGCTTGCCGACGGCCTTCACAGCCTGTAAAGCGACTTCGATATTTCTCATATCATTCATCGCATCAAATACGCGAAAGACATCAACACCATTAGTGGCAGCCCGCTCTACAAAAGCTTTCACGAGGTCGTCTGCGTAGTGGCGATATCCCAGTAGATTCTGCCCTCGCAGCAACATCTGCTGCGGCGTATTCGGCATCGCTTTTTTCAGTTCTCTAATACGCTCCCATGGGTCTTCGCCCAAGAAGCGTATACACGCGTCGAAAGTAGCTCCACCCCAGGACTCCAGGGACCAAAAACCCACCGCATCCAGCTCCTCGGCGATAGGCAGCATGTCGTCAATCCTCATTCTTGTGGCGAATAAAGACTGATGCGCGTCACGCAAAATGACGTCCGTGATCCCCAGCTTTTCGTTACCGCTGGTCATGAAAATCTCCTTAACTCCTGGTCGCTCGATGGGCGTGTACTGCCGCCGTAACAGCAGCTAGCACGCGAGGATCTACGGATTGCGCTGGGTTTGCCCCGAAATCTTCTGACGCTCTGGAGGCAGCATCATCTGCGGATTCGGAATCGCTCATGCGAAGCAGCAAGGCGGACATAAGTCTTGTCGCAAAGACCAGTGCCGTTAGAAAGACAACGACGGTGCCCATGCCGTACAGCATGAGCTGCAATCCTTGGGAAAATAACGACACTGCGAACCCTCCACCGCTCGGTTTCATCATATAGCACCTGACACACTGCCGTCACCGAAACACCCCTCGGAGCTAGCGGTAGGGTTTGAACCAGCGGCTGTAGCACTACCTAGCAACGCGTATACTCCAAATTATGCCCCAGCTCGATACCCAGTTAGTGCTCGCGCCGATGGAAGGTGTCATCGACCATACGATGCGCGCCCGTCTGACAAGCTTGGGAGGTATGGACCGCTGCGTGACCGAGTTTCTTCGAGTGAGTCAAGAATTGCAGCCGCCACGGGTATTCTTTCGGATTTGCCCGGAGCTTAGGATAGGGGGCAAAACAGCGAGCGGCATACCAGTGTTTCTGCAACTGCTGGGCGGCGATGCAACACTTCTTGCCGAACACGCGGCTCGCGGAGTCGAGCTCAGTGCACCGGGAATCGATTTGAATTTTGGCTGTCCTGCGAAGACCGTCAACAAATCCGATGGGGGCGCTGTTTTACTGCAGGAGCCGGAACGGATACACCGCATCGTCGCAGCGGTGCGTCAAGCGGTAAGACCAGAGGTGCCGGTGACCGCTAAAATCCGTTTGGGATTCAACGACCGGGAGCTCTTTCTAGATATTGTTAGGGCCGTTTCTTCTGCAGGGCCGAGCGAGCTGGCCATCCATGCACGCACACGCGCCGATGGTTACACGCCACCGGCCTACTGGTCTGAGATTGCCCGCGCGCGCTCCGTAACCACCACTCCTCTGATAGCCAACGGCGAAATTTGGAGCGTCGAAGATGCGCGAGCAGCGAGATTAGCCAGCGGTACAAAACGGCTCATGCTCGGCCGTGGAGCCCTTTGTCGTCCTGACCTTCCCCGCTTGATCAGGGCCTTTGATCAGGCAGAGAGCGTGCGTGCCCTAAGCTGGCCTGAGATCGTGGTGATGGTTAGAGAGCATCTGGATGAGCTTGTTCGCCAATACCCGGCTCGTTTCGCGGTCAATCCAATCAAGCAGTGGTTAAACTATTTAAGACACTATTATCCGCAGGCGGCTGAGTTCTTCATGCACGTTAAACGAGTCAAAGATCCCGAGCTGATGCGCAGCGCACTCGAGCAAGAATATTCGCACCGCCAGCTGGCGGCATAGGCCGTAAAGAAGGGTAAATCGAGCGGAGTATTGAATGGCAACTGATTTGGGGCAGCAGGTTACAGCAGGTTCCGTTGCTGACGACGAGGCATTCCTCGGGCATCCAAAGGGCCTGTTAATCTGTTTTGCGACAGAGCTGTGGGAGCGGTTTTCCTTCTACGGCATGAAGTATCTGCTGCTTCTGTATCTTACGAAATATCATCTTTTCACCGATGCGGGTGGCCTCGGTGTTCTGGGTAGCTATGCGGCTATGGTCTACGCCATGCCCGTTATCGGCGGACTTTTAGCGGATCGCTATTTAGGGTCCCGAAAAGCCGTTCTTTTCGGTGGCTTACTGCTAGTGCTTGGTCACCTGGGTATGGCCGTCGAAGGCGAGCAAGCACGACTTGTATCCGGCGAGGTCGAACGCGATGAGCAGGCCTTGCAAGTCTTTTACGCCTCCCTGGCGCTGATTGTAATGGGCGTCGGCTTTCTGAAACCCAATATTTCGACCATCGTGGGTCAGCTTTATTCCAAGGACGACCCCCGGCGCGACTCGGGTTTCACGATTTTCTATATGGGCATCAATCTAGGTTCGTTTACCGCTACATTACTATGCGGTTACTTAGGCGAGACTTACGGCTGGGGCTATGGCTTTGGGGCCGCGGGGCTAGGAATGCTGATCGGGCTCGCCACCTTCCTCTATGGCCAGAGGCATCTGAAAGGATTGGCCGAGCCCCCGCAAGAAGCCGACCTGAAGACCCCGGTAGTGCTTGGGCTAAATCGAGAAAGGACTATATATCTCGGCGCGCTACTAGGCGTTGTGGTGCTGTGGCAGCTATTGCAGGTCCACGCCTTTGTGGGAGTCGCGCTAAATGTAATGGCAGTTGTGTCGCTAGTGGGCGTGTCCTGGTTCATGCTGACCCAATGCGACAAGCTAGAGCGCGATCGCATGTTCGTACTGGTCATACTGACCGTGTCCACCGTTGTTTTTTGGGCCTTGTTTGAACAAAGCGCCGCCTCGATGACCTTGTTTGCTGACCGAGTGATGGACCGAGAAGTCTTTGGTATCACCCCGACCGCCTCCCAATACGGCTCTCTTAACGCCCTATTCATCTTTCTCATCGCTCCACTGTTTGCCTGGCTGTGGACCAGTCTTGGCCGGCGGAAACTAGAGCCGAGCACACCGGTAAAATTTGCCTGGGGCATTGCGCTAGCCGGCGCGGGTTTTTTCGCTTTGGTGTTAGGAGCCAAATACCAAAACGAGCTTGGTTTGGTCTCGGGCTATTGGATGATTCTGGCCTATCTACTGCACACCTGCGGCGAGTTATGCCTATCACCGGTCGGCTTGTCTGCGGTCACCAAACTCGCGGTCCATCGGGTGGTAGGCGTAATGATGGGCTGCTGGTTCCTGGCGACCGCCTACTCGGAGTTCGTTGCCGCGCAACTCGCGAAACTCGCAGCGGTAGACACCAGCGGCGGAGAAGTACTCGATGCGGGCGAAGCTCTGGTGAGCTACACAGATCTGTTTGAGCAGCTAGGCTGGTTTGGTCTGGGTGTGGGTCTGCTACTGCTGTTGCTCTCACCGCTTCTGCGCCGCATGATGCACGGCATTCATTAAGCTAGAAGACGATCAAAACTTACTAAGGGACCGGCGATGGCTAAACGCGAGTTCGACCTGATCCTCTATGGGGCAACGGGGTTCACCGGCCGACTGGTGGCGCGCCATCTTTATGCTCGCTACGGCAGTGATGGAGACCTGCGTTGGGCTCTCGCTGGGCGCAACACCGATAAGCTCGAGGAGCTTCGAAAAGAACTCCAAGGCCGTTCTAGAAAAACGAAACTGTCTCTGATTACTGCCGATAGCAGCGATTCCGATGCGGTCTACGAGATGACGGCGCGCAGTAAGGTGGTTTGCAGCACGGTGGGGCCCTATGCGCGCTACGGTAGTCTCCTGGTCGAGGCCTGCAGTCGCCAAGGCACTGACTACTGCGACCTGACTGGTGAAGTGCAGTGGATTGCACGGATGATAGATCGACATCAAAGCGATGCGGAGCATTCCGGCGCTCGCATCGTTCACTCCTGCGGGTTCGACTCTGTCCCCTCGGATCTTGGCAATCTATTTATCCAAACCGCGATGCAAGAGAACTTTGGCACTCCCGCTACTCGGGTTCGCGGTCGCCTTGGCAAGGCATCGGGCGGAGCAAGTGGTGGTACGGTAGCCAGCCTACTGGGCGTGTTGGAGGAGGCCTCAGGCAATGCAACGCTACGCCGGCAGCTGCAGAACAAATACCTGCTTTATCCGCAAGGAGAGCCGCCGGGGCCCGAGGTTCGAGACCAATACACACCGCGTTACGAAGCGGCGTTTTCGAAGTGGACTTGTCCCTTTGTCATGGCAACGATCAACGAGCGGGTTGTGCGCAGAAGTAATGCGGTGATGGGATTTCCCTGGGGTAGAGAGTTTGATTACGACGAAGCGCAACTTTGCGATAACCGGGCGCAGGCGGTTGCGTTCACTGCTGGGCTAGGCGTGGTCGCAGCGATTAGCGGGACTCGCCTTGGTCGATCGCTGTTGAAACCTGTCCTGCCAAAACCAGGCTCGGGTCCGGACACGCAAACCAGGGAGGAAGGCTTCTTTAATTTGCATATTCATGCAGAGCATCCTCAAGAATCATCCAAGTGCCTGCGTGCGACCGTTTATGGCGACCGAGATCCGGGCTATGGAGCGACCTCTAAAATGTTAGGCGAGGCAGCCGCTTGCTTGGCTTTTGATGCGCCGCAAACAGAGGGTGGCGTTTGGACCCCCGCATCTGCCCTTGGCTTTCCATTTCTCGAACGCTTAGAGAAACATGCGGGAATTAGCTTCACGCTCGATGAGAATTTCTAGCAGATCCTGATCTCGAATCATTGCTTATGGACCAGATGCGTTGAGCGAAGCCCTGAGCGAGACGACAAGCGACGCTTATAACCTCGTCTTCTCCGGCCAGCTTTTACCAGGCACGGACGTAAGAGATGCTCGTCGGCTACTAGCCGCTTTTTTTGGTCTTCGCGATCCGGGCGCTATCGACGTTTTTTTTAGCGGCAAACGCATCCCGCTGCGTCGCAAATTGCGTAAAGAGGATGCACTAAAGCTCTATCGCCAACTGCGATCTGCAGGACTTATCTGCGAAGTAGAGGAAGTCAATCGAGATTTAAAGGCTGAAGTAGAGACGCCGGAGACTCCCACAGCATCCCCGGCCGCCAACAAGCGCAAGCCTTCGCCGCCGACTCAGGCTACAGACACAGAGGTAAACAAGGCGCCACCTCGCGCTACGCCGCAGACCAATCAACGCACGGGCGCAAAAGTAAAAAAACAGGCAGCGGCAGCCAAGAGGGCCAGCCAGAAGGGCACCGAATCGGAGCTTGTAAATTCGCAAAGCTCCCTAAGCGCTCAAAGTTCAGCGGTCAGCGCCGCGCCGGCACCATCAAGCAAAGCGCAGGAACGAACCGCATCAACTGCAATAAAGAGAGGTCGAAGACCTGACAACAAGAGCTCTGCATCCTCCCCTGCTAGGCGTCCTAGCCCAGGGCGAAAGGGTGTCCTCAAGGCCGGGCAGGCTCCAAATTTATTCGCTCTGAGACCCGCTCTTCAAAACGAAAAAACCGAAGCGCGGGCAGAAAAAGCGCAATTACGAGCGATGGTCAGCGGAGCGATTGCCAGCGCTCTTCTTCTTGTTCTGGCGACGATTAGCATCCGCTTTCCTCCCCCGCCGCCAGCACCGGAGCCGGCCGGCGCGCTTGCAGCAGCCAGCACTTCGGGAAATCGTCTGCACATTCTCACACCGAATGCTCTGCTGGAACACGAGCGGTCCGGTCTCGCACTAGGAAGAATCAGCGCGGGCTCTCTGGGACTTTCTCGACTAGAACCACCCCTGCTATTTCTCGACGAGAATCGGATCTTGGTCGGTGCGGTCACTAATGACGGAATAAGGGGATTATTCGATTGTCGCTTGCAACAGGGGGTCTGTGAATATCAGCCGGGACTGGCGGCGGATGGGAGAAGTCTCGCATTGGCTCGCTCCTATCTCGGAGACGCGGTCTATTCCCTCAACGATGTGGGTGCGCTAGTTCGCATCAGCGACGGGAAGTTAGAAACCGCACCGACACCAATCCAGCTGTCCCCGCAGCGCACACGCTTGTTGCTGATCGATGGCCTACTTCATGTGCCGGCGCCGGAAGGTCCGTTGCTGGGCGTATATCGCCCAGACGCCGCACGTCTCGGGGAGCAGTTGGATGCGCTTTTTCTGCTTGTCCCCATACCGGAAGACGGCACGGTCGAGCGCATTCACGATGTCGCAGCAAGCACGGAACATCGCTGGGCGCTAATCGAGAGCAGCGCTGGCAAAATGCATTTATTCCGCTTCGATCGTGCCTGGGGGAATGCCAAACTTATCAGCTCCGAGCCTCTAGCCCGCGATAGTTATTTGCTGATCTGGCGTGAACGGCCGTTGGTTTTTCACAGCAGCCAACCCACTGCCGAGCGCTTCAGCCCGTCAGGTGCCGCCGAGGTGCCGTTCGATTCCAGTCTTCTTCGCGACGAGCATGAGCTGTGGGTTCAGGACGAACGTCGCCGTCTTCTCACCAAGAACCTCGGCATTGGTCTACCACTGTTTTTGGCACTGCTCTTGGCTATTTACTGTTGGCTGAACGTTGCGGCCGCGCGAGCCTTAGATTCATGCAAGGCGATCAGAACCGAGCTCCTTGATCCGATACCGGCTGGAATAATCTGGGCCGTTCAAGTAGAGGATAGAGAGCGACGGATCCGCAGCTTTGCGGGATTGATCGCTGCGCTGGGTTTGGGTCTTCTAGGCTTTTCGCTGTTGACAGCGCCCGCGGCGCAGGCGGCAGTATGGGTCCCGCTGGTGGCCCTATCCGTACATGGGTCACTTAGCATGTTCAAAGGCTGCGGCGGTTATCTGGGCATGATTGGCGATCGCTCAATTGTGGTCGATCATGATGGCCGCTATTTCTACGGAAAACGATCCAATATCCACTTCGGAGAACGTTTCGTTGTCGCACCGGACGTGGTCGTACCGCTCGGCTGGTCCTGGCTGCCAAATCTGGATGCCAGCCGCTTCCATGCGGTCCTTGAGGCAGAAGCGAAGCTCTCATTGAGACCAGCCGCACGCCCGTTCATTGACCTGCTGGGAACGCTTTGGTACTTGCGCCATCCATGGCTAAGAGGCGCATTGACGGCATTGTTCGGATCGGCGTTAAGCGCGGCTTTATACCTACTTACCGCTAGCTAGTTATCGCTGCCTCAAAGCGCCTTGTACTTGAACTTTTGGCCTCCGAGCGTCGCTTCATACATCAAACCACCTCTCGCAATGGTAAATACCGCCATGCCCTTGCGGTAACCGCCATGCGCTACCTTAGCGTCGTTACGCCCGCCGCTCGCACTGGCGGACGCGCCGCCACCAGTGTTGGCCTCCGCCGAAACACCTGCTGTTAGAGCGACCGCGGTGGCTTGCGCACTAAACTCAAAATTACCGCTAGTGAAGCTGTCAAACGCATCTTGATCTTCAAGGAAAATCATCTGGCTAAAGGCTTGTGCACCTAGCTGTAAGCCCAACGTAAGTTGGGTTACCGTGGCGTCGCCCACATAGCTGCCCTGCTTATACACACGTCCCGCACCGTGCGCTCCACCGATACCAATGCCCCCTTTCCCAATAGTCGGGAAAACCACGTAGGCAAAAGCGTCCGAGAAGAACTCCGATGTTTCCTCCGCAGCGCGAAAGGACTTTACCGTGTCTTCGTAATCCCCGGCAAAACTGGGAACGCTCAAGAAACTGCAGGTAAGCAATGCGCTAAATACTGCTATCAATCCGCGGCCCTTCAATGATCGGCTTCCGCTTCGTTTTGTGTTTGATCGCTGCAAATTTGAGCAGTGAAAATTAATAGGCATCATCATCCGATTTCCTTATTTCTGGCCATCGACTATTCGCTTGTCAATGGCTCTTGTTCCCAGCCTTCGCTTGTTGGCGTTTCATCACTCGCAGTTCAAGACCATTCGCAAAATCGTGCGAGCACGTCACACACCCTGCAACTGTATCCCCACTCATTATCGTACCAGTTAAGGACTCGCAGATAGCGACCACCCGATACGCTCGTGAACACACTGTCATAAATCGAGGAATGGCTGTTGCCAATGACATCCGTTGATACTAGGGGACGAGTCGAATACTGAATAATTCCAGAAAAACGCTCCGAGCCCGCTGCGGCTTCTACCGCCTGATCAACCTCCTCGCGAGATACACTCCGACCAAGCCGCAAGAAACTGTCCACCACGGAACCATCCGCAACGGGCACACGCGAGGCAATTCCGTGGAGCCTGCCTTCCAGCTCCGGTAACACTATGCCGACCGCCTTCGCCGCTCCGGTCGAGGTAGGGATAATATTCTCCGCCGCGGCTCGACTTCGTCGCCAATCGGAGTGAGGCACATCCGCCAGTCTCTGATCATTGGTGTAGGCGTGAACCGTATTTATCACGCCCTCTTCTATGGAAAATTCTTGATGCAGCACTGCGGCCATGGGTGCCAGGCAATTGGTTGTACAGCTCGCGTTGGAGATAATCTGGTGCTCCGGCCTCAATCCATCGTGGTTCACACCTAATACGACCGTGTAATCAATCGCGTCTTTTGCCGGCACGGTTAGCAGTACGCGCTTGGCTCCGGCGCTGAGGTGCGCTTCTAGTTGCTCACGTCGGCGAAATACGCCAGTCGATTCGACCACCACGTCTACGGCAAGTTGATCCCAAGGCAGCTCTTCCGGTCTGGGATTATTGAGCATGCGCACACTACCTTTAGGGGTTTGCAGCTCGTCTCCGTCGATTGCTGTTTCGTGAGCAAAAGGACCCATAACAGTGTCGTACTGAAGCAGGTAACGTAGTGCTTCGTTATCCGCCAGATCGTTCACCGCCACGACTTCAACGTCTTCTCGTTCTTCTAGGATTCGAAACACGGCTCGGCCGATACGACCAAATCCGTTGATGGCTACTCGTAAAGCTGCCATCTAAACCTGCCCTCCACTGTCAAGCAATCCATGGTCGAGCTGCCCATAAAGTTCGGCTACGTCTAGCATGCGAGCCGCATGGCCACGGGTTTCATACCAACCGAGCGTCTTCATGAAATGCTGTCCGGCCTTGAGCGTTGCACGAGTGTCGAACAGCAAAGACTGTTCACATCCGAGTACATCCGAGGAGACTATCGGATCCTCCGTAAAGGCAAGCGAATGAGGTAACCGTGCCGCCGCATCACGCATTACTTCGTTCACTTGTTCACTGCCTACGTCATCGCTCGCAAACACTAGGGTCGTGTCTAGCAGACAGCCATCTTGTACTGGCACGTTGAGCGCAGAAGTGGTCACTCGATCGGCGAAACTTGGCAGAACGTGCGTCAACCAGTTACTCGCTTCGTGGCTGTTAGGAATAATGTTCTTTGGCGCCGAGCGACTACGCCGGTAATCGCTTCCTGCATAGTCGTGCAGCGCCTGGTCTGAGGTATAAGCATGAACCGACGTCATGTTGACGTAGTCGATAACAAATTCGTCTGACAATACGTGCAGAAGTAAACACAAGGCTGTGGTCGTCGGAGATCCTGCCGAGATAATGCGGTCTTCCCTCGCCACCGTCCCCCCATTGATGTCGGGAATCACAATGCGGTCAATATGATCGGCGGGGAGCGTTCGAATAACTACTCTAGGGGCACCGCCTTGCAGATGGGCACGCAGAGCGCTCTCGCTTTTGTGAACGCCGGTTGCTTCAAGCACAACGTCGACATCGAACACGTCCCAGGGCATTTCTACGGGGCGATCGATACACATTAAGCGGGCTTTTTGCCTCGGACTGACCAAGAAATTGCCGTCCAAGCGAAATCGTTCTGGGTCACTGACCTCAGACTGAAGAAGGTAGTGGAGAATATCCGGTCGTCCCAGATCTGCAATCGCTACAGTTTCGAGTCCAGGCCGGTTCTCAAGCAAGTCAAAAAGCTGGCGCCCAGTCTGGCCAAAGCCCATGATGCCAACGCGTAGAGGTTTGCCTTCAGCCATCAAATTTTTGCGTGCTCCGTTACGCCCAGACCATCCGGAAAATTCTCCCGAGTTGCTTCAGTCTTACACCGCCCTTCTAAGCTGTCAAAAAACTCAAGGCTACCTAGCGTACCGATCCAAGGAGTACGGCAAACCGTAAGTTAAAGTCCAAAGAGGAGAAAAACGATGAACCAAGCGCTCGCAAACGCTGTTTTAAGCAACTCTCACCTCATCAGTGAAGAAGCTCTTTTAGTACGGGATGCACTGATTGAGCATGGATTAGAAACACCTCTCATAGATAATGGGTTGGATCGCGATGAAAAATATGAACGCATTCGTGACAGCTTCACCACAATCGTAGATGCCTTGGGCCTGGATCTGCGCGACGACTCCCTGCAAGAGACACCGCATCGCATCGCCAAGATGTATGTAGATGAGATCTTTTGCGGACTCGACTACGAACGCTTCCCGAAAATCACCGTTATAGAAAACAAAATGAGCGTCGCCGAGATGGTGCTAGTCGATGACATCGACGTTATGAGCACCTGCGAACACCACTTCGTCACGATCGATGGCAGCGCTCGAGTGGCCTACATCCCGCGCGATAAGGTGATTGGCTTATCGAAGATCAATCGGGTGGTTCGATTCTTTGCCCAACGGCCGCAAGTCCAAGAGAGACTGACTCAGCAGATTCTGGTCGCACTGCAAACCTTGCTCGGTACGGAAGACGTCGCTGTAACGATAAACGCCACGCACCATTGCGTGAAGTCTCGCGGCGTGATGGATAGCAACTCAACGACACGAACTACGGCACTAGGCGGGACCTTCAAAGAACCCGCTACTCGCGCGGAATTTCTCGGCTAGTCGTGGCCCGTAAACGGGCAACCCTGCTCTACGCTGCCCGCAACAGCTAGCCTAGGGCTTTTGGAGCCTAATTTGGTTCCGAAACGGCCTAGGCCCACTGGCAGAGCACTTTCCCCTGCTCCGCAGAGTTTCTGGCCAGCTTTTCCCCTAGCTCCGCAAAACGCTCGTCTATTTTTTCCCTTCGGATTTTAAGCGTTGGAGTCATCACCTCGTTTTCGATACTCCAGGGCTCTTCACTGAAAATGACAGCTCCGATTCGAGCGTGTTTTTCGACGCTGTCGTTGATGGTGCCGATAGTATCGAGAATAGAAGCTTCGACTTCGCTTTGATCTTTCGTGCGCGCCTCTTCGGTGAGTACCGCAACCATCACGGTCTTTGAAAAACCACGACCCATCAAGCACTGCTGCTCAACGTTTGGATTCTCGGCGAATTGGCCCTCAATCGGAGGTGGAGCAACAAACTTCCCTTGGATCGTCTTAAAGTAGTCTTTAACTCTGCCCGTAATGTAATAAAAACCGTCCTCATCAACGCGCGCTTTATCGCCGGTGTGGAGCCAACCGTCCTGGATCAATTCCGCGGTCTTTTCCGGCTGTTTGAAATAGCCGGGCGTGCAACCCTCGGAGCGAATAATGAGTTCGCCCTCATCGGTAATTTTTACTTCAATACCAGGCACCGGCTTGCCAATAGAGCCTACGCGGCGCTGATCTTCCGTAGACACGATAAGTCCCATAGCCTCTGTTTGACCGAAACCCTCCATCAGCAGCAGGCCGATCCTCTCCCACCAGGCGATCAGCGGAGGTGGGGTCGGAGCCGCCGCCGTTAGGCAGTAGACCAGTTCACTCAGACCCATGGTCTCTAAGACAAGCTTCCCGATCCCTTCCGCATCTTCAGCCAAGGCTGCATCCAGGGCTTCTTGACCACCAAACTTGGCAATAACCGCCTGTTGAAACTGCTCCCAAATTCTTGGCGGGCCAAAAAAGACCTGTGGCTGCGTGCGCTGCAAGTCTCGCAGCAGGTTTTCGAGGGATTCATTGAAATGTACCGTACCGCCATTCACCAAGGAGGAGAACTCAACAATTTGCCGTTCTGCTATGTGTGAGAGGGGAAGATAGGAAAAGTAGCGGGGTGTGATCCCCAGTTGAAATTTTTCCAAAAATCGATTGATTGGTATGAGATTAGATTCGTGGGTTTGAATGACACCTTTAGGAAGACCTGTTGTACCGGAGGTGAACACCAGCGACATCATGTCATCGGGCGCCGCCACGTAAGAGAGTTTTGCCCCTTCCCCTTCTTCTAGCAGCTGTTCCCAGGTCAGGTGATCGGCATCAATCTCAACCCCAGGGAGCGCAATCAGTGTCACGTTATTAGGCAATACTTCTTGTACCGAAGGCCAGTTAGGGCTTTCCCCTACGAAAATCGCTTGCGCCTCGGAGAAAGTCGCGATGTATTCCGCCGTCGATGCGGGCAGGGTTGTAAACATGCTGACCGTAACGTTACCCGACGTAATGATGGATAGGTCTGCCATGAACCAGTGGGCACAGTTCTTGGAAAGAACGATCATGCTCTTACCGTGGCCAAAACGAGCTTCTAAGGCTGCGGCTACCGTTTTCACCTGCCGACGCGCTTCAGACCAGGTGTAGTCGTCGCTGCCTTCTTCACGCAGATCACGCAGCCAAACTTCATCACCGTGGGTGTCGGCGCGATAATCCAAATACGCCGGGAGCGTGTTCAAGTCCATGTAGAGATCCCCGTAGCTCGATTTACTATTATTTGTGAGGGCAGGAGTGCCCGACTAAGCATTTACTAGTTACGCTAGCTCGTCGCATGTAGCGGTAAAGGCACATCAACGAGGCACGCATTCTATAACCTTTTCCGTAGATATTTGAGCGTAGATGAAGCTCAATCCTCCCATGCCTGAGAACGAGCGCCCACGGCGGAGGGTGTGCCCCGCTGTTCGATAGCGGTATTCCCGAGGCCGGGCTGCTGCGAAAGGTTTAGAACCTCCGGTAGGCGCGTCAATTGCGCAGCGCCCCAATCATGAGCCGGTAAAGGCTCTAGCAGGTCGTCGACACTCGTTACCTCGACGAATCCGTAGATGGGCTGGATCGCTGCGCCGGAGCCCAAGGAATCGTCTCTGCGAACGCGCGCAACCGCGCTGACTTTCTTATCCTTATCGAAGGTCAAAAGTAAGAAGTCGCCGCGTATCTTTGCGCTACCCCAATCAACGTTCAAAAAATCCGCTCCAGCGACACCCAGGCTTGCGCCAATGGAGCTTTCCTCGATCCGCCAACTCTCCCATGCCATAACTAAGCCTCCATCACCGGCGGCAAAGCGCAGGGGCGGACCAAGTGTCGCGAGCGTAGCTGCAAGTGATTTTCCTTCCAGGGTTGCGGGCTCACTCACGGCCACTTCCTGCCCCAGAGTGTAGTACCACTGGGTGCAGCCAGCACAGGCAAGAATAAGTACTGGTAAGAAAACACGAACTATCTTAAGGCAGACCACCGTTGTTCACTCGTCACGCGCGATGTAAGTGGAGAATTCGTTCAGGATCCCATCGGGCCCAAAGATGAACACAGCCCGGTCATAGGTCGCGCTCAGCTCGAAGCGATTGTAAACGAAGGTGATAAAGCCCTGACCCCTAGACGATTCGTTTAGGTAGTAGAGAACCGATTCGTCGCCCATTGCAACAACCTGTGAGGGCGGTCCAAGGGTATTCAGAACTTGCGTGCGCGTTGTCACACCTCGCTCAAACTGAGTAACCGTGCGCTCGTTCCAGGTGACTTCAACGCCGCGTTCCGAAACAAATTGAGCGCAGCCGCCAACGACAAGAAGAACGACGCTAAGCGTCAAGCGATGCAACATATGGGTATGCTCCTATTTTAGCCTGGGAAAAGTAATCTGAGTCGAAAGAGTAACGCAGAAAAAAAGCAAAAACCGCAGTCGGATTGCTGCCGCTTACCAAGCTATCGGTTTTCCCTGCCAGTCGAGAAAACTGAGTTCACCATCGAGCTTCAGCGAATCCATTACTCGATCTAGGGACTGAGCCGCAAATGCCGGATCGAAGAGCTTCTTGCTCGCGACGTTCCGTTGAAAAGGTGCAGACAGTGCGGTGTCAACCGTGCCGGGGTGATAGGCGAGAAGCTTTACTCCCCTCGCGCGTCGCGCGAACTCGATCGCACTGCACTTCAAGGCCATGTTGAGAGCCGCTTTGGAACTGCGGTAGCTCCACCATCCGCCTAAGTCGTTGTCACTGATACTGCCAACACGAGCGCTCAGCACGGCGATTCGGCAGTCCTGTTGCGTTCGTAGCTGCGGTGCGAGCTTTGCCAGCCACAAAAGCGGTGTAACGCAGTTAATTCGGTAGACCTCCTCCATTGCAAATGCGGTGAGGGCGTTCACCGACTTCTCCGGCTGATAGCCCTGGCCATGGAGTGTGCCCAGGGCGATGACAATGCGGGAAAAGTTTTGTTTTGAAGCAAACACTGACGCAACTACATCGCTAATCGCGGACTCGCTGTGATCGCATTGGTATTCGCGCACCCGTCCGCCGCCCGAAGTATTCGGCTCGCTTCCTATTTGGTCTAGTTTCAATGGTGATCGGCTGACCGCATGGATAGCGTTGAATCGCGAACTCCTCCCCCACTGTTGGCACAACGCTGTTGCGATGCCGCTGTTTGCTCCGATGATGAGCGCATCTGCGCTCCGTGTGGTAGCTGTTTCGATCTCGTCCATTACAATGCAGCGCAAGCCCTATCGACCAACTCTACGCGTTCAGGCCAGAGACAGATGAGCGAAAATCCCGAGCTTGCTTCCGATCGGCAAAAAGACAGTCATTGGGTATTTGCCTACGGTTCATTGATTTACAAAATCGACTTCCCGATCGAGGCGAAGGAGCAGGCGACACTGCACGGCTGGGAGCGACGCTTTTGGCAGGGGTCCCACGATCACCGCGGCACACCGGAGGCCCCCGGGCGTGTCCTTACCTTAATCCCCGCACTCAATGCTCGCTGCGACGGCATCGCTCTTCGGGTTCGCAGCGCTGTTTTTACCCATTTGGATTTTCGAGAAAAAAATGGCTACGAGCGTCATGAACTACCAATCATGCTTAGGACCAGCGAACAAATGGTCAGTGCAACGGTTTATATCGCAGCACCCGATAATCCGGCCTATCTAGGCGCCGGTACAAACAGCGAATTAGCCAGACACATCGCACGGAGCGCGGGCCCAAGCGGCAAAAACTCCGACTATCTTCTCGAACTGGCCAGCGCCCTAGCGGAACTGGGGATTGAGGATACGCACGTGCAACAGCTCGCGAGCGAGCTGAGAGCCCTACCTTAGCGTTTGCGGGCGCTAAGGCAGCATCAACGGTGATCTATTCCTCTCCCAAAGAAGCAGGTGCGATGGAGCGACTGCTAGGGGGGCTGGCTGAGGAACTGTCCGGGGAACGGCTGGCCGTCGGCTGAGAATGCCATAGACCGGCGTAGACACCGCCAAGTTCTAGCAAAGCCTGATGACGTCCCTGCTCTACCAAACGACCGTTGTCGAGCACCAAAATACGGTCCGCGTCGACCACGGTAGTCAGGCGATGGGTCACTAGCAGCGTCGTGCGCCGCTGGGCCAACTCGCGAAGCGCAGCGAGAACGACCTGCTCGGACTGCAAGTCGAGGCTTGAAGTTGCCTCGTCGAATATGACCAGAGACGCCGATTTCAACACCGCCCGAGCGATACCAACGCGCTGTTTCTCTCCACCGGAGAGCTTAAGCCCCCGCTCTCCGACTACGGTCTCCAAACCGTCTGGTAACTCTGAGACGAAACGGCTTAGATGGGCAATTCTGAGTGCTTCTGCCAGCTCACCATCGCTGGCATCCGGGTCTCCGTAGCGAAGATTTTCTGACAGCGAGTCGTTAAATAAGACGCAGTCTTGCGGCACGACGGCAAGGGTTTGGCGCACCGAATTTTGGGTCAGGTCTCGAAGATCCTCTTGATTGAACGAGATCGATCCGGCATCTGGATCGTAGAAACGCATCAGCAGCTTAAGAAGCGTCGATTTACCAGCACCGCTCGGACCGACAATCGCTACGGTCTCCCCCTCACTCACCTCAAAGGAAACGTTCTTCAGAATGGGCCTCTCGCTTTCGTACGCAAAGGAGACGTTGTCGAAGGCAATGCGTCGAACAGCGGACGCTAGCGGCTGTGCATCCGGTTTATCCACAACGCTTGAGTTGAGATTCAAGAGCGCAAAGAGACGTTCGATGTTCGCCAGCGAGCTTTTAATCTCTCGATACAGGAAGCCGAGAAAACTCAAGGGCAGGAACAGCTGAATCATAAATTGATTGACCAGTACGAAGTCGCCCACGCTCATACTGCCCGCACGCACTTCAAAGGCGGCCATCGCGAGCATTGCGCCCTGCGCGCAAGCAATGATTATGGCCTGACCAGAATTGAGCGTGAATAGAGAGAATCGATTCTTGCGCCGTGCCGCTTCCAATCCTCCCAGTTCCTGATCGAAGCGCTGCGCTTCGAGACTCTCCGCATTGAAGTACTTAACTGTTTCATAATTTAAGAAGCTATCAACTGCTCGCGAGGTGCTAGCCGTGTCTGCCTCGTTCACCTCGCGGACAAATCTTGTTCGCCACGCGGTAGCACGAAAAGAGAACGTGATGTATACGGCAACCGCGGCCAGCACCACCGCGGAGTACTCAATGCCGTATTGCCAGAGCAGAATTCCCGCAACCATGCTGATTTCAAGCAGCGTAGGCGCGATGTTGAACACGAAAAAGCGCATCAGAAAACTAATTCCGGAGATACCCCGCTCTATGTCACGGGCGAGTCCCCCTGTCCTGCGCTGCAGGTGGTAGCGAAGATCAAGCGTGTGAACGTGATTGAAAACCTGAAGACCTAAGCGACGCATCGCGTGCTCGGTAACTCGCCCGAACAGCAAATCGCGCAACTCGGAGAACAAGGTGCTCGAAAAGCGGGCTCCTCCGTAGGCGAGCACCAGCGCCAGCAAAGCGAGCGCTGGCCCGGCGTTAGAGCCAAGTTCAAGAGAGTCGACGAGGGCTTTTAGAATGAATGGAACAAGCAGCAACGCGCCCTTGCCGAGCAGGAGCGTGCCAAGGGCAAGGACAACCCGTGTCTTATATTCCCAGAGAAATGGAGAGATTCTTGACCAGGATGACCGCAGCAGTCCATCCGACGCTCGGGATTCTTCCGCGATCACGTTCTTGCTGTGTCACTGTTGCTCACAACGTCCGCTACAGCGCCCCCTTCGCTGCCCATTGCCTGTTTTAGGTAACTGGCGCTACTCCCAGGATCACGACTCCAGAGCCCATCAACCTGCTGAGCAAGGCCGATTCGCGCAAGCTTAGCGAGCGCATCGTCGATATCGAAATCCACACGAGTCGACCAGTTGGCGGCAAACCAGGCCTCAATTTGCTGATCCAAGTCTTTGGAAGAAATCGGTTCCGCGCGGCGCATCAGGAAATACAAAGCTACATAGGATTCTTTACACTCTGAATCCTCCGCGTCATCTAAAATGCGCAGCAAAACACCCGCATTGTTATCGAGGAGCTTAAAGTACAGGTCACGGGTCAGCGCCTGACGGAAGCGTGCCTTACGGTTTCTATAACTGGACCATTGCTTCCAAAGATACGCTCCCAGTGCTCCCAAGCCCGCTCCAATGATGATCAGTCCCTGCTTATCGAGTGTTACCGGTTCACTGTGCACGCCTAACCAAAAACCGATTAGCGTCGCGAGCAGTAACAGAGTCGAACTCAATTTCGTCATCACCACCACGGCCCCGCTTGCCAGCGCAGGAATTCCGATCAGCAGCCGGTCACTCCAGCGCATAGCGACGCGCGTATTAGGAAACAACATTTCCAGATCCGCATCGGGGACATTTTGAAAGAGTTTGATCATGACCCGGCCAGCCAACACCTCCGGGCCACTGTCTTTGGGCTGCTCTGCAAATTCCAAGAAAAGTAAAACACGGTCAAAATTGGTGAACTCGATTCGGCGTTTCACCAAACCAAAAAACAACGACAAGGTTTCGCTTCTCTTGCTCGAACCGCGGCAATAGAGAAATGCCCGTCTATAGGCCTTTAGATTCACCTTAAGGCGTATTTGAAAGAGCGATGCGCTTCGAAACGCCCTTTTGAGATCCGCTTCATCGAGTAACTCGTAATTTGCCCGCTGCAGGGAGTCCACTAAAGCTGTTTCGAGATCGTCCAGCTCCGCTTCAGCCTCGAAGCCTTGTTTGTCTGGGTCATCGAGCGAAGCACTAGGCAAAACGGAAAGGGCGCGAGTGTCCGCATCTGGGTCAAAGGGCGCGTAGAGCGCCTTAAGCTGTTGCCTTTGCTCATGAAACTCGCGGGCGAAAAACGTCTCTATCTCCTGCACGGCGCGATCAAAAATACTGCTCTGCGTTGGATCTAGGCTGCCTTCCGAGCGCAGCATACGAAGCAAATCACGGCGCTGGAACGGCATAAAGTGCGGCGCAGGAAGTGCAGAACTCGCACCCTTCTCATCTTCTTCTGGCGCGGCGTACTCAGACTCGCTTTTTGGGCTGGTGCTCAATTCGTGTAACGGTTCCGAAAGGGGCGAAGAGCTTGTCATCTTGATCGACAGCAATCAAGATCGTGCGGCATTTGTGGAGGTGTAGACCAATGGATCGTACTTTCGCGCTTGCTGACTTGGATGAAGCAGCAAGCCTCGTCTACCAATTCATCGACCCGACTCCCCAATATCGCTGGCCAAGTCTTTGCGAGGCCATTGGAACGGAACTCTGGGTAAAGCACGAAAACCATACACCAACGGGCGCGTTTAAGGTGCGCGGCGGCATAACCTTTATCGACTGGCTGCGCACGGAGTACCCAACAATCCCCGGTGTGGTGTCGGCGACTCGAGGTAATCACGGCCAAAGTATCGCCCGCGCCGCTAAAAGCGCCGGCCTAAACGCCGACATCGTAGTTCCCTTCGGCAATGCGATCGAAAAAAATTTGGCGATGAAGAGTTTCGGCGCGGAGCTCATCGAATTTGGCCAGGATTTCGATGAGGCTCGGGTCGAATCCATCCGACTTGCGAAGGAACGCGGTTTTTTTCACGTACCTCCCTACCACGAAGCACTAGTAAAAGGCGTCGCCAGCTATGCGCTGGAACTGTTTCGAGCGGTAGAAGACATAGACACGGTGTATGTTCCGATTGGCTGCGGTTCTGGAATCTGCGGCGTCATCAAGGCAAGGGATGCCTTGCGCTTAGCTACGCGTATCGTGGGCGTGGTATCGACGGAGGCAGATGCAGCCTTACGCGCGTTTTCAAGCGGCGAGGTAGAAAGCACCCAAAGTGCGAACACGATCGCCGATGGTATGGCGGTTAGAGAGGTCGTTCCAGAAGCACTCGCGATTTACCGCGCCGGAGCGGATCGAGTTGTGAGCGTCTCCGATGAGGAAGTCGCCCAGGCTATGCGGCTGTACTTTACCCATACGCACAACGTAAGTGAGGGTGCGGGGGCAGCACCGCTTGCTGCGGCGATGCAAGAAAGAGATCGACATAAAGGCAAAAAGCTGGCGGTGATACTCTGCGGGGGTAACGTAGATTCCGCTGTATTCAGAGACATATTGGCCGGCCTAACGCCACGCACGGGCCGACCGAGCTGAAGACATGCCTGCTTTTGGAAGACATGCCTGCTTTTTGAGAGAAAGGGCCTAACTTTTTGAGAAGGGCCTTACTCGTTTACAGAAGAGCCCAACTTGGAAAGGCCCTCCCGACTAGAGAATGCCCTACTGACCAGAGAAGACCCGACTAAGGTCTATTCGACGATCAGACCTGCAGCGTCAGCCGCCGTGAGATTGAGTGCTTGGACTACCGAGTTGAAAAAGTCCGCCTCCCGCGACGATACGTGCTGGTCCGCTCTCATCACACTGACTAAACCCGTGAGGATGGAGCGGCGCTGATCCATGCTGAGTTTGCCAGCAGCGTCGCTCAGACATTTGTGTAGTGGAGCCGATTCGTACACTTTCGATAGAGCGGCTGTGCGGATCTCACCGTCAGATAAGTCCTCACCCAATTCGCCTTTAATCACCTCTTGTACGGTCGTAATTTCGGCAGGATGAGTATAGGAATCAGCGTCAGTCGCTCGAGCCATAACCAAAACAAACAACTCTCGAAAGAGATCCGGATCATCGCCTGATGGTGTATCACCAAATAGCTGCCGAACCTTGTTGAAATCCACTAGCGCCATGGCGGTCGGGCTCCCTTTTTAATTTGTGTTTAAGTTGTGCGAGTAACGATACCTAGAACCTCGAATCATACTGGCTTTTGCGGCGGAGGCCACCCCCGACTCGTTTGAGGGATTACTTTCCGGTGAAAACCACCGATCGTGCTAGAAGGCTAATGCTCCGCACCTCATAGGACAGGGTAAAGCCCATCCCGAGCAGCAAAATTTCATCCCTAGCGCGGGGAGGTGACACGGCAAATTGACACTTAAATGCGTCAAAACGCTGCGTACTTAGTCGATATTTGGAGGTATAATTGAGCCGTTCACTAGTAAGGCCGTTATGAAAAAGAATCTGGTAACCGCATGCGTCATCGCAGCGGCGCTTTTGCTGTGGCTTCTGTCCGGTTTGGCGACGGAAGACTCCTTCGTGAGCGAAGCAAGCATCGCGTCGGCAGAAGGCTTAGATGACGGGGAATCTCAGATTCGTGTTCGCATCGCCACCTTTGCTGCCGAGCAGCGCACCCAAACCCGTATTTTACGCGGCAAAACCGAAAGCAAGCGCAGCGCGCAGGTTAGCGCAGAGACCACCGGCCGGATCATTCAGCGCCCCGTTGAGCGCGGCGATCGAGTCAGCAAAGGTGATCTCCTGTGCGAGCTTGCCACAGACGATCGTGAGGCCACCGTGGCGGAAGCTAAGGCGCAGCTGTCACAGGCCGAGATAGAGTTCCGAGGCGCGCAGGAACTTCAAGAGCGAGGACTTTTGTCCGAAATTCGCATTGCGCAAGCCAATACAGAGTTAGAACGAGCACGGGCTCGCCTTGAGCGAGAGCGGTTGAATCTCAAACGGACAAAAGTTACCGCGCCGTTCTCGGGGGTGATCGAAGAACTGCATTTAGATGTCGGCGATTTTGCCGGTGTGGGAGCGCCCTGCGCTACGTTATTAGATTTGGATCCGCTGCTGGTGGCGGCGAATGTGTCCGAACAGGATATCGATCTGATTGCCCTCGACAGTCCAGTGACGGCGAGAACGAGTACCAACCAGCGCCTCGACGGTGTGGTCAGCTTCGTAGGGCGCCAGTCCAACCCCGCCACGCGGACCTTCCCCATCGAAATCACCGTACCTAACCCAAATTATGAGCTTCGCGCTGGCGTCACCACCGTGGTCAGTGTGACCGCGGAGACCGTGCTTGCGCATCGCGTATCGCCGGCCTTATTCACCCTCGACGATGAAGGTGTTCTAGGGCTCAGAGCAGTTAATGATGACAACGAGGTCGTGTTCCATCCGGTAGAAGTGATTGAAGACGGCGCGACCGGCGCTTGGGTCACAGGACTTCCGGGCATCGTCAAACTCATCACGGTCGGCCAGGAGTTTGTTTCCGCCGGGCAGATCGTACGGGTTCAAAACGCTGATCTACCTCCCGCGACGGCCGCACGCTAATGAGCAGATTTATCGATTTGGCCATCGGGCGTTCACGAACGTCGCTGATGATGATGACCATGATCGTCATCTGCGGGCTGATCTCGCGCGCGGTGCTCCCCATAGCAAACGACCCGCACATCATCCTCCCCTACTTTTATATCGGTGTTCCGCACGAGGGGATCTCCCCAGAAGACGCGGAGCGGCTGCTAATTCAGCCGATGGAAATCGAGCTGCGCAAACTCGAGGGTCTTAAGGAAATCCAATCGATCGCGTCGGAAGGTAGAGCGACGATGCTGGTGGAGTTTGAAGCCTCAATCGATCTGGACGTCGCCCAAAGCGACACGCGAGAAGCGGTCGACCGGGCAAAAGCTGAGATTCCAAGCACAGCAGAAGAACCCATCGTGCGCGAACTGGATACGGAGGATTTCCCCCTCATTCAATTGAATTTGATCAGTCGAGGGGCGACGGAGCGACAGGTCTATCAAGCGGCAATTGATCTAAGCGACGAGATCGAGACTATTCCCACGGTCCTAAGCGCAACACTCGCCGGTGAAAGGGAAGAAGTACTGGAAGTACTGATCGATCCGCAAGCGCTAGAGGCCTACAACATTTCGAGCGAAACGCTCATTCGGACTCTTCAACGCAACAACCAGCTAATTCCCGCGGGCAGCGTGGATACGGGGCAAGGTCGATTTGCCGTCAAGGTGCCTAGCGTCGTTGAAACGGCAAAAGACGTAATGGATTTGCCGATTCAGGTCAGCGGTGATTCTGTAGTGACGCTTGCCGATGTGGCCGATATTCGACGTACGTTCAAAGATCGCACCAGTTTCGCTCGCTTCAACGGTGTGGATGCAATTTCCGTTGAGGTCAATCGGCGGGCGGATGCAAACGTAATCGATACGGTGGATGACGTTCTCAAAGTCGTTGATGAGTTTTCTGCCAGTCTTCCGGCCACAATCGAGGTCGTAGCCTCACAAAATCAGGCCGAGTTTGCGCAGCTGCAAGTCCGTGAACTTCAGGGCAACATCGTGACCGCACTCGCGCTGGTAATGGTGCTGGTCGTCGCTGCTATGGGACTGCGCAGCGGCATTATTGTCGGCCTGGGCATACCCTTCTCCTTACTATTTTCTGTAATCGTGATCTACCAGCTCGGTTACACCTTCAACTTCATGGTGATGTTTGGCATGTTGCTGGGGCTGGGCATGCTCATCGACGGTGCGATCGTGGTCACCGAATATGCAGATCGCAAAATGAGTGAAGGCTTGGCACGCGAGGCGGCCTATTCGGAAGCCGTTAAGCGAATGTTTTGGCCGGTAACGGCCTCGACGGCGACCACGCTGGCGGCCTTCCTGCCTCTCATGTTTTGGCCGGGAACCTCCGGCCAGTTCATGCGCTATCTGCCGGTGACGGTATTTACCGTCCTCGCCGGCTCGCTACTTTACGCGCTCCTATTTGGTCCTGTCCTGGGCGCGCTCTTTGGAAAAGCGGCACATGTAAGTAAGCAGTCTGACGAGGCGCTCGAACTCCTTGAAGACGGTGATCCCACCAAGCTTGGAGGGATCACCGGTCGCTATGCACGCTTTATGAGCTTGGTTTGCGCCCATCCGCTGGCGACTGCAATCACGATTTGTGCACTGCTGTTTTCCGTGTTTTGGTCCTACGGCCAGCTCGGTCGCGGCATGGTCTTCTTTAACGATGCGGATCCACCCTACCTAACCGTATCGGTCAGTGGACGCGGGAATTTCTCGGCCAGTGAGGTTAACGATCTCGTACTCGGCGTCGAGAAAGAAGTACTGCAAGTCTCTGGCATTCGCACTGTCAACACGCAGTCCGTTCTCCCAGGGGCCAGTTCCGGGTTGAACCAAGGGGCCGCCAACGACCGCATCGGCGTTATCTTTATTGAACTGGCACCAGAAGATGCGCGCAGCCGTTCCGGTTTCGACATCATGCGGGAGCTACGGGAACGCACTCGTTCGATTGCTGGCATTCGTGTCGAGGTCGCGCCACTTGAGCAAGGACCTCCCGTCGGCAAGCCAATTCAAATCGAGGTTCGGTCTCGGGAGCGGTCTTTACTTGAGCCAACGCTGGCCGTAATCCAGAGTTACATGGAGTCCTTGCCTGAGCTTGTGGATATCGATAGTACGCTAGCGCTGCCCTCAATTGAGTGGCGCATGCAGGTGGATCGCGCCCAGGCAGCGCTCTATGACGCAGACGTTACAACCGCCGGAGTAGCGCTTCAGCTCGTGACTAGCGGCGTGAAAATCGCGGAATATAGACCCAGCTCAGCAATCGACGCGGTGGATATTCGCGTTCGTTTTCCCGCTGAAGAGCGCGGTATACGCGCCATGGATGAACTGCGTGTAAACACCACGCAAGGGCAGGTACCGCTTAGAAATTTCGTCAGGATACAACCAGCGCAGGGCGTCGATTCCATTGAGCGTATCGACGGTATGCCGACCGAGCGCATACGAGCGGCGGTGATTGAAGGTGTGCTGGCCGACACGATGGTCGGTGAGATTCAAGCATGGCTTGAAACACAAAGCTTCGACCCTCGCGTGCAGGTGATGTTCCGCGGCGCGAACGAGGAGCAAGCTGATTCGTTTGCTTTTATTTCTTTCGCATTCCTATTAGCGCTGGCTCTGATGTTTGTGCTGCTAGTAACCCAATTCAATAGCTTTTATCAGTCGGGTCTTATTCTGCTCGCCGTGATCATGTCTACTGCTGGCGTATTGCTCGGTTTGATCATCACCGGACAGCCTTTCAGCGCAATTCTTACGGGCGTAGGCATCGTCGCGCTCGCTGGGATCGTTGTGAACAACAACATTGTTCTTATTGACACCTACAACCACGTTCGCGAGATACATCCAGAAGTCACTACCGCTGAAGCCGTAGTGCGGGCCTGTGCTCAGCGTCTGCGTCCGGTAATGTTGACGACGATCACCAC
>JBCBZV010000048.1:0-28688 GCA_039815155.1 Pseudomonadota bacterium
AGCAAACCCATTATCACAAGCACAACCAGAATCTCGACCAAAGAAAAGCCCGCAGCCCCTTGTGTGTTCAGGGTACGCATGGCATTAACCCACCATTTTAGTCATATCGAATATCGGCAACATGATCGCCAACACAATTACCAGAACGATCAGCCCCATTACCACCACCATCAGTGGTTCGAATAAGGCGAGAAGCCGACCCAGTGTCAGCTCTAGCTCGCGCTCCTGATTGCTAGCCGCGCGTTCTAGCATCTCTTCAAGTGCTCCGCTGCTCTCCCCACTGGCAACCATGTGGACCATGAGCGGGGGAAAATGTTCAGCTTGAGCGAGAGCTTGGCTCAGGCTAGCACCCTCTTGTACTTGCTCTGCGATCGTTTCACTTTCATCGCGCAATACCAAGTTCACCAGAACCTGCCCCGCGATGCGCAGCGCCTCTAACAAGGGCACGCCACTTGCCATAAGAATACTAAGCGTTGAAGCAAATCGTGCCGTATCGATCGCAATGATCAGACGCGACACGCCTGGCAGCTTGAGTAGCAGGGAGTGCCAGCGGCGCTTGCGCTTCGCGTCGCGTAGCGCGCGCTTGGCGAGGATCGCGACAGCGCAGAGCGCGATGAGCAACCAAATCGTGTAGGCCCTAAAAAAGTCGCTGGTGGCGATCAGCGCTCTTGTCAGCGGGGGAAGTTCTCTGTTGCTTTGGGCAAAAGCGCCGATCAGTTCTGGCACCACAAAAACCATCAGTGCGCCAATAACCATTACGGCGACCCCGCTCAAAATAAGCGGATAAATCATCGCCATTTGCAGTTTCTGACTGCTTTCCTGGCGTTTTTCCGAGTAGTCGGCGAGCTGCTCAAGGACCGGGCCTAGGAATCCTGCGTGCTCTCCGGCGGAAACCATTGCACGATACATTTCGCCAAATACCTGCGGATACTCCGCCAGGCCATAGGCCAGGGTATGGCCTTCACTAACCCGGGAACGTACTTGTAGCAGCATGGCTTTCACCCGCTGACGTCTCGTTTGCTGGGCTGCCGCCTGTAAGCAATCGGCAAGGGGCAGATTGGACTGGACCAGAGTAGCAAGTTGACGGGTCAGCAGGGACAGGTCACTCACGCCTAAGCGCAGGGGTAGCAGGCGCTTGCTCAACACACCGTTGGCCGCTTCACTTCGCGCGGCCGCTTGCACCTCAACCGGGCGCATGCTTTGGGAACGAAGTTGCGTACGCACCTGTCGCTCCGAGTCCGCCTCGACAACCCCCTTCACCAGCTTGCCGCCAGTATCGAGTGCGCGGTAGCGGTAGGCAGTCATCTAAGACTCGCGGGCAACTGTTTAATCACACCGATAGCCATTTGCCCAATCAGCCGATCGCGGTGACGCGCATCACCTCTTGGAGACTGGTTTCACCAGCCAGTACTCGTCGGCGACCGTCACTTTGAATGCTGGCGGAACTCTTGCGAGCTGCCAATGCAATGGTCTGCTCCGCAGCACTGTCATGAACCAGTGCCCTGAGCTCATCGTCAATATCAATGAATTCATAGATTGCACTTCGGCCACGGTATCCGCTGTGATTGCAGCTCGGACAACCGGTCGGTCGATACAACACCGTGCTTTGGTCATCGTTGCGCAGCTCTAGGAGCTCTCGCTCGCTGGCGCTCACCTCCGCGGGCTCCTTACATTCATTGCACAGCAAGCGAACCAGTCGCTGAGCCATTACCGCCAGCAAACTGGAGGACAGCAGGAACGACTCGACACCCATATCTTGAAGGCGGGTAACCGCACCAATGGCCGTATTGGTATGTAGCGTGGACAGCACTAAGTGCCCGGTGAGCGACGCTTGTACAGCGATCTCTGCCGTTTCCAGGTCTCGTATCTCGCCAACCATCACCACATCGGGATCCTGTCGAAGAATCGCACGCAAGCCCCGTGCAAAGGTCATGTCTACCTTGGGGTTGACCTGCGTCTGCCCTATGCCCGGAAGCATGTATTCGACCGGGTCTTCGATGGTCATGATGTTGCGCGCGCTCTCGTTTATCTCCGACAGTCCCGCATACAAGGTCGTAGTTTTCCCGGAACCGGTCGGCCCGGTGACCAAAATTATTCCGTGGGGACTGTGTAAGGCTCGACGGAACCCGCCATGCACATCGGATGGCATGGCTAACTGGCCAAGCTGCAGCTGCCCTGATTGTTTGTCGAGTAGACGCAGAACCACCCGCTCACCATAGGCTGAGGGCAGTGTCGACATTCGTATGTCCACCGCGTGGCCGGCAATCCGCACGGATATTCGCCCATCCTGGGGAATCCGTCGTTCTGCGATATCTAAACGGGCCATAACTTTGAGCCGAGACACGAGCAACGGCCCGAGCATTCGCTTTGGCGAAAGCACCTCCGAAAGCACGCCGTCCACTCGGTAACGCACGCTCAGTTTTTCTTCGAAGGTCTCGATATGGATATCGGAGGCTTTTTCTCGCACCGCCTCCGACAAAATCGCGTTGATTAGACGGATGATGGGCGCGTCATCTTCCGCATCCATAAGGTCACCCGCGTCCGGGATTTCTTCGGCCAGGCGGCTCAAATCGACATCCGAGCTGATGTCGGCGGCCATTTGCTGTGCTTCACTATTGTCGCGCTGATAGGCCCGAGTAAGCTGAGCCTGAAAGTCCGCCGGCTCCAGCGCACGCAGCTCTAAACCACGGCCAACCCGTCGTCGCAGCTCGAGAAGAACCTGCGCATCGATCGGGCCGCTATGAAGCACCCGATGCGTCGCTTCTGGGTCTAGTACAACGCGGTTGGCCGTCGCAAAGCTAAAGGGCAGCTTGCTGGAAGCGCCTGCGTAATCGACGTTCGAGTCGAGTTCTTCGCTCATGGCGTACTTGTACTCGACTCGGCAGGCAACTCGCCCTGCCTTACATCGTCTCGTATCTCCTCGAGCTGGCGGATTTGCTGTTCCCAATCGGGAAGCACCGGCAGCTGATCGTCCTCAAAGAAGATGAGTCCTTCGTCGCGCTGTTTTTGCTGCTGCTCGCGAATGTAGCGATACTTTTGCGCGGTGGCACCGGCAAGGGCTGCCTCGTCCCTAATGATGGTCGGCCGAATAAAAACCAATAAGTTTCTGCGCGTTACGGTAACACCATCGTTGCGAAACAAACGTCCAAGGAAGGGAATGTCACCAAGGACAGGCACGCGCTGTTCAACCGCCTGCACGTCGTCCTGGATAAGTCCACCCAGCACCACAACTCTGGCATCTGAGGCCAAGACCTTGGTCTGGATCAACCGTTCGTTGGTAATGATGTCGGACGCATCGACGCTCGCGGTGGCATTGGTCAGGCTGTTCACTTCCTGCTTGATGTCCAGTACTACCGAGTCGCCCTCGTTGATCTGCGGGGTCACGGTCAGAGTAATGCCCACGTTCTGCCGTTCAATGGTCTGAAAGGGGTTGGTGGCGCCCGCATTGGCACCGGTGTTGGTGAAGGAGCCGGTAATGAAGGGAACGTTTTGGCCTACCGTTATGAAGGCTTCCTGGTTATCGAGCGTTAGCAAGCTAGGTGTCGATAGGATGTTAGCGTTGGTTTGCTCTTCCAGGGCATTGAGGATGACGGTCATGCTCAGATCATCGTCAACGACTCCCCAGCCCAGGGTGGTACCGCTAGTACCTGCAAGAGCCGAGGCCAAACTTCCTAAATTGAAGTCGCCAGTGGTCGCCCCATCGCTATCGGAGTTGTCTCCAAGGATGGCACCCCCAATGTTGCCCAAGGTGCCATTATTTTGCTGGACATTGGAGCCATAGAGTCCCGAATCATTCGCGAATAGCCACTGCAAACCGAGGTCCTGACCATCGATCACTTCTAGCTCAACGATGATTGCTTCAACGAGTACCTGGGCTCGTCGTATATCCAAGCGTTGAATAACCGCTTCGAGTGCGGCCATTTCGTCCGTATCGGCGGTAATAATCAGCGAGTTCGTACCTTCATCCGCTTCGATCGTGGCCGTACTCTCGGCACTTCGATTCGCATTTCCTTCGCCCGAGCCAAGCTTGCTGATGTTTTGCATGACCCGAGTTAGTACCTCGGCGGTCGTGGTGGCTTCCGCATACTCGAGGTAAACCACGCGCACATTTCCCGTTTGCTCAAGCGGTGTATCCACGTAGTTGATGAGCTTACCAATACGGGCTCGCTGCAATTCATCGCCGGTAACAAGCACGCTGTTGGTTCTCTGGTCCGGTACTAACAGTACATCGACTTCGCCACCGGTGTTTTTTGCCTCCGATGCGCTGAGCTTTTCAAGCATTCGCACAACGTCTTCGGCAACGGCGTATCGCAGCGCGATGACGTCCGTTTCCTGTACCGCCGATTGATCCATGCGCTCGATGATGTCTTTGATCCGGGCGATGTTCGACGCGGAATCAGAAATGATAATCGCGTTACTGGGTGCGTAGGCCGCCATATGGGCTTGCTGGGGCACCAAGGGCCGCAATACGGGAATCAATTTGGCGGCAGAAATATTATCGAGGCGGAGGACTTGAGTAACGTACTCGTCGTTGTCACTCAGTGCTTGAGAGCCATCGGCAACGGGCACGGAAGCGGAACGCGCATCCTTATTTTGAATGATCCGAACAACACCTCCGGATCGAACGGCGGTGTAGCCGTGGACATCGAGAATCGCCAGAAATAGGTCGTACAGCTCACTTGAGTTTACGGGCTTAGAGGAAACAACCTTTACCTTTCCCTTAACCGCTGGATCTACAACGATCGTCGTATTGGTGGCCTCTGCCACAAACTTAATGAGCTCCTGGATATCCGTCTCTTTTAAATTGACGGTAAAGTCCTGCGCCGTGACAAGCACCGGCAGCAGCAAGGGCAAAACCAGTAGCGAACAGACAGAGCGGTCACTAAACAACCGACCTTTCCCGAAATCGCCTTGTACCGGTAAGAGTCGCGGTAACAGTCTCAGAAAATGTCTGATCACTGAGAGCCTCCAAGGCTAACGTTCAGGGTAAGTTGCTGCCCACCACGTTCGACATCGAACACAGCCTCACTCGCCGACCGCATCTCCTGATAAAGGCGTACCGTATTCGACGGTTCGGAGAGCGGCATGCCATTGACTGCGGTGACCAAGTCGCCGGGCTCAAAACCTAGGGCGGTAAACTCCGCAGCCGCATTCCCCGGGCTAACCCGATACCCACGCAGCGCACCCCCATCGCGAACGGCTGTCACTCTTACGACCTCTGCCAACGACTGAGGGTCGCTGTAAAGTCTGTCGCGGTAATTTGAAGCCAAACCAGCTGCTCGTGCTTGGGCAGCTTCCGACTGCGTTATGGGCGCTCTTGCAGCTTGTCGCTCGGGTGCAGGCTTCGCTAGAGGTGCTGCTTGGGCAACCAGATCTGAGTCTTCAAACAAATTTAAGATTTCGTAGCGGCCCTTATTTGCCAGGACAACCCTATCGGCAAGTACCTTTGCCAGCTCCACGTCCTCATTAACCGGCAGTTCATCTCCTACGCGATAGAGATCTTGATTCTTCTGATACTCGATCACTGCTTGCCCTAGGCCAGCGTTACTTGAGGATACGACTCCGCGAAGAAGCAGCGGCAGGCGCGTCTCCGGCGCTCCTTTCTCGATACCAGCGAGCGCTTCTTCAGCTTCCTCTTCACTCATGCTTGGACTTCGACCGCTGGCCGCTTCCGCGTCTGCCAGCTGCGCATCATCGATGACTTCGCCAGGTTCACCAAAGAGGTGCGCACTTACCAGCGCTTCGATATCAACCGTATCCGCGTCTCGGGTGCCGGACCTGCCTTGCGGCGGGTTTATCACTTCAGCAATCTCCAATGGTTGCCCGTGAGGATAGAAGCTCCAGGCGGCTAGCCAAAGCGAAGAGAGAGCCCAGAATCCAAGCGCCGCAAAAAGCAAACGTCGTAGCTGCAAAAATACGAGCGGTTTCGACGCGTAATCAACAGCCCGAAGAACGGTTTGCCCGGCCCGGGTTATCAGGTCAGAGAGCCCTGCTTGTTCTACCATGGTTGATCTGTCACGCCTTTTCGAGCACGGTTGGTTCAATCAAACGGCTGAACCGACGTCGCGCTATCACTGCCAGCATTTCCAACACCCGCATCGCACAGTTTTAGACGGCGTAAAACCCTTCGACCGGCCTACCGCGTAAACAGGCGACAACCTCACTGTGTACTCTGGTAGTAATCCATGAGTATTTGGGCAACTTCCGGACGAGAAAATTCCGGTGGGGGAGCAATTCCTTTGCCCAACATTTCGCGTACCGCCGTTCCAGACAGTAGGACAAAGTCCTCTTTGTCATGATCCGGGGCGTCTCGCATCATTACCACCCGATCTAGCTTCCGACTGTATGCGGTGTGATCGGCACGATAGATCTCTATTTCTAGCGCTTCGGCAGGGACTTCTTCATCAAACACTGTCTGCGCATCGAAGCCCCCATAATAGTCGCCGACGCCCGCATGATCGCGTCCGACAATTAAATGGGTACAACCGCAATTCTGTCGAAATACCGCGTGCAGTACCGCTTCTCGCGGACCCGCATAGAGCATGTCAAAGCCATAACCTGTGATCATTACCGTATTTGGTGGGAAGTAGACGTCAACCATTTTGCGGATGGCGGCGTCGCGTACATCCGCGGGAATATCGCCTGGCTTCAGCTTTCCGAGAAGCATGTGGATTAAGATTCCATCCGCATCAAGCTCTTGCATGGCCATCCGACACAGCTCCTCATGCGCACGGTGCATCGGGTTCCGTGTCTGGAAGGCGACGACCTTTTCCCAACCGAGCTCGCCGATCGAATCGCGAATCTCGTAGGCTGTCCGAAAGGTCTCGGGAAAATCGGCGGCGAAATAGGAGAAATTAAGCACTTGGATGGGTCCGGATAACACTCGCTTACCTAACCCAAGAAAAGTGGCAACGCCGGGGTGCTCTGGATCCAGAGTTCGGAATACCTTCTCTGCAATTAGCGATAGCTGATCTACGGATACTTCTTCAACAGCCTCAACATCCATAACCGCAAGAATCGGAGCACCATCGACATTCGGATCGCGGAGCGCGATCCGTGCCCCAGCCGAAATCGTTTCGTCATTGGTAAGGTTTAGCACGGGCACCGGCCAAAACAGCCCCGAGCTCGTGTGCAAAGTCTCGGCGACAGCCATCGCATCTGCCAGCGACATATAACCGGTGAGCGGGTTGAAGTACCCAGCGCCAAGCATTACCGCATTCGCAGCCGCAGCAGAGTTCAGTGTTAACGAAGGGAGCTGTTCCGCCTCGGCTAAGAGCGCACTTCGCTCAGCGTCGTCGCGAACAAAAAGAGGATTGAGCTCATCAGAGCCGTGGGGTTTGATCATGATTCATCCTTGCTTGGTTCTTGTGCTGCTCTTGTATTTCTCTTGTACTTCTATTGTATTTCTCAGTGAAAGGTCGGCAGAACACGACGGGCTAACTGGTGAGGATTCCACGCTGTTCAAGCGCCGCCAAGATAAGATTTACCTCTTCCTCGAGGCTTTGTTGATCCGAATGAAGGTGGATTTCAGCTTGCGCGGGCGCCTCGTAGGGATCGTCGATGCCGGTAAAGTTCTTTATCTCGCCCGCTCGCGCTTTTTTTTACAGACCCTTTGGATCACGGGCTTCTGCGGCTTCCAAAGAACAATCTACAAACACCTCTATGAACTCGATACCAGCTGCCTCATGCAGGGCGCGAACGCCGTCTCTATCAGCCACATAGGGGCTGATGAAACTCGATAGGGCAATCACTCCAGAGTCCGCGAACAGCTTTGCGACCTCCCCTATGCGGCGAATATTCTCTGTCCGGTCCTCCGCAGAAAAGCCGAGATTCTTGTTGATGCCTAAACGCACATTGTCGCCGTCCAAACGATAGGCGAGCGCTCCCCGCTCATTCAGGACGCCTTCCAGGGCGACCGCGACCGTACTCTTGCCGCTACCGGACAGGCCGGTGAACCACAAGGTGGCGCCTCGATGACCGAGTAACTTCTCCCGATGAGCGCGCGTGATTTCGCCCTCGTGCCAGTGAACGTTAGTGGCTTTTTGCTCCGCCATGAATCCCCCAAATAAAGTAGGTTTTAGCTGAAAAAACTGCGCGCGATGGTACCACGGCTAAGCGGCCCTAGCTCGACTTAGCTGCTAGTAGGCCCAGAGCAGACTGGCGCGACTCAGGATAGGCAGTGAGGGACCGAAACAAGCAGCGAGGGTAAACCCATCCATCGCCTCTACAGCATAAGTGCGCCGAGCCGAGCAACGGAAACTTGATTGCCGCCCGCTCTTTCCGCGCGGCGCATCGCAGATTCGGCCTCGCTCTCAAGCTGTTTCCCCAAGCTTTCCGTCGAAGCCACGGGATGGGCGGTAGGATTCCAGCACACCATGCCGATACTGAGCGTGACGTACAACACGGCGCCGTTTTCATCTTCTAAGGCGAGTTGGTCGAGATCCAAACGAAAGCGCTCTGCGATTGTATGGGCATCCGGCTCGCCACAATGGGGCAGCAGAATGGAAAACTCGCCCAAACGCATATGCGCGATATAGTCAGTAGCGCGCAGCATCGAGCAGATTCTCTGCGAAACTTTACGCAGCACGAAACGCGAGCTGGACTCTCCATGCACCTGGCTTAGTTCTTCGAGCCCATCGATCGTAATGGACAGAAGCGCCAAAGCTTGGCTTGTTCGCCTGGCCCAATGGGACTCGCGCAGAACGTTCCGTCTGAACGCGCGGAGATTACCGAGTTCGGTAATTGGATCTAATAGGCTGTAGCGATCGGAGTGCTGAAACTCCACGACTCGCAAGAGGGCTGAGGCACATAGGGCGGAGAACATTTGCAGCAATTGTTGATCTTCTTCACCCACCGCATACATCTCTTCACTAATCGCCAGGTGATAGCTACCAATCAACCGGTTCCCATCGAACAGAGGCAACATTATGCAACCGACGGCCGTTCCCGCGGCAGGCAGTACCGCGAACATGCGTTCGTCCTCTAGGGATAGAAGCGATACGGATGGTCGATCGCTATAAAGTTCGTAGAGTTCACCACTATCAAACTCAAATCGCAGATGGCGACCAAAGAGTGCGCTGATGGGCGCTAGGGCAGCCAAGCGACCCTCTGGGTCATGCAGCCACAGCTCGGCTTGCGGTGCCGCAAACGCGCTCGGAAAGTCCTCGAGAAGATATTTGACTAGCGTCGATAAGCTTTTAACAGTAAGGAGTTTTTTCTGGGCTTGGTGGATTTGGGTAAGCACATGCCGATGTACCTGTACCGTGCTGCTATCGAAGTAACGTTCTTCCGAATCCACCGGCAGCGTGTTGATTTCAATGCTCGTGACCGGCTGCGAAGTATCCTGGTTCATGCTGAGACTCTCAGATCTAGCTTCAGGTGCAAGTATGAGCGCTTCTGCGAAAACAACGACAAAGCGTTGCAGGCGTCTAAGGTAGGCAGTCTAGCAGCCCGCCGCCCTTCTAATCACCTCTTCAGTCACGTGCTTGACGCTTATTCTCCAAGAAGGACCGACCAACTGGCGCGTGTAATGAACTGCGCGCTATACTGACCACGCAAACCGGGGGTGGCCGTTGGTCTGAGATGCGCAAGCGAACCCTTTGAACCTGATCCGGACAATACTGGCGGAGGGATGGTTGCAAAAGTGTCGTTTTCGCGAGCGTGCTTCTTTTACGCTGCGGTGCGAAACACTTGTGCCTCATTCTTTTACGCCTAAGGATGAAACGCATGAAGTCTTTCGCCAAGTGCTCGAATACCTTTCTCTCCTTCCTCGCCTTCCTCTCCTTTCCCTTTTTCGTTTCGCCTAGCTCCTTCGTTAGCGTTTTTAGCGTAGTTGGCATGGTGTTGATCGCAGCTGGGCCTGGCCTAGCGCAAGACAAACTGGCATCGTCCACGGCGCTGGAAGAAATAGTGGTTACCGCTGAGCTGCGCGATACACCCTGGTTGCAACAACCAAGTAGTTCGACGGTTTTGGCAGGCTCCCTAGCGAAGGCGCGCACGGCCGCTCATCTCGAAAACCTTCTCCAGCTGGCCCCCAACGTAAATGCGTCCGGTGGAAGCTCTCGTACCCGGTTTTTTCAACTGCGAGGCATCGGTGAGCGCAGTCAGTTCGTGGAGCCACTGAATCCTTCGGTCGGTGTATTGATCGATAACATTGACTTTAGCGGTTTAGGTACGATTGCCACCGCCTACGATATTGATCAGGTCGAGGTTCTGCGCGGACCACAAGGCACACTGCATGGCGCGAATGCATTAGCCGGTTTAATCAACGTTCGTAGCATTCCACCGACCGAGGAATTTCGGGCGCAGGTTAACGGAGTACTGGGAAATTTCGGCCGCCGCGATCTAGGGTTCAGCCTCAGCGGACCCTTAGGTGGGGAGTCTCTCCTTGGCCGTTTGGCGATTTTCGATCACCAGAGCGATGGCTTCATCGAGAACTCGTTTCTCGGCGTTGACGATACGAACGAGCGCGATGAACTAAGCGTTCGCGGCAAACTATCCTGGACCGCAAGTGACCGACACGCGTTAGATATCACGCTCATGCACGTGGATATCGACAACGGCTACGACGCTTTTTCCCTCGACAACACGCGCACGACCTTATCTGATGAACCGGGTCGTGATCGCCAGGAGAGCGATGCGGCAGGTCTTCACTATACCTTTTCTGGTGACTCTTTAGTCCTTGAACTGCTGGCCAGCACTGCCCAGTCTGACAGCGAATACAGCTACGACGAAGACTGGAGCTTTGTCGGCATCGAACCGGAGCTGGAGTACTCCTCTTTTGATCGCTACTTACGCGATCGTGACAGCCACAGCCTCCAGGCACGCATATCGTCGCGAGACGCCATAGCCTTAGCGGCAGGTGATTTACGGTGGACAGTCGGTGCTTATGCTTTGAGCGATGATGAAGCGCTCAGGCGTGAATACACGTTCCTAGCCGACGACTTCACGAGTCGCTTTCGCGCGGACACGCTGGCCCTATTCGGCCAGGGAGACCTGGAGATAAACGAGAACTGGACTTTCAGTCTTGGGCTGAGATTGGCCCGGCGAGACATGGACTATGAAGACTCGCAGGATGTGAGGGCCGAACCAAGCAATGACCTATGGGGTGGCAAGGTGGCGCTCCAGTACTTTTCTGAAGGTCTGGGAATGTTCTATTCGTCAATATCTCGCGGCTATCGGGCTGGTGGGGTAAATGCGCAGATTCTTGCCTTTCCTGCCAATAGCAACCCTACGGGAATCCCCTTGAGCGGCCTTCGCTTTTTTGATGACGAGACGCTGATCAACTATGAACTTGGGCACAAAGCACAGTTTCTGGACGATCGGATCCAAAGTTCCCTAGCACTTTTTTACATGGATCGTGACGATCAGCAGGTTCGTGGATCGATCGTAATACCACGAGGCGACGGTAGTACTGCGTTCGTGGACTTTACCGACAACGCGGCCTCCGGCTCAAATCTCGGGCTCGAGTGGGAGCTGCGCGCTGCAGCTACGGAGCGACTTCAGCTCTACCTCAACCTAGGACTGCTGGACACGGAGTTTCAAGATTACATCAATGCGGATGGCCGAGACCTGAATGGACGAGAGCAGGCGCATGCGCCTAACTGGCAGTTCGCTACTGGACTAAGCTACCAATTTGCCAAGGGGCTCACCTTCGACCTGCAGTGGGAAGGTAGGGATTCTTTCTTCTGGTCTGATCGACACGACGAACGATCGGGCACCTACGCGCTTTGGCACAGTCGAGTTTCCTATCAAACGGAGGCTTGGGAGCTTGCCCTATGGGGTCGGAACCTATTCGATAAGGATTACTTCGTCCGTGGCTTTGGCAGCTTTGGAAACGACCCTCGTAATGGCTACGTCACCGAGGAATATGTGCAGTTCGGTGAGCCCAACCACTGGGGCATAAGCTTTGAGTACCGTCTGTGAATCCAGCCTTAGAGTGGACTGCGACGGGCCTAGGACTGCTGTATCTCCTTCTCGCGATTCGAGAGAGACGTCTTTGTTGGTTAGCAGGCGGATTAGCGTCGGCGCTATTCCTCGTCGTTTTTTGGCGCGCGGAGCTGCCTGCTCAGGCGATGCTGCAAATCTACTACGTGGGCGTCGCTATTCACGGTTGGTACTACTGGGGTGCATCGGCGGAACAGCGACCGGTTCGGCGCCTGCAAACGTCGGGACACATCACAGTTTTGATGGGCTGCGTCGTGTTGAGTACCGTGACGGTTTACCTTCGCGATGACCTCACGAACACGACTGTTTGGCTAGATAGCAGTACCAGCTGGAGCGGAGTGATCGCGACCTGGCTTGTCGCTCGCAAATATCTTACCGCTTGGACCTATTGGATAATTATCGACCTGGTGTCAGCAGCGCTTTATTTTCAAAACGCGCTGCTCGCTACGAGCGGACTGTATCTGGTCTATGCGGTACTTGCCGGAGTAGCATGGCGCGAATGGAGCAAAAATCTGAGCAGCGCGCAGTAAGGCTTGCGCAGACGATCAGCGCGGACTACCTGCGCTGGGCGCCATATTTAAGCTCTGAACCCAAGCTATCTTTGGCGAAGGATCAGGGTTCAAGCAATCACACCTTCCGCCTGGATGCGGAGCACGAAAGTTGGGCATTGCGGATCCACCGTGCTCTGTCGCCGCTCGGTGTTGATCGCATTCGCGAGCTTCGGACCCACAGTTTTGCGGCGGACTACGGACTTGCGCCGGAAATCATTTACTCCGGAGCAGAGTTTCTGCTAACTCGCTGGTTGGGAGAAGAAGCCAGGGGATCAATAGAGAAAAAACCTCAGCTTCTGACGAGTTTCCTTCGCCGACTGCATTCCTTGCCTATTGCCGAATCAGAAACGAAAGATGCACTGGAGGTGTCGTCGAGACTCGCTCAATTCCGCCGTCTGCTGCCAGAGTGCTCCCTGGCAAAAGCTAGGCTAGTTGAACACAACGATTGCCTAGAGCGTGCGACCACGGAGGTGCGCCAAACCAGCGAGCAGACACCGGCTAGGCTAAGTTTGTGTCATAACGATTTAAATCCCAGCAATCTACGGATCGTCAATGAATCGCTCCTTCACGTAAACGAACCAAATGGGAGGCACGCTAAAAACTCGGCTAAGGACAGGGCTGCCAAAGCTGGGCCGCGCGTCGTTGCCTTGGACTGGGAATACGCCTCGCTCGGTCATCCTTTCCACGACCTGGCTGTGGCTTTGCTGCCGTTTAGCCCAAAGAGCAAAGCTCAACTTTTGGGCGATTACCTGGGACACCCGGCCAATCGAACTGAGCTTGCACAGTTCACTAGCTTTCTACTTGTCGCACGCGCGCTCGAGGTAAGCTGGTATCAGCTCTATGCGACGGAACGAGAGCTTCAGAGTTCTATTCAGCAGTTCGACGACGCGGTTCATGTATGGGTAGACCATCGATGAGGACCGGAAAAGACCCCGATGGGCTTTGCCCCCCCTGGTACATTTTGGGTGCCGGCGCCTTGGGTACGCTTATCGCTGGCCAGCTCCAAGCACAAGAAAAACCGTTCATTCTCTTATCGCGAGACAGGGCAGATCGTCATCGGCGATTAAATCTAGGAGACCGCTGGCTTGATTTGTCGCTGCAGCCAATAGCGGAACTCCAGCAAGGGGTGATTCAAGGCTTGATCGTTGCTACCAAAGCGGGGGACTGCTCGAACGCGATTGCGCAGGTTTCTGATGGACTCGCTGCCGAGGCTGAGGTCCTTGTTATGGCAAATGGCTTAGGCTTTGAACCAGAACTGGCATCGGTTGTTGACAGCAGCAGACTCCTAAGGGGAGTTAGTACCGCCGCTGCTTATCGGCAGGGAAGCGAAGAAGTGATTACGGCCTCCCACGGAGAAACATACGTGGGCCGCATGGGACAAAACGGCAACTCTGAGGATCACCATAAGCCGCCGTCTCTCTTTCTGTCCTCATCGCTATGTCAACTAAAAACCTGGTCCTGGGAGGCAGAGATCGAACGGAGGATTCATCGGAAGTTCTGCATTAACTGCGTCGTCAATCCGCTTTCCGCTTTTCTGCGCTGCAAAAATGGGATGCTTGTTGAGCACCCTGATTACCGAACTCAGACACAAGACCTCGCGTCAGAAGTGGAAGAGGTGGCGAGAGAACTCGGGCTGTGGTCCGGGGAGGAGACGCTAATGAGTGCCGTTGTTGCTGTGTGTCAATCGACTTCGGACAATCTCTCATCGACGCTTCAAGACGTTCTCGCAGGTCGAAAATCCGAACTTCCGTTTTTGAGCGGTGAATTGCACAAGCGGGCCGAACGAAAGGGCATCGAAACTCCCCAGTCTGTCTGCCTGCTAGACAAGCTTTTGGGTTAACGGCGAAAGCTTTCTCTCTATCTTCCGTGTGGCTGGCTAGTCCTGTTATTGCGTCGCGACAGGCACACCAACTTGCTGAAGTAGCTGTCTCAAAGCGTTTTTAAGAGTCTCAACGCGCGCGTTCCGTAGGACGCTCATCTGGGCAACCGATTGCTGGCGCCAGTCACTCTTAGTTAGCTCAAGTTCGCAACGTCGGTCCGAGCATTTAACCAACAAAGCGAAGTAGCTTTCCGGCACGCAGATATCGCGGCGTCCCTGCGAACTCAAGGTGATGAAGCTATCGCTTGCAGGTCCACGACCCAGCACAAATGAGCTTTCATCCGCGTTTTTGAGCTTTGTAGTAAGCCATTCCGTAAGTTCTTCACTCCGGTAGTGCTGGAAGCTCCGACCGCCACTTGAACTAACCATGGTCCGTTCGACCTTTAGGCAGGGCCCCGGCTTGTTGAGCTGCAGGGCTAGCAACACTAGGGGTAGTAATAGGGCAGTAATCATCAGAACGCGTACGCCCGACGTTCCGAGTTTCCAGCAGTTACTGACGCTGTTTTCAATACGATTCCACCACGGCAACTGCCACAGATCCTCGGGAATCACTTCGGTGCTGCTAGCTTGAGACGCTTGCGAAACGCCTCGCAGTAATTCTCGGGGAGAATCCGGGATCGGCAGAGCTGATCGGAGCTCACGGAGCTCCTCCCTGAGTTCGAAAGTACCGGCGGGGCGGTCCGCTGGATCCGTCGCAAGCAGAGAACTAAGAAGCCGTTGTAGCGAGTCGTGAAGCGATTGCTCCAAACCCGGCAGCGGTTGCGTCCGTTGGAGCCCACGAGCAAGCCTATCGCTAATCAACCCATCTTGATCGTCGAAGCTCTCCTGCCCCCACAGCATCCGTTGAAGGAGCAATCCGAGGGCAAAAAAATCGGAAGCCAGGGAAGCCGGATGTCCCTCTAGCTGCTCTGGGCTCATTGCCTCTAAGGACCCGCCCAGGTAAGCGTCCCCTTCCAAAACAGCTGTACCGAAGTCGGTAAGATAAGCCCGCCCATGACTCGCCAGGATAACGTTCGCCGCCTTTAAATCACCGTGCACAAGCTTTGATCGTCTGAGGTCGGCCAGTGCAGCGGCAATGTCGGAGACAATCGAAAGGGCCGACTCGACGGCAAGCGGTCCCTTTGCTGCCAAAACGCTCGCAAGGTCATGTCCGGGCAGATACTGCGAAACCAGAGCCATCCAGGGGCCGCTTGCTACCACGTCATAGATAACCGCGACCCTGGGGCTATCGATGGCCGCCAATTTACGGGCTTCGTCACGCGCTCGCCGTCGTTCGCTAAGCTTGCCCTTGAGATGGTAGAGCTTGATACAAACCTGGCGATCAAGGAGAGGGTCTTGCGCGAGAAAAGTCCTCGCCTGTCCTCCGGATCCTAGCGCGCACAAGATTTGGTAGTGGGCTAGAGAGCGAGGCATTTCAACAAAGACTCGTACTGCGCCGCGTTTGGACAGACTGATCTAGGCAATATCATCTGGACCGAGTGCTAGCTAGAATCAGCCTTGCCAGTTTTGGCTGAGCTTATGGAATCCACGCCGCTAGCACGAAGCCTAGCTTCTAGTCCTCGCCGTGAGATCTCTAGAGCACAGGCTGTCTCCCGCAAATCGCCCTGCTTTTGGTCGAGTGCTACGAGCAGTTCTCCGAGCGGCACATCCGCCGCAAGACGGCAGCGGGAAGAAGCCTGGATTTTCCGGTACACAGATGCCCGTGACACGGCGAAATGCCTTGCCAGACGCGCGACTTCGCAATCGGCTTTTATCCAGGCCTCGTGGAGTTCTTGTTCTTGAAGAGCAGCAAACGCTTTTCGATGGTCTAGCGAATCGGTACTTGGTTCTCGAACTTCCGAATCGACCTTGTGATCAACCGCCTCTTGCCCTAGAAGGGTCCCGCGGAGCGCCCAAGCCTCTCCTCCGTTCCACGCCGCTTGGCGCACTGCGTATTTCAATTCTCGGACATTACCGGGCCAAGTGTAGCTGGCGCAGCTCTCAAAAAATCGGCAGCAGCGTGCCAGTCCCAAAGCATCGTCTTGCTCAGGTGGCCAATGTTCCGCACCCTCTGCCTGTGCTTCATCTAGGTAGTGCGCGGCAAGAATGCCTACGTCTTCTAAACGTTCACTCAGGGCCGGCACTGTCACGTGTTGGGCCTGGAGACGATGTCGCAATGCGTCTCGCATCGCGTTAGGGCCCTGAGCCAAGTCTTGATCGGTAGCAGCAACCACGCGCAAGGAGATTGGTTTAGGCATATCTCCAATAGGCTGTATTTCGCGCGCCTCTAGCGCACGCAGCAGCTGGGGCTGCACCTCGCTCGGCGTATCTCCAATCTCATCGAGGAACAAGGTGCCCCCATCAGCTCGTTGAAAATAACCCTTGCGGTCAGCAACTGCACCAGTAAAGGAGCCCTTGCGCGCGCCGAAGAGGCTAGCGGCTGCAAGATCAACGGGTAGCGCAGCCATGTTAACCGCGACCCATGGCCCGCGGCTGCGCGCACTTTTATTGTGTAGTTCTCGTGCGACAAGCTCTTTGCCGGTACCGGTTTGACCGGACACCATGACGTCATCGGGCATTCGCGCCGCATCGCTAATTGCCCGACGAAGAGCATGCATTGCTGGACTTACACCCAGAAGGACGGAGCTGTTTTTGTCTTCCGCTGCTGGATCGGTCTTTTTCACCCCAACCGCAAGGCGAAGATGAATAACGATTCTTTCGGCCAGCGTGAGAACGACACCAAGCCGCAGACGATTTGGTTCGAGCTGAATGTGGCCCCCAACCGATTCCCGATCGACGCGCAGTCCAGAACTACCCTGCGGACGATCAAGCTCAAGCCTAGACCCTCGATAGCGTAGCTTTAAAGCTTGGCGACTCAGAAATGGATCCCCTAGCTCGCGTGTAACGTCGGCAACGCTAAAGATCGGTTCGTGCCGACCCAAAATTCGATCGACCGCCTCGCACTGCAGGCTAGTAGTGGCTCCGATAAGACTTAGGTCTGGGTGAAACACCACGGTAAGAAAAATCGTCTCTTGCTGTTGCGCATGATCCCCAAGCACCTCGTCGTGCTGTCGAGTGATCGCACCGGAATCGTTCGATCCACCGTTGGCTGCATAACTCGTGCTGTCGTAATCCGAGCTCATCAGGGGTCGCTAGCTCAGAACGAATAACAGCAGAATGCCTAGAAGCCATAGTCCGGAGCAGCGATACAGCAGCTCGCTTTGTGCTTTTAAATCCACCTGATCCAGACTGGCATTCGCCACTGTTTCTAGAATGCTTGGCGCTCCTTTAGCGCTTAATAGCAGCCCGCTAAAATCGGTACGAGTTACGGCCGTAAAATTTCCGGCGAGGGCAAAAGTCGCGGCAACAGCCCGAGCGGGCAGCCAGTCTAAGTAGAACAGTATGTTGTTGTAGATCACCTCTGAGGTAGCGGTTTCTTTCGCGGCTAAAAGAGCTACCGCTCGATAGGCAACCGCAAAGGCTGGGCCAAATAGTAGGAAATACAGCACCGGAGGGAACCAGCGCGCGTAACCACTGTAGAGTACAAGACGCCGAGTCGACGCGTGTTCCTCCGAATCGGCGGCTACTTCAGTAGCAAATGTGTTCTCCCTAGGCATCCACAGTTTGATGCTCTCTTGCGAAGTAGCAATCGCTTCCGCCGTTTCCACTGCTAGCTGCCGCTCTAGTTCGGTGTGATAGTCGTCGTGCCCCAGAGACCAGAGGAGCATTCCCACGGCAAACGCAATGGGCACTAGCCCAAACCACCATCCTTCGAGCTCAGCGAGTGCCCAAGAGAGTGCGATCATAAGCAATAAGAGCAACGCCACGGCGCTTACGAAACGATTATGCAAGAATTCGCGCAAGCGCTCGTCGAGACTATTAAGCCATTTGTCATGCTGCAGCCATGAGCCCGGTCGTACAACCTGGTAAAGAGAAAGCGCGATGATTAAGGTGATGAAATCCATACTTAGTCGACCGCTAGAGGACGCTCAATTGGTGCCCGAGCTTGAAATTAGCGGCGGCTCAGGAACTCCTGGACGTAGCCTATTGCGCAACAAACGATGTAAAAACGCCCAATTAAAAGCCGGCCCCGGGTCGGTCTTTCTACCGGGAGCAATGTCGCTATGCCCCACTAGAGTCTCCATCGATAGGCGACTGTACTCAAGAAAAAGAGCCGCGAGAAGGCCGCTTAGCGTTTTGTATTGGGCAGTTTCGTAGGCATATACATCCATACCTTCTAGCTCAATTCCGATACTGAAATCATTGCAGTTACTGCGCATGCGCCAATGAGATTCGCCTGCATGCCAAGCTCGATCTTGGCAGGAGACAAACTGAATCAACTCCCCGCTCCGTTCGATTAAAAAGTGCGCCGAAACTCGCAGTCCAACTAGCTGGCTGTAGAAAGGATGCCTGCTGCAATCGAGTCTATTGCAGAACAGCGCCTCCACTTCACCACCTCCGTAGCAACCCGGGGGCAACGAGATGCTGTGTACCACGACAAGTTCCGGCTCCACACCCACTGGTCGCGCGTTGAAATTGGACGATGGGCAACGGCGGGCACCACTAAACCAGCCCGAGGAATCATGTTCAAAAGCCATGCCCTGCATTCTGCTCAGGGATCCTACGTTGGGCAAGTCGGCGACGCGAGTCTTTCCATCCATCAAATCGGCCCACCGCTGGTAGAATCGCTGCTACAGCAGCTCACACGGTCACCGAAATTCACCTCATGGCACTGATTAACAAAGAGCTCATACAGCATCAAGTCGACAATGCGCTAGCCGAAGACGTCGGTACGGGTGATATCACGGCGGACCTGCTGCCCGATAACCTGCAGGTAAAGGCAGCGATCATTACAAGAGAAGAAGGTGTTTTGTGTGGCTGTGAATGGGCCACTCGCGTATTCGAAACTATAGATGATCGCTGTGAAGTGCAGTGGGCTCTGGCAGACGGTGACCGGCTTAGCGCCGGCGCAACTATATGTGTGGTTGCGGGGCCCGCGCGCGCGTTACTGACCGCTGAGCGCACGGCGCTGAACTTTCTTCAAACCCTTTCGGGAACGGCCACCGTTAGCGCGGAGTATGCTGCGCTAGTAGCAGGCACCGGAGTCAGACTGCTCGACACCCGCAAAACGATTCCCGGACTTCGTCTAGCGCAGAAGTATGCGGTCGCCTGTGGCGGCTGTCACAATCATCGTATCGGATTGTTCGATGCATTTTTGGTCAAAGAAAACCACATTGCTGCCTGTGGAGGTATTCATGCAGCCGTACTTAGAGCCCGAGAATCTGCACCGGACAAACCTGTGGAGGTCGAAGTTGAGACTATCGATCAGCTAGAGCAGGCCATCGATGCGCGAGCGGAGCGAATTATGTTGGACAATTTCAATCTAGAGCAGCTGCGCGAGGCGGTACAACTCACCAATGGAAGGTCCGAACTGGAGGCGTCGGGTAACGTGACCCAGGAAAGCCTTAGGGCAATTGCCGAAACCGGCGTGGACTTTGTGTCGATAGGGGCTCTGACAAAGCACTGCCGCGCTTTGGATCTCTCAATGAGACTTGAGGACTGAGCCTGGTCGCCGCTCGCTAAACGAGCGCTTGCGAGGAAACCAATACTCCGTTTTCGTCCGCGTATATGTGATCTCCAGGCAATACGGTGACGCCTGCTAGCTGCACCGCGATATTCTGCTGCCCCTCGCCGCGCTTTTCGGTCTTTTGCGGGCAGCTAAAGAGCGCCTTTACCCCAAGAGATAGCGTACGCAGCACTTCAACGTCTCTGACCGCTCCCGCGATGACCAAACCGGCCCAGCCATTGCTAGCGGCATTTGCAGCGATTTGATCGCCCAGTAGAGCCCGGCGCGGTGACTCTCCACCGTCTACCACAATCACCCGACCTAGCCCCGGCTCGCCGGCGAGGGACTTGATCAGAGAATTGTCCTCAAAACACTTCACGGTTATGGCAGCGCCGTGGAAGGCCTTATGGCCTCCAAAGTTCCTCCAACTCGCGATTAGCGCGACAGCTGCCGGATGCTCGTCGGAAAGATCCGGCGTGGTAAACGCTGTACCCGTCAGGTTTTCCTCACTCACAACCACCCCACCGGGTACTCGGTTAGCGCACTGCCCGACTCGGTGACCACCCCCGCATAGCCGCGACAGCGCGGCAGGATGTTGTGCATGTAAAAATTGGCAGTCGCAACTTTTTGCTCATAAAAGGGATCGGAAGAACCCTCCGCAATTTTCTTCTGAGCCACGAGTGCGCCGCGAGCCAGTTGCCAACCACCAAAGCAGTAGCCGGTTTGCATCAGGTAATCGAACGCAGCCCCCCGAGCCGCGTCAGGCTCAGTGCTCAGGAGATTAACAATGGCTTCGGTCGACTCGGCTTGCAGATTCGCGGCTGCGTTTAGGCGTTGCCCCATCAGCGCCATTACGCCGTCTGAAGCGCTTAACTGTCGAGCGGTTTGCCTGACTTCTTCAATTAGCTGGTGCATGGTTGACCCGCCGTCACGACCGAGCTTTCGTCCCACAAGGTCAGCGGCTTGAATGCCATTGGTCCCTTCGTAAATAGGCGTTATGCGCACGTCGCGGAGATACTGAGCGGCGCCAGTTTCTTCCACGTAGCCCATTCCCCCATGAACCTGAACCCCCAGAGACGTCAGCTCCACACCCACCTCGGTCATCCAGCCTTTGATCACCGGAATCATCAGGTCAATACGGGCCTGCGCCTCACCGCGCTGCGATTCCTCACCGTAGTGGGCAAGGTCCATGGTAATTGCTTCACTCAGTGCGATAGCGCGCATCGCTTCACACAAAGATCTCATGGTCAGTATCATTCGCTTTACGTCGGCGTGTTCGATAATGGGCACGCCGCCCTGGACGCGTTCATGCGCGTAGGCCAGCGCCTTTTGTAGCGCACCTTCGGAAGCACCAAGGCCCTGAAGACCAACTTTGAGCCTTGCCTCATTCATCATCGTGAACATACCCGCCAAACCGCGGTTTTCTTCGCCCACGAGATAGCCGATTGCTCCTCCGCTGTCGCCAAACGCCATCACGCAGGTAGGGCTCCCGTGAATCCCCATTTTGTGCTCGGTCGATACCGGGTAGACGTCGTTTCTCTCGCCTAAGCTTCCGTCATCGTTAACGAGATATTTGGGAACCACAAACATGGAAATACCGCCGGAACCGGCAGGTGCGTCAGGAAGTCTGGCCAGTACGAGATGGACAATATTGTCTACCGCGTCGTGGTCGCCCCAGGTGATGTAAATCTTTTGTCCCGTAATCAGATAGTGATCGCCATTTTTCACCGCGCGGGTCTTCATCGGGCCCAGATCGGAGCCGGCCCCCGCCTCCGTAAGATTCATGGTGCCGGTCCACTCACCCGTATGCAGCTTCTCTAGGTAGGTCTGCTTTACCGTATCGCTGCCATGAGCCGCGATGGCAAGAGCGGCACCGCTGCTCAGGAACGGCGCAAGCGCAAAGGCCATATCGGCTCCATTCCACATTTCGCAGGCGGCGGTGCTGTAAATCTCTGGAAGGCCCTGACCGCCCCACGCTGAATCGGCGCTAATACCGAACCAGCCGCCAGCGGCCAGCTGCTGCAGCGCTTCGGCGTAGCCTGGGGTCAGAACTATTTTTTTATCTTCGCAACGCGCCGGATTTTCATCCGCGACTCGTCGCAGTGGACCGACTACCTCTCCCGACAGCTTCGCGGCCTCGTCGAGCAAGGCGGCCGTCAAATCCGGGCCCACCCCTAGCTCAGCGAAGCGGTCCAAAGACCCGAGTCGCTCTCCAGCATTCAGCACATCGTCTATGAGGAATTGCATGTCCTCTACTGGCGCTCGATACATTTTGTTTCCCCCGACCAAGGATTTTCTACGCTTACGGCAAGCGTATTAGCGGCGGCGAAGTATACAGGGCTTGGCAGAACGCCCAAATCATCGCGATACTCACAGATACCGCGATTTTAAGTCCGGTGGGCTTCCTATGAGAGATTCATGGCAGACTTTCTTATTCGACTCCCTTGCTGGCGTTAACTTTTTTAGAAAAAGGAACCCGAGGTGAATCTTCATCGGATCGACCTGAATCTTCTTGTGTACCTCGATGCTCTACTCCGAGAGCGCAACGTGACTCAAGCCGCACAGCAACTCAACCTTTCCCAGCCAGCTATGAGCAACGGACTGCGCCGTTTGCGGACGCTCTTTGATGATCCGTTGCTGGTTAGAACCTCCGAGGGTATGACGCCGACGGACCGGGCGCTAGAACTGGAACCTTTGGTGCGCGATGCACTGGCGCGAATAGATCAGGCGGTCCAACCCCGTTCCGATTTCAAGCCGGAGACCGCGAGCACAGTCTTTCGAATCATGGCCAGCGACTATGCAGAATCGACTTTATTCCCGGCGGTTCTGGCAGAGCTCCGAGCGCAAGCACCGAACCTCACCCTCGATATCATGACGCCGTCGGACGTCAGCTTTCAGGACGTTGAGCGCGGAAAAATTGACATGGTGATCAACCGTTTTGACGCGATGCCTCAGTCCTTCCATCAGATACCGCTATGGATGGACGATTTTTCCTGTTTGCTGTCGCCTAACCACCGGCTTTTAGATGACTTTACCCTCGACAACTACCTCGAAGCGGATCATGTGTGGGTCAGCAAAACGGGCATGGGTGTCGGAGTCGGCGTGAATCCAGACGATGTGCAGAGGCTGGGCTGGGTCGATCTGGCGCTCAATCGGCTCGGCAAAAAGCGCAAGATTCGTGTGTTCACCCGCCACTACCAGGCCGCTATGACGCTCGCGGAAGAGAACGACCTGATCGTCACGCTGCCCACGAGGGCGGCCTTACTGAAGCGTGACAATCCGCGCCTCGTTCGCCGAGATCCACCGCTAGAAATTCCTCCACTCGAATTGAAAATGGCCTGGAGCCCCTTACTGCAACACAACCCGGGCAACCGATGGTTGCGGCGCTTGATCGTTGCTACCGCTAGAAGGATCGCGGAGTCGAATCCTAAAGATTCATGAGGTAAATGACCGTGATCTAAGGCATACACTTGGGAAATTTAACTAGGGGAACTAAAATCCGCGCCATCACGCAGACTAATTGGTAGTTAAGAAGGAGAAACCGATCATGACGAATCGGGTCGAACGCGCTGGCTTACAGGTTGAATCGGTCATCGCCGAGCTTTTGGAAGAGCGCATTATTCCGGGTACAGAAGTAGAAGCGGCGGAATTTTGGTCCGGTCTCGCTGCGGTACTGGCGGATCTTATGCCCAAAAACGAAGCACTTCTCGCTCAGCGAGATGAAATTCAAGAAAAACTAGATCAATGGCACAGCGCCAACCCCGGTGCGGACTTTGATAAGGCAAGCTACAAGGCATACCTAGCTGAAATCGGCTATCTACTACCAGAACCGGAACCATTCCAGATAAGCACGCAAAACGTTGATCGGGAAGTAGCGCAAGTCGCTGGCCCGCAGCTCGTGGTACCAGTCATGAACGGTCGCTACGCACTTAATGCGGCCAATGCCCGATGGGGCAGCCTGTACGACGCACTTTACGGCACGGACGTCATTTCGGAAGACGGCGGCGCAGAACGAGCAGGCGGCTACAACCCGGTACGGGGTGCTCGAGTAATAGCCTGGGCCCGGGACTTTCTCGATGCCAACTTTGCGCTGAGCGAAGGTAGCCATAGCGACGCGACTCGCTACCGAATAGAAGAGCAAAAGCTCGTCGTAAGCAGCGGCGAGTCTGCGGCGACGCTGGCGAAGCCCGCGCAGTTAGTTGGCTTTCTCGGAAATCCGGAGTCTCCCAGCGGCGTGTTGCTGCAAAATAACGGCCTGCACGTTGAGATTCAAATCGATCCCAGCAGCTCAATTGGGCAAGACGACAAAGCGGGTGTTAAAGACCTACTTCTCGAGTCTGCACTGACAACGATCCAAGATTGCGAAGATTCGGTCGCAGCGGTCGATGCGCAGGACAAAGCCGTGGTCTACGGCAACTGGTTAGGGCTGATGAAAGGCGACCTCAGCGAGAGCTTCGATAAGGGCGGAAAGACCCAAACCCGAACCTTAAATGCCGACCGGATCTACACAGACCTTTCCGGTTCGGAGTTTTCTCTGCCTGGCAGAAGTCTGCTTTTCGTCCGCAATGTTGGGCATCTGATGACCAACGATGCAATCTTGGATAAAGACGGTAAAGAAATTCCCGAAGGGATAATGGACGCCTTTTTTACCGCTTTGATCGCCAAGCATGATCTGCTTGGCAACAGCCCGCTGCGAAACTCTCGGGAAGGCAGCGTCTATATCGTCAAACCGAAAATGCATGGACCGGACGAAGTTAGCTTTACGGAAGAACTTTTCTCGCGTGTCGAGGATGTGCTCGGCCTCGAACGCAATACTCTCAAGCTCGGAATTATGGACGAGGAGCGGCGCACGACCGTTAACTTAAAAGAGTGCATTCGTCGCGCAAAAGCTCGTGTGGTGTTCATTAACACCGGCTTTCTCGACCGCACCGGCGACGAGATCCACACCAGCATGAAGGCGGCTGCTGTAACCCCTAAGGGCGATATGAAAGGGGAAACCTGGATTAACGCCTACGAAGACTTTAACGTTGATGTTGGCATTGCCTGCGGGCTGCCGGGTCGGGCACAAATCGGCAAGGGAATGTGGGCGATGCCCGACCTTATGGCGGGCATGCTCGAAGCGAAAATTGCCCATCCAAAGGCGGGTGCTAACACAGCCTGGGTGCCCTCCCCAACCGCGGCCACACTGCACGCGACCCACTATCACAGTGTCAGCGTTGCCGACGTACAAAAAGAGCTGGCGAGCCGTTCGCCCGCTTCCCTTGACGATGTTCTGCTAGTACCACTGCGCGGCGCCGGAGCCATGGACGCGGACGGGATCCAGCGCGAACTGGATAATAACGCCCAGGGCATTCTTGGGTATGTGGTTCGCTGGGTAGAGCACGGCGTGGGCTGCTCAAAAGTCCCCGACATCAATAATGTAGGACTCATGGAAGACCGAGCCACGCTCAGGATCTCGTCTCAGCACATAGCCAACTGGCTCGCCCACGGTGTGTGCTCAGCGGATCAAGTTCGCGAAACTCTGGAGCGTATGGCAAGCGTGGTCGATGAGCAGAATGCGAGTGATCCAACTTATACCGCAATGACATCGGATCTCGAAGCCAGCATCGCATTCCAGGCGGCTTCCGAGCTTGTCTTTAAAGGCGTGGAACAGCCAAACGGCTATACGGAGCCGGTTCTGCACGCACGGCGGCGTGAAGCCAAGGCGCAGGCGGCCTAGCAGGTGGCAGTAGGCAAGCCTGGCCTCTCGTATTGAAAGTTGGCTGAAGCTGGAGACAGCTAGAGCATAGACTAAAGCAGAACCTGAAACAGAAACGAACGAGGTAGCTTCGCGTAGGCGCTCAGGAATCGTCCTCAATTGCCACGTCTTTGTACTGCAGGTTCGTGAGCTGCTCCGAAAGTAAGCCAAGCAAAAAGATCACGATGCCCGTGGATACCAGCAGCGCAGACATGTTCGTAAAGCGAAGCGAGCCAGTTGAGAACGCACCGATCACGTAGTTGAGCATCCCAAGGCCAGACGTTAAGGCCGCAAAGGGAAAGTAAACCTTTAGCGGCGAATACAAAGTCCCTATTTTGAATATGATGAGTAAAAATCGAAGGCCATCTCGCCAAACGTTTACGTGACTTTTACCATCTCTTTTGACCACGTTAACTTGCATGAAGCCCACTGAGTAGCCGGCGCGGTAAAACGCCATCGTCGATGTGGTCGGGTAGCTAAAACCGTTGGGCAGTAAGTATAGAAAGCTCAAAAACTTGCTTCGATTCACCGCCCGAAAACCAGAAGTTAGATCTTGAATCGGCTGACCTACCATCCAGCTCGATAGCAGATTGTAAAAACCATTCGCGCCCCAGCGAGCGACGCTCGCCTGAGAACCTAAACCGGAACGCGCGCCAACGACTAGGTCATAGCCCTCTTCATACTTATCCAGCAATCGCGCGACATCACTAGGTTGGTGCTGTCCGTCGCTGTCCATAAAAACAATGACGTCTCCCGAAGCCTCCTGCGCTCCTCGCTTGATCGCGGCGCCGTTACCCTTGCTATAGGGCTGACTGACCACTCGGGCACCGGCGTCGAGCGCAGAAGAACGCGTATTGTCCGTCGACCCGTCGTCGATCACCAACAATTCATACCCTGGATACAACTCGACCAGTTCCTGGACGACAATTCCAATTGTCGCAGCTTCGTTTTTCGCGGGGAGGACAATAGATACGTGCAAGTTTTTGCAGCTCCTGACTGAACGATGGCGAGTATGTAACTGTCCCGCACCTTACGGATAGTTATACCTGTAGCGACATTATCAGCGATATACGGGTCCAGGTTAATCACTGTCCCAATTCAGCGATAAATTTCAACATTTTGAAACAAGAACTCCAGAGTACTCACTAGGGGTATGTTGGGGCGAGCTGGATTTTTTTGGGAGAGGGGGGATTAACGTGTACGGAGAACACGGTCGTAATCCGCTGCTATGGAAGGTGCTTGCTTATAGGCGAAGGTGGCTGGCCGACAAAGACACTACGGGCACACCGAGGATTTAAGTGTTCCGTTTTACAAGCTTCGCCAACACATAGCGATCCAGTTGATCTAACACACCTTCGCGGTCCAATGCCCGTAGTCGAGACACAGCGTCGTCAAATGTTTCTTGGTCTCCCAGGAATTCGGAGGCCCGAGCAAGCAGCAACAGAGCTGTTGCTTGCTTCGGTCGTTGTTCTAGGATCATCGCTGAGTAGGTGAAAGTCCCGACCGCATTTCCTCTTGCCTGCTCAAACAAGGCTAGATCAACCAGAGTCGGAACGTTCCAAGGTACCCCGCGTTCATTAAACAGCAAACTCAAGCGCATAAACCAGATAGAGAGCTCGCGCCACGGTGCGTCGACACAAACTTTGTCTTTATACAGGGTGGTATAGACGCGGAAGACGACTGTTCTCACCGCATTTTTAGCCGGACCTACGATCTCCGGTGAAGTCATTTCAAAATCATCCGACCCACTCATACAAACGAGAGCGTTTCTGAGCAAAACTGTGTCGGCTGCGCCCATGCTGCGCGCAGCGGGCTGTCTAATACTGAGGTCGGCTGCACGCTCTAGAGATCGGATGGCTGTGTCCAGGTCGCCCGAATTTGCCTGCGCAAACGCTATCTCTGTATTGGCGCGCGTTGAATCTGGATGCCCCGTTAAGTGATGCTGCAAGAGCAGACCAGAACTCCGCCACCAACTGGCGAGCATCGTGGCGCTAGAAACGCATAGTAGTAGGTAAATCACCAAAACCGCGTAAACGGGTTTAGTGCTAATCGGCTGAATTCGGCTTTGGATAGCACGAATAACCTCGGCAGCGACCACGATTAAGCCAAGACTGGGTAGGTAGTTTCGATGCTCAAAGTACAGTTCAAGAGGAAGAAAAAAGCTCTCGATACTGTGTCCAATTAGGAAAACACTGCAACCAAATCCAGCGAGGCTCAGGCGCGTATTTTTGAGGGCTAACAGAGGTGTTATGGTGATGGCTAGCAAACCGAAAGCGGCGAAGATTGGAGCAAGAGGCGACAAGCCAGATCCGAGAATGGGCCAGTCGTCATGCAAGAGACCCATACTGCGCGTATTCGGTAAGAAAAACTGGCGTACGTAGTCCAGCAATACCGTTGGTATTGCCACAATTCTGTCCCAAAAATCGAAGTTTCTTTGACTGTAGGAATCCACTGAATGATTCCATTCCACCACGCCGAGAACTAGGAAGGCGAAAACACCTGTCGAGAGCATGGTCGCTGCGATAGCTTTCAGTCTTGCCGAGTCGAAACCAGTTCTATTGTCACTGAGCAGGTAAAGCTCAGCGCTCGCAATTATAGGAACCGCAAGAACACCGTTTTCTTTGGCAAAAGGCGCGGCTGCTAGTGTCAATAGACAGACTACAAAGTAAGCCGAGGACTTGTGGAGATTAGCTGTCGTCCTAGCTTTTAGGTAGGTCCATAGTGCCAGCAGCGTAAAAAACGTGCTGAGCATGGTCATGCGCTGAACGATGTATAGAACGGTGCTCACTTTTTGAGGGGCGCACGCCCACAATAAAGCGCCCAGTACAGCCCAAAATAGCCGGTCATCATTGTCGTACGACCGCAGAACAAGCACTAGTACGGCGTACACCAGTACGCTGTTGCAACAGTGCAAGACGATTGAGATCACTTGAGAAAAGTTTGGAGTCGCCGAAAAGAAACGTTGTTCCAGCGCGAACGTGAACAGGGAAACGGGACGCCCTAGCGGTCCAGTTGATCCATCAAATACTA
>JBCBZV010000072.1:0-21567 GCA_039815155.1 Pseudomonadota bacterium
CGCCACGTGCCATTTCCGATAGGGGCCGGCGATCGGATAGTTGTCTGCGGAACTGGTCTGTAGATACTCTGCACTGCGGACGCCGGGATACTGCGCGAAGGGATTTTCGGAAGAAACCTGAGAAAATCCGGCAAACAGTTCGGATATCTCCGCCAGATACTCAGCTCGGGTAAGCTTCTTTCTTGTGCGGTATGCTTCTTCGAAAAGCGGATAGCTATTGGTAGGCCATCCCAGACCATTCTTTCGTTCGTAGCGGGTTGATAAGGGGGCTCCAATTCCCCGATCTTCCGAAGCCAATGGGCTCCGCGACGACCAGTCCAGTATTTGCTCCGTGCGCAGCGCCGCCTTGTAAGCCGCCGTTGCCTCAGCGCCGCAAAGCAGCACACAGCGACACTCACCCAACGCGAGCTTAGCCGCAAACTCGTTGACCAGTCCCTGAGGCTGATCCCCGCCCACAGCCGAATAAATAGCAGACGAGGGCTGCAAATCCAGCGCCTCGGCTACGGCGCCCGGGTAGTTTTCGCAGCGACCGAAGGGATAGGGGCTCTTCGGTACCGAATCCTCCAAGGTTCGCACAACCACCACCGTGTCGACACGCTTAGCCAGCGCATCTTGCGCCGTAGTGTCTTTTAGCGCCTTCCTGGCCGCCTCGACACTCAGCGATAAAGGGCTTGGAGCATCCGCTAACTCGCCGCCTTTCCAGTGACTAATTGACTGGCCTACGCCGATTAGGACAGGGCGAGTATCACGCCCTTTTAACACTGAGGTTTGCTCAGCATCTGCTCTCATCAGTTGGTTCCTCATCGGGGATTAAAACGGCTTTTATGCAGGAACCATCATTAACTGCGGTCACTGCCTGATTGATTTGCGAGAGCGGGAATGTTCGTACCATACGGTCAAAGGGGAGCTTCCCCTGTTGGAAATACTCCAACAGTTCCGGTAGAAATTCATCAGGATCGCTATCACCTTCCAAGATTCCTTTGAGCGTCTGCCCGTTCGATACGAGTAGATTCGCCCGTCCCGGCGGCTTGTTTTCGCGGGAGCCAAGACCTACTAGACCCAAAACACCCATGGTGGCGAGGCACTTCAATGCGGACTCCTGCGCGCCCGCGTGCCCAGAGGTATCTAGAGCGTAATCAAACCCCTGCGGGTATCGGCCTCTACATTCTTTTACCCACTCGGGATTTGCGACTGGGTCAATGACCTCTGTTGCACCAAACTCTTGCGCGAGTTTTCGACGAGCTTCTACCGGTTCAACAAGGACTAAGCTCTCACAGTCCGCAATGGCACCGCCCATCACCGCGCTCAAGCCGACCGCCCCGCCTCCGACAATCAAGAGTGAAGAACCGGCCTCGACCTGCAGGGATCGAAGCACAGAACCCACACCAGTCTGTATTCCACAACCCAGTGGACCGAGGATTTCAAGCGGCAATTCGGGTTTGACGCGCACGACATTGCGCTCGTAAGTAATGACGTCGGTGGCGAAGGAGGACTGGCCAAAAAAGTTTCCCGAGACCTCACCCTGATGTTGGTCTTTCAATGGCGTAGTCCCGTCGAGGCGCCGGCCGCTGTAGTTAAGCTGCACGCTAGAGCGACAATAAGCAGGTAGCTGTTTGTCGCAGCGATCGCAGCTACCACAGGATCGAAAACTGATGAGTACCGAATCACCCACCGAAACCTTGGTGACTTCCGTGCCAATTGCGCGAACAATGCCAGCACCCTCGTGGCCTAGCACAGCGGGAAACTGATAGGGCATCACCCCACCGCTCACGATCAGATCAGTGTGGCAAAGCCCCACACCTTTGATCTGCACGTGTATTTCATCGGCTCTAGGCGGGTCTAATTGTAGTGATTGGTAATTGAATGGCTCGCCCGCAGAGCGAACTACAGCCGCTTTGATACTGCGCAAAAATACCTCCCCCGATGAACCGCACGCCCTGTCTTATATTAGGGAGCGCCGATTCAAAATTCCTATCCAAAACGCGGTGCGTATCAGATGGTGTGCGACTCCCGACAAATCAGTGAACCCGCCCGTAAACGAGGCAAGGTATTCAGCGCTCATCGAGCCCGTCGCAGGGGTCGACGCGCTACTTTGTCAGGAGATGCGGCTCCTCCTGCTGGGAAGAGCGTAGATACAATTCGAAGGTTTCCTTCACAAGGAACTCGAGTAGATTTTTGACCCGCGTCTGCCTTCGGTTAATTATTTTCGTGGTTGCCATTCCCTGCATCGTGTAGAACCACAGATCGGTTACCAGTTCTCGGGTGGACTCAATCGATCTCCAAGCGGGGAAAGTGGCCCGTATGGTACTGCTCACTTGCCGATCAAAATCCAACTGGGTTTTCTTCATTATTTTGGAGAGCTCTTCGTCGGTTCTGGCAGCGACCAGCAGCTCCAGGTAAGCGATGTAACTCGGAAGATGGAAAAACTTCCACAGTGAATCAACCGTTATTCTGAGTTTCTCCTCGGTGACTTCATGTTCGTCGCCAATATCCGCCGCGGCAACCAGCTTGCGAAATTCATCGAGCTGCTTCTTAGACAGATACTCCACCGAGGCGATAATGACGTCTTGGCGATCCGAGAAGTGGTGCATCATCGCTCCACGCGAGACCCCTGCTTCGGTTGCGATTTTTGTTACCGTTGTATTGGTGTAGCCATGCTCGACATAACACCGAACTGTGGCTTCCATGATCACGTTACGAGTGTTTTCACTCTTCTCCGCCTGCCAAGTATCTTCTCGTCCCTTGCGCCGAGCCATTTTCCCTATCCTGCTTCGCTGTTGTCGTGGTTTCTCGCAAGTCGTGCTGCGCGCGGGTGATCGACTTGGAAACAGCGCCGGATTGTAGCCCGTCTGTGGCCCGAAAAATACGGAGCGCTGAGCGCGCGAGTCCGTACTAAGAACGCGTAGGCAGTTGCCAATGAGCTCCTCAAAAAGAGCTTTTGTTCTTGGCGGTAGCTTGGGTGATAAGTGATTTAGTGTTGCACCCTGGAGGTTGAAGAGTAAAAGGTCTGAGAACAGTTTCTTATAGCTTTGAGAACTCTCATTGCTATCGAGAAGAAGGCCCATTTCTTCGCTCATACCAATATCGAGGTGTTTCTGCGAAGCAACAAGGAGCTGCGCCATGTGCTGCTCGGTACGAGCAGCAACCGAAAGCTCCTGCAACACCACAAAACTCGGTAAGCGATAAAAGTGCCACAGCCGCTCTAAGATGCGCTCGACGCGCGTATGCTCTGGGTCATGGCGTTCGCTCGTAGACTTTGTATCCTCTAGCAGATCTCGTAGTTCTTCGAGCCGGTCATCGCAAAGAACCTGAATCGCTTCGAAGATTATGTGATCTCTAGACTGAAAGTGGTGCATGATCGCACCGCGCGAGACACCGGCCGCCGCAGCGATATTGTTTACCGTGGTAGGTTTGTAGCCATCGCGCTGGAGACATTTGATCGTAGCTCGTAATACCAGTTCGCGTGTACGGGAACTTTTTTCATCTCTCCACAGGCGACGCGTGAGAGCCACAGGTGGAACGGAAACCGCTACAGAGGCCTCTGTTGGTGAGATCAGTTCTTGCGAGCGCAGCTTATCCATGGCAGATGCGCCAGCTAGCGGCGAGACTGCAGCTTACATGGAATAGCAAGCATGGGGCGGCAAGTGAGATGGCCGATAATCTGGACATAAGCTCTATTATAAACAACCAGTATTGTTTTTTATATAGCACTGCGTTATTTTTGAGGCTGATGAAGTCATGCAGAAATACGAGTTAACTCTAATATCCAATGACTGACGCTATAAAAGAGCAGGTTCCAATCGCGGAAGACCTTTTTCTTTCCAAAGGTGACAGCCTCACGCTGCTAGGAAGTTACTGCTGCGATTGTGATGAGCATTTCTTTCCTCGGCAGAGCTCCTGCACCAAATGCCCCACAGAGAAACTGAAGAACGTTGAGCTGGGAGACAAGGGGACACTTTGGTCTTGGACCGTCCAAGGGTTTCCTCCGAAGCCACCCTACCGCACTGATAAACCAGCGGAGCAGTTTCAACCTTATGGCGTCGGCTATGTCGAGCTAAGCTGTGGACTTAAAGTAGAGGCGCGCATACTTCATGGAGACTCGCAGGAATTTCGCATCGGCGACAGCATGCAACTCTCCATCATCCCATTCTTTCTTGATGATGAAGGCCGCGAAGTTCTTAGCTTTGCGTTCCAGGTTTCGGACTAAGAGCCACCTATGACAGAAGTTGCAATTATTGGAATCGGACTTCACGACTTCGGCCGCACGCCTAGCCGTACGGGTCTGGAACAGGGCGAAGTGGCGGTGCGTGAAGCACTCGCAGATGCGGGAATAGCATGGTCCGACGTTCAGGTCGCCTTCGGTGGCAGCCAGGACGCTGGGAACGCAGACGCGCTGTGCACCAAGCTCGGACTTACCGGTTTGCCCTTTACCAATGTGGCTAACGGATGTGCTACTGGCGGTAGCGCACTGAACGCTGCCTTTCAGTGCATTAAGGCGGGCTCCGCGGAGATCGCGCTCGCGGTAGGGTTTGATAAGCATGCCCACGGAGCCTTCAACGCGGACCCCAAAGACTGGGGATTGCCAGCGTGGTACGGCGAAGCCGGCTACATGCTGACAACGCAATTTTTTGCGCTAAAAATACAGCGCTATATGCACGATTATGGAATCAGCAACGAGTCGCTGGTTCGGGTAGCGCAAAAAGCCTTTCGGAATGGAGCCCTCAACGAGCGAGCATGGCGTCGTCAAGCGCTGAGTTTTGATGAGATCGACCAATCCCCGATGGTGAATCACCCGTTGCGCAAATACATGTTCTGCAGCCCTGCCGAGGGTGGTGCGGCAATATTGCTGTGCGATGCGCGCATTGCTAAGAGATTCACCAGCAAGCCAATCTACCTTAAGGCTGCAGTGGTCCGCACTAGAAACTACGGTACTTTCGAAGTTTTCAATCCATCACTCGCTGCGGAGCAATCAGACCCTCCCTCCGTTCAAGCATCGAGAGATGCCTTCGAAATAGCCGGCGTGGCACCGCAGGATTTCGATGTGCTGCAGCTACAAGATACGGAGTCCGGTGCGGAAATCATGCACATGGCTGAGAACGGCTTTTGTGAACATGGTGAACAAGAGCAGTTAATACAGAGTGGCGCGACGGAGATAACAGGATCCATGCCGGTGAATACGGATGGAGGCTGCTTAGCCAATGGGGAGCCTATTGGCGCATCGGGATTGCGTCAGGTCTACGAAATCTGTCTCCAACTTCGCGAGCAGGCAGGAGACCACCAAGTTCCCGGACAACCAAAGCTAGGTTACACGCACGTTTACGGCGCACCTGGAATCAGCGGCGTAAATATATTACAACGATAACAAGGGGTTAACCGGGGCAGTGCCCCACCCCATCACGGACGCATGAGGCGACTTATGGGCCAGTATCAAGCAAAACAGCAAGGCGGAGATGTTCGCTGCGAAGCGATCAACGTACAACAGCTACTCGATGAAGAGCATGTACGCGTACCGTCCCATCTGCGGGTTGACTCCAATCCGGATATGGGAGACGCAGACCTTCCCATCAGCATCTACACATCTCGAGAGCATTTTGAGCTTGAAAAAGAACGGGTTTGGCCTCGAGTTTGGCAGATGGTCTGCCGCCTTGAGGACATTCCGAAACCTGGAGACGTTCACGTTTACGACATTCTCGATGACTCGTTGCTGGTTACTCGTCAAAAGGATGGTTCGGTTAAGGCGCTAGTGAACTCCTGCTTACATCGCGGACGGGCGCTGCGCGTGGTTGATGGTCGAGTACGCGCGTTTCGCTGCCCATTTCATGCGTTTACCTGGAATATTGACGGCAGCTTTCAGTCAATGCCCTGTGAATGGGACTTCAAACACGTCTGCGAGCACGCATTGCAACTACCGGAAGTGCGCTGCGACACCTGGGGAGGTTTTGTATTCATCAATCTCGATGGTAAAGCCAAACCGCTACTTGAGTATCTTGGCGTCATCCCCGAGCACTTCCAGCACTATGGGCTTGAGCAGGCATACAAAGGGGTGCATGTTCAGAAAATGATTCCTTGCAATTGGAAGGTTGCCCATGAGGCCTTCCTTGAATCTTGGCACTCGATTGCTACCCACCCGCAAATCCTGCCTTTCACCGCCGATGCAAACACTCAGTACGATACCTTCGGAGATCATGTTAGCCGGATGATCACGCCGATGGAGGTTGCCAGCCCTCATTTAAAGAAGATGTCCGAATCGGATATCGTCAACGCGTCCTTACAATATTCAGGAAGAATGGCGGAGCACGACGGTGGCAAGGTCGAGGTTCCCGAGGGAATGACGGCGCGCGAATATGTTGGCGAAATGAATCGGCAGGCCTTTGCTGCAGCCTCTAATCGCGATCTCTCAGACGCGACTTTAAGCGAACTACAAGACGCAATTCTGTATGACATTTTCCCCAACACGCAGGTCTGGGCGGGCTACTTTGGAAACATTGTCTATCAGTTCAGACCCAATGGCCTTGACCACCAGACCTGTATCTTTGATGTGCGTCTTCTGATGCGCACCCCGGATCCAGACGGGCCACCGCGCGGTGTTCCCATTCACAAACTAGGAGAGGAAGAACCGTTTGCGTCCGCGGAGGAACTCGGTCCGCTGGGTGAGGTGTTCGACCAGGATATGCGCAATCTGCCGCTGATGATGAAAGGCTTAAAGGCCTCGAAGATTGGGTCCGTTACTCTGGCCAGCTACCAGGAAAGCCGTATTCGCCACTTACACGCCACCATCAAAAAGTACTTCGAGAACTCTACAGATCTAACTTATCGCTAGTAGCCTGAGCTGCCGCTAGCCTTGGCCACCGCGCGAGCGCTTCTTTTGGCGGTGTGCGCTCATCAACCGATCTGCATCCGCTGGCGCGGATCGGCTCTCTAGACTTGCGAGTACCGCCGCGTTCTTTGCCAAGCCGCAGTAGCGCACCTTTGTAACGCCGATTTGCCGTTTTATAACCCGTAGCGGATGCTCGACCTTAGCCTGTAAGCTGGCCAGCTCGCGATACCGCCACCTGCGGAACGATGCAGTAGCCCTGATCAGAGAAGTCTTAGCCTCTGCAGGGATCGAGCCGGGATCCGCCGATTTTCGCGCTCGACCCCGACGCAGCTCCTTGTGCACCATCGATCATGTAGACCTTCTTCCCCCCAAGCAAACCATCAGGTTTGGAATTCGCTTGGCTTACATAGCAAGGGGATATGGCGGCGACCACCCATTGCGCGAGACGCGCCTTATTTTTAACCTACTGCAGAGTGGATGGACGTAGGAGCGCGGAACTCGGCTAGGCAATGGCTGCTGAACTCATTAATCAGTTAATGCCTGCCTTGGTGTTTACAATTTTCACCTTGGCGTTCTTCGGCATTTGGTACCAATACCGGGCTTTTGCGTCGGCTGGGTACTTCGCGCTGTCTTATCTTAGCGGCGTAGTGGCTTTTAGCTTCGATTTTGTCGAAGGGCTAGTGTTTGAGAAAAACACCTTTCTCATGACCCTTGTGCATGCCTTTGGGGATTTCTTCTACCTACTCATTCCCCTGTTCTTCGTGATTGGGGCCGCGCAGCGTTTTGGACAGAAAATCCCCATACGCACATTGGCTGTTCTGATGTGTGTCGGAACCTCAGGGATGCTGTGGTTTTGGTTTGGCGAAGAGAACGCACGCCTTCGTTCCTATGTGGTGAGCACCTGTTGTTCATTGATGTTGATCTCCGCTGTCCCCCTTATTTTCCGTCGCAAAAGACCAGTTTCGGATCGAGCTCTTGCGTGGCTGGTGCTCGCGTCGGCGGTAGTTCTTGTGTGGAGCACGGTGGTTTCACAGCATTACGCGGCAGAAGATCTATTGATGCTGAATTTTTGGCAGTCGACTTTCTTGGCGACGCTCAATTTCACGGTCGCAGCGATATCCCTGGGCATCGCAGTGGTCCTCTTAATGGGGTTTGGAACCCTGATCATTTCCGACCTGCGCAAACAGTCCACCACCGACATTCTCTCGGGAGTTCAGAATCGACGCGGCTTCGAAAACGAGGCTCAGGCCGAAGTTAACCGCTCACGCGAATCAGGCGCTCCGCTGTCGTTAGTGATGGCCGATCTAGACCATTTCAAAACGCTCAATGACACCTATGGCCACGATGTGGGGGACATGGTGATCCGTGAATTTGCAGAGGTACTCGATGGCGTGTGTCGAAGTGCTGACTCCGTAGGCCGCGTTGGCGGTGAAGAGTTCTGTATCTTGTTACCCGGCGTCGGTGTGAATAAGGCGCGAGAGATTGCCGAGAAAGCCAGATCGACCCTATCTAGTCGTGTGCTCCTGGTCCCGGCCGGTGCGGCGGTTAGATTCACAGCGAGTTTCGGTGTTGCGGAATTAGGTAGCAAAGAGAGCTACCTCGACTTGTACAAGCGAGCTGACACAGCTCTCTATGCCGCCAAAGACAGCGGTCGAGATACGGTGAGGACAGGGGAGTAAAGCTGGTGGACATGGCAAATCTCATCACATCAGGAGCACATTCAGTTTTCATCTCATGGTGACATGGAGAAGGAAGCTCAATGACCAAAACAGAGCCGCGCTTCCGTACATCGTCTCCAAAATGCGACTTTAGTTGGCAGCTATCGCAACAAAATTCGCCGCACTCCTTGACATTATGAAACATACATTTATGATTGTTTTATAAAATTTAGCCAAAAGAGTCCTCACTTGGATATCAGCTATACCCAAGAGGAAGTAGCCTTTAGAGAAGAGGTACGGCACTTTCTAAAACAGTCGCTCACACCGACTATGATCAACGCCGGTCAGAGAATGACCAGCATCTTTTCCGATTTTGATGCGTCTCTTGCCTGGCAAGAAGCGCTCAGGGACCGTGGCTGGCTAGCAGTAGGATGGCCTAGCGAATACGGCGGCGTAAACTGGACCCCCACTCAGGAAGCAATATTTACAGAAGAGAGCAAGAAAGCTTGCGCGCCAATGCTCCTACCTTTCGGCGTCCAAATGCTTGCCCCAATTCTTCTAAAGTACGGCAGTGAGGAACAAAAGCGCGACCTGCTACCACGCATCCTCACGGGTGAAGATCTCTGGTGCCAGGGCTATTCCGAGCCCAATTCCGGCTCAGATCTGGCTTCGCTGCGCATGCGCGCGGAAGCGGATGGTGAAGAATTTGTGCTCAATGGCTCAAAAATATGGACTTCCTTCGCGCATCGCTCTAACAAAATTTTCTGCCTCGTTCGCACCGATACAAACTGTAAACCACAGGCCGGAATTAGTTTCCTTTTAGTCGACCTAGACCGTCCAGGCATCACGATCCGCCCGATCATCTCGTTGGACGATGAGGTTGAACAGTGCGAAGTATTTTTTGAAGACGTTCGCGTACCTAAGGCCAACCTGGTGGGTGAGGAAAACCAGGGCTGGGAAATCGCGAAGTACCTGCTTCAGTTTGAACGGGGTGCCTACTGCTATTACGCGGCGATCGATAAGCAGCTTGCGCGTTTAGACGACGTCCTAAGCTCGCAAGACCTTGCCTTAGCCGATGACCCCGTGTTCGTGGACCGACTCGCGGAGTTGGAAGTCGACAAACTCGCCCTTAAGTATCTCGAGCAACGGATAAGCAGCGGCAGCGCGATGAGCCACCCTCCTCTATGCCTGGCTTCGGTCGTCAAAGTGGTAGGCACTGAGCTCAGCCAACAGGTCGATGAACTCTGCCTGGAGGCTGCGGGTGCTTATGTAGCCGTAAAACAGAATGAGGTAATGGCCCCAGAACACAACGAAGCTTGTGTTGGGCCCAGACCCAGCGCAACGGTCGCGTACAGCTACATCAATAACAGGGCGTCCACCATCTATGGCGGCTCCGCTCAGATTCAGCGCAATATCATCGCCAATTACATACTCAGCTGAGAGGTTCCAAGCTAGGCGTTCGCTGTCACGAGAACGCACAACCGGGGGAAAGATAATGAATTTTGAGTTCAGCGAAGAGCAGCGCGCTTTCCGCGATAGTGCACGGCGCTATCTTAGTGAAAGCTACGACTTTGAAACTCGACAGAAAATCATCCGTAGCGAAGACCCTTTTAGTGCCCAGGTATGGGATACCTGCGCCGAACTTGGATGGTTCTATCTGCCCTTCCCGGAGCATCAGGGCGGCCTTGGTGGCAGCATTCTCGATTCGGTCCTACTGTTTGAAGAGCTCGGTCGCCAACTGGTCGTAGAGCCCTTCTTAGAGACCCTGGTATTAACGGGAGGGCTTCTCAGCCGCTGCGAGAGCGAGTCGTCAAACCAGCTTCTCGGAGAACTGATGAGCGGCAAACTGCAAGGCGCTTTTGCGCACACGGAAGCCATATCGCTTGGCTCAGCACCAGCCCTTTCGACCCGCGCAGAAAAAAAGGGTAGCCAGTACAAACTCAATGGACGCAAGATCGTTGTTCACAACGTAGGCGCGGCCGATGTAATCATCGTGAGCGCCAAGCTGGATCGTGATGAGCTTGCTCTATTCCTCCTTCGAGCGGATGACGCAGGGCTGAGTCTTCAAAACTACCCGACCATCGATGGCAGAACAGCCGGTGATATCAGCTTTAAAAATCTTGAGGTCGACGAAGATCGACTGCTCTTCCGGGGGGAAATGGCCGAAACTGTGCTTAAGCAAATTCAGGCCGACGCGATGCTTGCGATGAGCGCAGATATGGTCGGCTCAATGAATACGCTGCTTGAGCGAACGGTGAACTATACAAAAGAGCGCCGTCAGTTTAACTCGCGGCTCGTGGACTTCCAGGTTCTAAGGCACCGCATGGTAGACATGTTTGTAGCGACCGAGCTTGCTACCTCTCTTCTTTACGCGGCAGCAACCAAGGTTCGAGATGGTGCACCAGATGCGTTTCAGATTGCAGCGGCGGCTAAAGCAAAGACGGACAAGTCGGCGAAAATGGTTGCCCACGCAGCGATACAGCTTCATGGCGGCATTGCGACGACCAATGAGCTGCCGATTGGCCACCATCTAAAGCGCATCACAGTGCACGAGCAGCGTTTTGGAAATACCAGGACACAGATAAGCAGATTCCAGAGCCCGCCCGGGGCTAAGACAGACGCCACTATTCCAACGATGAAAGTGGCTTAAGGACCGGCACCATGACTCGTCTTGAGGACAAAGTCGTATTAGTCACCGGTGCTACTTCAGGTATAGGGACTGACATCGCTCGCGTATGCGCGCAAGAAGGCGCTGCTGTCGCCATCGCTGGACGCGACAGGAAAAGGGGTGAAGCGGTCGCAGAGGAGCTCGGCGAATCTGCGAAGTTTATAGCTCTGGACGTCAGCAGTGAGTCGGCCTGGATAGCGGCTATCGATGAGCTCAACAAAGCCTTTGGAAGAATCGATGTACTGGTGAATAACGCGGGAGTCATGACTCCCAGCGGAGTCGAAGACACCAGTCTCGAACTCTTTCAGCAGACGATGATGATCAATGCGGGAGGCGTGTTTTTAGGTTGCAAGTATGCGATTGCCGACATGCGTTCTAAGAACAGAGGCGGCGCCATCGTCAACGTACTTTCTACTACAGCGTTAAAAACGTCCGCATGGACAATGGCCTATGGTGCCAGCAAAGCCGCCGCGCTTAGCCTCACCAGGTCAGTTGCGTTGCACTGCGCCGAAAACAAATATGACATTCGTTGCAACGCGGTACTGCCAGGCGTCGTCATGACTCCTATGGTGGAGGGAGTCGTGGCGGCGGCTCCGGACCGCGATGCCGCCTTGGCCCAACTCGCGTCTCAACACCCCATAGGCCGCATGCTCGAAGGACGAGAAGTCGCGAATGCGGTTGTATATTTCGCATCTGAAGAGTCGTCTGGAGTAACCGGCGCACACTTTGCTGTCGACGGCGGTATGACAGCCGCATGAGCGCTGCCCGCTAGCTGGAATACGCCTTAAAAACACATAAGATTAAAACAAACACCATTGTTTTTTTAGCAAATTTGTAATAACCTGCGCTCAAACAGTCCAATCATCAAGATTGGATACGTCGGGGGCAAGAAATGACGAACGATAATAAACACGAGCACCCTTCCGGTCGCTCTCTTCTGGCTATCTACGAGCGTGCTGCTCGAATTCGCAAAAACGACGAAGCATTCCACGGCGCCATGCAGTCAGGAAAGCTTGGAATCCGTATCTACTACTCACCACGCGGGCAGGAAATCATTCCCGCCGCCTTGTGCGACCACCTTAGTGCCGATGACTACCTGGTTACAATTTACCGTGGAGTTCACGACCAGATTGCGAAAGGTATTCCGCTGAAGGAACTGTGGGCCGAATACGCGGGGCGTGCCACCGGAACCTGCAAGGGCAAAGGTGGGCCAATGCATGTGACCCACCCCGAAAGCGGGAATATGGTTACAACCGGCATCGTAGGTGGCTCACTCCCGATTGCCAATGGGCTCGCCCTAGCGTCTCAGCTTGACGGCGACAAACGCGTCACCGTCGCCTGCTTTGGAGATGGCGCGAGCAATATCGGCGCTTTTCACGAGTCACTGAACATGGCATCGCTGTGGAAGCTTCCGGTTATTTTTCTCTGTCAAAACAACCTAATCGCCGAGCATACGCGCTTCGAAAAAGGTACTGCCGTAGCGCGTGTTTCTGATCGAGCCACCTCCTACAACATGCCGGGTATTCACGTGAACGGCAATGACCCGAAAGCGATGTGGGCTGCCGCTAAAGAAGCCGTAGAGCGCGCCCGCGCCGGCGAAGGACCGACTCTAATAGAGGCGATGACCTTCCGCTTTATGGGTCACCTGATGGGGGATCCGGACGAACATTGGCGCGAAGGCGAAAAAGAAGCGGCTATGGAAAGAGATCCGGTGCCAGCGCTCCGCAGCCTGCTGATCGACGAGCAGCATGCCAGCGAGGAACAGCTGCTGGAGCTGGAAGCTAAGCTTGACCAGGAGATTGTAGAGGCCATGGCCTTCGCCGCGGAGAGCCCTAAACCTGATCCGAAGGAGTTGAGCCTAGACGTACTCGCGGGAGGTGCAAGCTAATGGGCGCACAAGTGAACTTTGTCCAAGCAATCAATCAGGCTATGCACGACGCGATGGCTGATGATCCTAACGTGCTGCTCCTCGGCGAAGACGTGGCCGACGAAGAAGGTGGTGGCGTAGTCAAGGTTACTGCGGGACTTTCTGGCGCGTTTGGTACCGAACGGGTCCGCTCTACGCCTATTACGGAAGAAGCAATCATTGGAGCCGCCGTTGGCTCCGCTCTGGTCGGAAAGCGACCGATTGCGGAAATTATGCTGATGAACTTTCTCACCGTCGGCATGGATCAAATCGTGAATCACGCCGCGAAGCTGCGCTTCATGTCAGGTGGTCAAACCAGTGTGCCAATGACCATTCGGACGATGACGGGCGCTGGGGGCGGAGCCGGTGGGCAGCACACCGACATGCTCGAAGCTTGGTTTGCCCATATCGCGGGAATCAAGGTCGTTGCTCCTTCTACACCCGCCGACGCCTACGGACTATTGCGGTCGTGTATCGAAGACGATGACCCCTGCCTTTTCGTAGAGAACATGCCCACCTACTGGACCAACGGAGAGGCACCGGTATCCGGTACTCGTATTCCATTGGGCAAGGCCTCCGTGGTATCCGAGGGCAGCGACGTTACCATCATCAGCTACGCTCGAACCATGATGGAAGCAGGCGCCGCGGTAACGGCTCTGAGTGAAGGCGGTGTCAGCGCCGAACTTATCGATCTGCGTACGATCGCTCCTTTCGACATCGAGACCATCCTTGCATCGGTCAGAAAGACCAAACGCGCGCTAGTCGTTCACGAAGCTGTGACCCCCTTTGGAGTGGGAGCAGAAATAGCGGCTCGAATCAGCGAAGAGCTTTTTCACGAGTTGAAAGCTCCCGTACAACGGGTAGGCAGCAGCTTCAATGCGGTGCCTTACGCCCAGGCTCTGGAGGAAGCGCACCTGCCTTCCGTCCAACAAATTGTCGATGCAGCCAAGAAAACACTGGCCTAGCAAGCCCGATAGGAACGGAGAAGAAAATGAGCACAAAAGTTCTGTTGCCCAAACTAGGGATGGCAATGAGCGAAGGTACGCTGAACGAGTGGCTAGTAAAGGATGGCGAAGCAGTTAGCGAAGGCCAGGTCATTTGTGCCATTGAAAACGACAAGTCGGTGCAAGAGATAGAAGCACCAGCCGCAGGTGTCATCTCGTTGATAGGCGAAGAAGGTGAAACCTATGACGTTGATGCAGTGCTAGCGGAAATTACCTGAAGACGCTGCGAACGCAGCGCTGAAAACACGGAACTCGTAAGCGGAGCCCGAATAGTGAACACAAACCCCAATACGGTTGTCGAATACCTCGACCGTCTGCCGGCCAACAATAGCGTCGATCACGCGCTGTTCGGTGAGGTGGAGTATCAGAACCTGCCGAGGGCTCAGCAGCTGGGTGGACAATTTTTGGCCCGCAACTGGGTCTCTATTCCCCACGTGACTCATCACGACGATATTGACATTACAGATCTCGACGCGGCGAGAAAGACGATTTCCATCGCGGAGGGCGAAGCCAAGATCACCATGCCAGTTCTCCTGGTAAAAGCAATCGTTGCCGCGCTTCAACAGTTCCCGAAATTCAATGCTTCGCTGGCTAGCGATGGCAAGGCGATTTGCTTGAAACACTACTACAACATCGGTCTTGCGGTGGATACGCCGAATGGGCTCCTCGTGCCGGTGATTAAAGATGCAGACAAGAAAACGCTGCAAGAGATAGCCGGCGAGTTTCGTGATCTAACCCTAGCGGCCCGCACCAAGGGCCTTCCCATGAGTGCCATGGAAGGCGGTACGTTTACGCTAAGTTCCATCGGCAGCCTTGGCGGCACGGCGTTTACGCCCATCATAAATGCGCCGGAAGTGGCGATACTTGGCGCTACGAAGGCCCTTTGGAAACCAGAGCGAGGGGCCGATGATGAAGTTGTTTGGCGCCTAAAACTGCCGCTGTCGCTGAGCTACGACCATCGCGTTATCAACGGGGCTGACGCAGCTCGCTTCCTCACTGCCTTCGACACCATTGTTCGTGATCCCGGTGCGGTCCTTGGAGCGAGCACCTAAGTATGACGGCCGAACTGTTTTCAGTCCGAGACAAAGTGGCCTTAGTAACTGGCGCCGGTAGCGGTTTAGGAGAGAGCTTTGCAAAGACTCTTGCCTCCCACGGCGCGAGCGTGGTGTGTGTTGCAAGACGGCTACCCACCCTCGAAAAAGTCGTTGCGGCTATTGAAGAGAACGGGGGCAGCGCTCTTGCCGTTGCGGCCGATGTCACTGACGCGGATGCAGTAAGCGCGGCCTTTGACGCCGCAGAGCGCGCCTACGGTCTTGTGGATGTCTTGGTTAATTGCGCGGGTATCCAAGCCACCGCCGATACCTTGGAGATGACCGAAGTCGAATTCGCTGGCGTGCTAGAAACCAACGTCACGGGCCTGTGGCGCGCTGCAAAAATTTGCGCCCAGCGTTTAGCCGCCGCGGACAAACCGGGGTCGATTATCAACATTTCATCGATCCTAGGTCATAGTGCCCGCCCCGCGATGGCCAGTTACTGCGCCTCGAAAGCAGCGGTAGACCACATGACGCGTTCCATGGCGCTGGATCTTGTGCAGCGGAACATTCGAGTCAATACCTTGGCTCCTGGATATTTCGAAACGGAACTCACCAACTGGTGGCTGCAGTCCGAAGAGGGACAGGCCGCTAAAGCCCGGCTGCCGGCAGGCAGATTCGGGTCGCTCGATGAACTCAGCGGACCTCTCTTACTCCTTGCCAGCGATGCATCGAGTTACATGACCGGATCCGTGCTCACTGTTGATGCTGGCCACAGCACGAGGATTGCTGAATGAACATTCATGCTAACGAAATCGGAATTGCCAAAGAGGGAACAGGATCGAACTTTACCTCTGGCCCAATAAAATCGTCTTACGACGCGATCGTTGTCGGTGCCGGGCACAATTCGCTTACTACCGCTGCCTATCTCGCAAAGTCCGGACTCAGTGTCTGCGTTCTGGAAAAGAATGACATCGTAGGTGGGGGCGTAGTCTCTAGGGAAGTTACCGCGCCTGGGTTTGTTCATGACACCCACGCGACCGGCATGATCCTGATCATGGCGAACCCGATGATTGCCAATGACGAGCTCGAACTAAAATCTCGCTTCGGATTGGAATTCGACAATCCGGAAGGCACCTACGTGTCCATGTTTGACGACGAAACCTGGCTAGGAACTTATGTCGACGTGGATACGACCTGCGAAAGCATCGCTAAATTCTCGCAAAAAGATGCAGAGACTTATCGAGCGTTTGTGCAGAGAACAAGCACGCTAGCCCCGCTTTTTGCTGCCGGAATGTTCAAGCCTCCCCTGCCCTTCGGGCCCTTTCTCGCGATGATGGAACAACACCCCTTGGGTCAGGATTTCATCAACTCAATGCTGACCTCGGCCACCGACTACATCATGAACATGTTTGAGCATGAAAAAGTGCGGATGCACTTTATGAAGTGGGTTGCGGAGGGAATGATTCATCCCGATGAGCGAGGCACCGGGGTATATATGTACTTCTTGACCGCCGTCGCTCATAGCCAAGAAGAAACCTCCGTACGCGGTGGCACACAGGCCTTGTCAGACTCCTTGGCCAGATGTATCGCGCATCATGGGGGCGAAATACACACCAATACTTGGGTCAAGCGAGTCATTGTATCGGGTGGGAAAACAACCGGTGTGGAATTGGCCAGCGGACAAATCATCAGTGCCAACAAATCGGTGGTCGCCTGTATTCACCCGCACGTGCTGGGTGACTACATCGACGGACTCGACGAGCAACTGATAGCCGACGCCAAGAAATGCGAACTGTCTTCCTTTGGCGCGATTAATACACACTGGGCGCTACACGAGGCCCCAAGCTACAAGTGCCCGGAAATCAATAAATCCTTGTTAGTAGAGTGCGTGCCTTCTCGTATGGAGCTACTTCGTCAAGGACTCGATGATTGTAAAGCGGGTCGGCTCGCCTCCGACTTCAATGCGGTCATTGCACACCACACGAATCATGACCCGAGCCGTGCACCCGATGGCAAGCACACGCTCTACTTGTATTGCTTCGCACCGCTCGAACTAAAGAATACCGGTCCCTTGGGTGGCCTAGACGTAAGTGATTGGAATATGGAAATCCGAGATCATTACAAAGAGTGGATGATGGAGAAGTACTCCGCCTACTGCACGAATATGACCTCGGACAACATAATCGCATCAGCTGCAGAATCCCCGGCAGACATGGCTGAGTGGTCTCCTTCCTTCCAAAAGGGAGACATTTTCGGCATTGGTAACTGGGTTCACCAGTATCTGGGCCGCCGTCCAACGCCGGCTCTTGCCCAATATGCGGTGCCGGGCGCTGAGGGTCTTTATCTAGCCGGCCCATTCATGCATCCAGGCGGCGCGGTCACCGGTGGCGGTCGTGCAACGGCCATGAAGATACTCGATGATATGAACGCGGATATCTCTGCGGTCATGGCTCTCTAAGGAGCACCATGAAGATTTATAGCTCAGATGGGTCGGTTCTGATGGAGGTGAAATCAGTAAACCGCAATGGGGCCAATATGGAGTTTACCGGCACCGTAATGGGGGCAATGCCCGTTAAGGGCAGCCTCTCACCGGGAGAAGCTCGCAAGGCCCTCGGCCTGATCAAGGGTCTCGGCCTTTGGTTGTTTCTTTTGACGTTCATGTTCCGAAAATGAAAACCGTCGGCGACGTTATTCGCCAGCGCGCAGCGGAGCGACCGGAAAAACTCGCCATGATTTTTGGCGAACGACGGAGCAGCTACCAAACGCTCGACGAGCGATCGAACCAAGTTGCCAACGCGCTCCTTGACTGGGAATTTGGTACCGATGCGCGCATTGCCTACCTAGGTAAGAACACCGACTCCTACTATGAGCTGTTCTTCGGCGCTGCAAAAGCCGGCATTCCTATGGTTGCGGTCAACTGGCGTCTCGCAGGAGAAGAGATCGAGTACATATTGAACGATGCCTACGTGGAAGCCGTTTTCGTCGAAACCGAATTCCAGCCGGTGCTCGAAACGTGTGAGCGCAACTGCCCAAGACTCAAGCGGCTAATTCCCCTGGACGGTGACGATCCGTCAGCTTACGAGAGCTGGATGGGCAGCTACACCGCAAAAGATCCGGAGGTCGTCATCGATACGGAAACGACCTGTCTGCAAATGTATACGAGTGGAACAACAGGAAAACCCAAAGGGGTACTTCTTTCCCATTCCTGTTTTATGGCTCAGCGAGAACTCGAATTCTTGGCAGGCGATTGGACCCGGTGGAATAACGATGACGTCAATCTGGTTGCGATGCCGGTTTTTCACATCGGCGGAACCGGCTGGGGCTTTTCGGCTTTTTTTAACGGTGCCACCAACGTTATTCATGCAATTCCCGACGCGGAATGGATAATTAGAGACATCGGTCTCCATCGTATTACACGACTATTTGCGGTTCCTACGTTCCTCCAGGCTATCGTAGAAAAAGCCAAGGCTATGGCGACACCAATCGACTCGGTGAAGTACGTCGTCTACGGTGCATCACCGATTCCAGAGAGCCTGCTGAAGGAAGCCGTCGCAATGTTTGGCTGTGGCTTTGTCCAGCTCTACGGCATGACAGAGGCGACCGGGTCGGTCACCTATCTTCCACCAGAAGATCACGACGAGAACGGCAATCCGAGGATGGCGTCGTGCGGTAAAGCACTCCCGGGAATGGAAATTAAGATCTGTGATCTAGAGGGAAACCAACTCGCGCCCGGTGCTAGCGGAGAAATCTGGGTCAAATCCAATGCACTAATGACCGGTTACTGGCGTAAACCAGAAGCCACTGCTGAAGTTCTGGACAGCGGCTGGTACAAAACTGGAGACGCGGGCTATCTCGATCAGGATGGCTATCTATATCTACAAGCGCGCATCAAAGACATGATCGTGTCCGGGGGAGAGAATATCTATCCCGCCGAAATTGAGAGCGTTTTGTTTGCCCATCCGAGCGTAGCGGATGTTGCCGTTATTGGTGTACCCGACGAGAAGTGGGGCGAAACGGTAAAAGCGATTGTTGTGCCCGCTCAGGACGAAACGGTGAGCTTTGATGAACTTGTAGCCTTCGCGCGAAACAAGATCGCCGGCTATAAGCTACCTAGAAGCGTCGACACGATCGACGTGATTCCCCGAAACGCGTCAGGGAAAATTCTGAAATACGTCCTCCGAGAACCGTTTTGGAAAGAAGAAAACCGGCAGATTGGATGAAGTCCCTAAGAAACCGCGACTGAAACCGCGACTGAAACCGCAACCGCAAAAAGGCTTGTTTCCATGGGCAAGCGATCGAAGTAAGGCATGCTAAATCCTCTTTGAGTTGTAGCCGCTAAATGCGGTCTTAGCGCAGTGTTCCCGGCTTTTCGGCAATCTGCTGCTCAACAAATTCCGCAATCGTCAGACCCGTGCCGACTAGCTCTATCTAGGGGGAGACATCAATCCGAGTGCAGCCTCCGTACCGTGACGTCCCACCCCATAAATCAGGACTTTTGGCTTAGTCGTTGTCATAGCTAGTACTCCATCCAGATGACAGCGCCTGGGAGATCTGTCATACCGTACCCAATAACTGCCCTCCATCTACGGGCAGAGCAATACCGCTCACATAGGATCCCGCTTCGCTCAGGAGCAGCATCAGCGGCGCGGACATCTCGTCGAGTGTGCCCAGGCGCTCCATCGGCATGCTTGCGGCGTAGGCTTTGCCCTTATCGGTCTCAAAATACTCATCGTTGATTTCTGTTTTCACATAGCCCGGACACAATGCGTTCACACGTATCCCTTTGCGCGCCCATTCCAAGGCCAAAACCTGTGTCAGCCGAATCACCGCGGCCTTAGAGGACGAGTAGCTCACCTGGTTAAACTGCGGTCTAATTCCGAGTATTGACGCCACGTTCACAGCGCTTCCAGGCGCCCCGCGCTCAATCAGCCTTCTGCCGAATTCACGGGCAACCAACCAGGTACCGCGCAGATTCGTGTTCATTACAAAGTCCCAGCTGTCCTCGTCTGTATGGATAGCCCTTTTAGAATCGGCAACACCTGCGTTGTTGACGAGCGTATCGATACCCCCGTAAATGTCCGCAGCGGTATCGAAAAGGGCGGCTATGGAGCGGGAATCTGTAACGTCTAGGCTGACTGCGATTGCCTGACCACCTCCGGCTTCGATTTCGTTTACCAGCTCAGCTAGGCGATCTGCGCGTCGTGCGGCGACAACGGTCCTCGCTCCGTGAGCCGCCACCAGCTTGGCGAAGTGTCGTCCAAGACCGCTCGAGGCGCCGGTCACCAGCGCAACACGATTGGAAAGATCAAAGTTCATGATGGAACCCCAGACTTGCCACTCCCGTCGGCATAGCGATCAATCACCTGCTTCCCCAGAGCCATCCAATGCACTTGATCGGGCCCATCGGCCTGACGACACCAACGGGCGTAATTGAACGCCTCGGCCATGAAGTAGTCTTCCGTCAAACCACCGGCTCCGTGCATTTGCATGCATCGATCGAGCACCGTCTGCATCATGAGAGGTACGCTGGTTTTTGACGCGGCAATCAGGTCGCGGGAGTCTTTTGCACCGCGCTCGTCCATGGCAGCGGCAGTTTTCAATACCAGCAAGCGGGCCATCTCTATCTCGGAAAAACTTTTGGCGATTTCCTCGCGAACCGATTGATGTTTTGCGAGGCTCCTTCCGAAGGTACTGCGCTCGCTGACACGTGAGCAGGTAATTTCTAGAGCGCGCTGCGCAGCACCGATCAGGCGCATGCAATGATGCATGCGTCCCGGACCCAAGCGCCCCTGCGCGATTTCGAAGCCTCGCCCTTCTCCCAGAAGCACATTCGCTAGCGGCACGCGCACGTTCTCAAAACGCAATTCCGCATGACCTAAGGGAGCGTCGTCGTAGCCCAGGGTCGTCAAAGGTCTGAGTATCTTTAGGCCTGGCGTATCTTTGGGTACAAGAACCTGCGTTTGCTGTCGATGGCGGTCGCTGTTGTCTGGATCGGACTTGCCCATCACGATCAGGATCTTCATCCGTTCATACATCGCGCCTGTGATGAACCATTTGCGTCCGTTCAAGACCCATTCGTCGCCGACTTGTTCGATGCGCAGCTCAATGTTCGTGGCATCACTGGACGCCACTTGAGGTTCGGTCATTGCATAAGAAGAGCGAATATCACCGTTTAGTAACGGCGCCAGCCACTCAGCTCTCTGAGCCTCGGTGGCGTACTTCATGAATACTTCCATGTTGCCCGTATCCGGCGCGTTGCAATTGAACACCTCCGGAGTTTGCCGACTACGCCGACCACAGTGGCTTCTCAAACGTCGATTACGCTGGCCTAGCTGAGGAGATGGGCCGGGTCCAATGGTGCCCGGAGGTGTTCAATTGCAACGCGCCGGATACGGGCAACATGGAAGTATTCATGAAGTACGCCACCGAGGCTCAGAGAGCTGAGTGGCTGGCGCCGTTACTAAACGGTGATATTCGCTC
>JBCBZV010000001.1:0-102048 GCA_039815155.1 Pseudomonadota bacterium
CGGCGCCTGGAACGCGCACCGCTGGTAGTGGTCTAGCCTCGGAGATAGGGTCCAGTCTGCAACGCGACAGTCAGACTGGATGCCCAGCGCAAACTTGAACTCAGGTGAAAAAGGAAGCTCGTTCCCGTCAAGGTCCTTGATAACGGTACCGCCCACAATATCGGCAACCTCTGTTCCTGGTGCTGTTCCAAACGGATCCGTTTCATCTATCGAAGCGAAGTTTTCGACCTCAGTATTCAGATAGGACACGCTTCCATCAATCTGCAAGTTCTCGATTGGACGAAACAAAAACTCACCCTCGAGACCCCAGACTGTAGCATCGGTGTTCACCGTCAGTGCAGAGGTCGCTGTGGTCTGCCCGATCTGCAGATCCTGATAGTCGTAATAGAACGCCGACACGCTTGCTGAGAGCGAGCCATCGGCACTAGAACCTTTTAATCCTACTTCAATGGCGTTTAGGAATTCAGGTTCAAATCCAGAGGTGTCAACACCCACTTCACCTGGATTGATTCCTCCTGCCTTATAACCGCGTGAAACACTTGCGTAGCCCAGCAGATCATCGGTGAGCCGATGATCGACTACGAGACGACCGGTGAAGACGCCTTTGTCAAACTCACCATCAGTAAATGGCGGTACGCTAAGGTCCGGCTCTGGATTTAAAAAGATCTGTCGTGTCCGAATGGTTTTGTCATCGTAAGAATAACGGAGACCACCGGTCAGCCGTGTGCGATCAGATGCGTCAAAATAGATTTCACTGAAAGCGCCATAACTGACTGTTTCAACAGGATCGGACTCCGTTATCAAAGAATCGAACGTGTCCGGCAAACCTAGAAGTTGCTGCTGAGCCGCTATTGTTACATGACTGAAGTCGGAGGACGCTTCGGCCTCTCGATCGTAGTAATTTGCACCGACCAGAAAATTCAAACTGCCGTCGAAGCTAGAAGCAAGGCGCAACTCCTGGAAGTACTCACGTGCTTCGCTGTTATCTCTCCGACCCGTGAGTATCTCGTTCGTCGTTACGGAACTGCCATCGGCCAGTGCATCAAACGTAACAGGTCGAGTCAGGCCAAGCGATGCAACGAAACGGTCAAAGTCTCTGAACGACTCTCGCTCGACCTGATGGTAACTAGTGAGCGAAGTCAGAGTCAGCGCGCCAAAGCTGTGATCGATTTCGAGTAGTGCGCTCCATTCCTCAACGGAAAAAGTTGGATCTAAATCTTCGTTCAGCGTTCGGTTGTCAGATGGGTTGACGCTGTCAGCGTAATAGTCCACCGCATTGGGACCGAAGCCTGTTGCAATTACACCGGTCGCCGCGCCCAACGTATTGAATAGCGTGCCACGTGAGTCCGGGACTTCGAATCCGTTTGCCAGTGGAGAGCAGCCGAGTAACGCATCTTTTACGCACAACACTTTGGTGCGCGGTAGGCGCCGATCATCTTCATCAAACCAGGAGAACACCAGGTCTGCTCGGGTGTTAGCGAACTCAAAGCGCGTGCTACTGCGCAGACCGAGCATCTCGCGATCATCTAAGTCCGTTCCGGTAAACAAGTTGTCAGCGTAGCCGTCGCGATCTAGGTAGAAACTGGCCAAGCGTGTCGAGATTTCATCGGTGATTGGTACGTTTATAGCACCTCGCAGTTTTCTGGAATCAAAGTTACCGTAACCTGCTGTCACATAGCCTTCGAATTCCTCGCCCGCTTTCTGTGTAATCACATTCAAAACACCGGCGGTCGTGTTTCGACCGTACAGGGTACCTTGAGGGCCGCGCAAAACTTCAATTCGCTCGATGTCAAAATATTCCGCTTCAATGGCGGCTGATCCGAGGTACACACCGTTGATGTGATAGCCAAGACCCGACTCAGATGTGGCAGAGATAGCCAAATTGCCAACACCTCGCAGTGAAGCACCAAAAATGTCAAACGTCAGATTGGGTACTGAAAAACTCAGGTCTATAGCATCGTCGATCACTTTGTCTTCAATCAGCCCCTCGCCGAACGCGGATATAGCGATGGGTACGTCCTGAATATCCTCAGCTCGCTTCTGCGCCGTAACTACAATGACTGGGAGGATTTTGTTGTCCGCTTTTGCGGTTCCTGGGGAAGTATCTTGGGCTGCCGGGCTCTGAGCAAAGCATGTCGAAACTGTTATAAGAGAACCAATGACTTGCGCGTGCACAGCGCGAGATTTACGTCGCAGCTTCATGAACTATCTCCTTCTTATTAGAATATAATTGATTTAAGTGTATAATAAGCGCAGCTATCCCAGCTTGAAAAGCATTTAATTTGATAGATAATCACTAAAACTGGATTTCGGTGCGTTGCCCATGTCCAAGATGTGGCAGTAGAAAGCGACAGATAACGGCTACAGGCCAGGTCTTACTAGCGCAGTATTTTTCACTCGTAGAACACCAATAAGATCCACACGAGAATTTTTTATGCATCGATTAATGTCGGTCCTGATTATTGTCGCGGCACTACATGCCTGTGGCCGATCTGGCCCATCATCGAAAACCCTGCTACCAGACTCCGTCATCCGGGGTGTGAATTTCGTCGGCGTCCATGTCAGCGACCTAGATGCTGCCGAGCGTTTGTACGCCGACGTCGTTGATGCAAAAAGGCTGGAGAGTGCCGACCTTCCCCCTGGCAATGTGTTTAGCCAACTCGTGGATAGTGGTGATGGCGCCGTTCGAACACGTCTGATCCGTCGAACCAATTCACAACTCAGACTAATGACCTTTGCTGAACGCTCGATGCGTGGCCAGGAGTTCGAAGCGGTTGTAGTGCAGGGACCGGGTATCTCTCATATGTGTTTTCAGCTGGCGGAAGAAACCAATGCCTACGCGCAATTCCTTGAAGCGGGAGCCACTCCGATTGGCGACCCTGACCTTATTCAGCTCAACCCGGAAAACCCAGTCCGTTACGGCTATGTCACGGACCCCGACGGGATCATCACCGAGGTTGAAGAAATAGATCTGGAGAAGCTGGAACGAGGTACGCCGGTACGAAACATGATCCGCGTTCGCCACGTGTCTCTCGCAACACCGGATTTAGCTCGACTGATTAAGTTCTATAGCGCATTTCTAGGCGGGCAAGAGCCTCGCCATGTTGGCCGCTGGTTCGCGGTCGAAGGCGAAAAAATCGATAAGGTCTCTGGCCTTGCGGAAAGTAAGATTGAGATGGCCTGGTTTCAACTTCGAAATTTGGAAATAGAGATCTTCCAGTACCACAGCCATCCGACGTCCATCCCTGTTCAGCCACGCCCGATCGACGCACCGGGTTACAACATGATCGTCTTTGACGTATCCGATCTAGAGCAAGCGCGCCAGCGAGTCCTGACAGCCGGTGGGGACATCGTTACCGACGTTGGGACTCTGGATGGCGGTGGAATCCTGTTCGCGCGAGATCCTGATGGCAATCTCATCGGCCTACAAACACTGCCTCCCGATTCTGTGTACTCGGCGGCGAATTTTCCGGATAACGGACTCTGAAACGGGAGAGAAGATGTTCGATTTAAGCAACAGAGTTGCAATTATTACTGGCGGGAACGGCGGTCTTGGCTTGGCCTATGCCCGTGGCCTTGTTAAGCAAGGGGCGAAAGTCGCGATATGGGGACGAAACGAAGGAAAAAATGCCGACGCAGTTGAAGAATTACGAGCTCTTGGCGGTGATATAGCGGCTTTTAGCTGTGATGTAACCGACGAAAGTCAGATCGAGGAGGCGTTTACCGCCACTATAGCGCATTTCGGCCAGGTCGATAGCTGTTTCGCTAACGCTGGCGGGGCGGGGTTCCGCGGCATGTCGCATCAAACCTCGCGCAGCGACTGGGTCAAGGCCGTGGATTTGAACCTGATGAGTGTCGTTGATACCTGGAAGCCCGTCACTAATCACTTGCTTGCGCGAAAGGCGCCTGGACGACTGGTCGTGACCTCATCCGTTGCTGCCTTGATGGGCACCGGGGGAGCCGCAGGTTATTCGACAACCAAAGCAGCTGTCATTGGCCTTGTGCAGGCATTAGCACTGGAGCTAGGGAAGGCTGGTATTCGTGTCAACGCTATTCTTCCGGGGTTTATCGAGACTGAGATGTCACTTGATACGAGCGCGGCCTTTCAGGAAGCAACGCGACGCCGCTCGGCTATTGGTCGAATCGGTCGACTCGAAGATATGGAAGGCGTCGCGGTTTACCTAGCGTCTGATGAGAGTGATTTCATGACAGGACGCTGCATGGTCTTGGATGGCGGTCATACCATACATCCGATCTAGCACGTCGAATCGCGTTCCTAAGTAACGCCGATCGAAGGATCTGAAGCAAATATGCAAGTGTTAGTAAATAGAGCTTTTGTCATTCTACTGCTGCTGGTCGGCGTACTGCTGTTACTTCCGGGTATCTGGCTGCTGTACCTTGGCGGCAGTGCCTACTATGCGTTGGCGGGTCTCACGACCGTCGCTGTGGGCGTGTTGCTGCTGCGTAAACGGATGGTCGCCCAGCAACTGTACGGTGCCCTCCTGGTGGGAACGGCATTATGGTCGCTTTATGAAGCCGGTCTCGAATTTTTCGCATTGCTGCCCCGGCTCGCTCTTTGGCTGGGCTTCGCCGCTTATTTGCTTACCCCATGGGCCCGCCGTGGATTCCAATCCAAGCCCGACGAGCGAGATCAGCGCTTGGTGACGTCCTGGACTGTAGCTGCACCCACTCTGGCAGTGATTTCCTTGCTGATCACCGCGAGTGCGGTTCGCTACGAACATCACGGTACTGGCACGATTCGCAATACCTCCGAGAGCTTCTCCGGTGACTGGACTCACTACGGCAACTCCGCCGGGGGGTCGCGCTTCGCCACACTTGATCAAATCAATCCGGAGACTATTGGCGACCTAAAGGAAATTTGGCGCTACCGAACTGGCGTTGAGGAAGACTTCAAAGCCACACCGCTAGCCATAGACGGAAGGCTCTACTTCTGTGCCGCGGCGAACGTGGTTATTGCCCTGGACTCAGAAACCGGCGGCGAACTATGGCGTTTCGATCCCGGCATTGCACCGCCTGATGAGCATCAATATGCCATCACGTGTCGAGGTGTCGCCTATCACGAAGCGCCGTCTGACTACACCGGTGAGTGCAAGCGGAGGGTCGTTACTGCGACGGTGGCAGCTTCGCTAATTGCTCTAAATGCCGACACGGGTGAGCCCTGCTCAGACTTCGGGTACAGCGGTGTTATCGATCTGCGTGTCGGCATGAGCGGGCACCTTCCGAGAGAGTATTACCACACGTCTCCACCGACTGTGGCGCACGATAAGTTGGTCGTAGGAGGTCTGGTGCTCGATAGTCAGCGTCTGGGTCTTCCCTCGGGAGTCGTGCGGGCTTTCGATGCCTTGACCGGTGAGTTGGCTTGGGCCTGGGATCTGGGTAACCCGGCAAATAGTGGTTTACCTCCGGCGGGGCAAAGCTATACGCCGGGTACTCCAAATGTGTGGTCGGTGATGAGCTACGACCCGGTGTTAGATCTCGTCTTTGCACCGACGGGTAATGCCAACCCTGACTACTTCGGTGGTGAGAGACGAGAATTTGACGACCGCTACTCTTCCGCTGTTGTCGCCATTGACGCAAGCACCGGACGTGAACGCTGGACCTTTCAGACCGTTCACCATGACATCTGGGACTACGATGTACCCGCGCAGCCGGTACTCGTGGATGTCACTCGAGATGAGCGCGAAATTCCCGCGATTGCGATTCCCACAAAAATGGGTGAGATTTTTCTGCTGGATCGTCGCGATGGTACTCCCATCGACGAACTTGAGAATCGCCCGGTACCGCAAGCGCCCGAGATCGACGAATACCTTTCGGTCACGCAGCCGTTTTCTGCGCTACCCAGCTTTCACCCCTTTCGGGAAGAAAAGGATATGTGGGGATTGACGCCAATCGACCAGATGGCTTGCCGCATCGAGTACCGATTGATGCGTTATGACGGTATGTTCACGCCACCGACGCGCAGCGGTACTTTGATAGCGCCTGGCAACTTCGGTGGTTTCAATTGGGGGAGCGTGTCTGTAGACGCCGATAACGGGTTGTTGGTTGCCGCCCCGATGCTCCTAGCGCACCAACTTCTTCTGGTCACGCCAGAGCAGGTGCAGGCGGCCGGCCCGCGCGCGGCACGGTTTCTCGGAGAAGATCACCCAGCCGTCCGTCTCGACGAAAGCGACCCCATCGAGGCGCTGCCTGAGGTTGATTCCTCAGATCCCTATGACCAGATGCGGGTGAAGTACTTCGGTTTACCGAGACCTTTCATGTCGCGTCTGGGTACTGGCGTGCCCTGTTTCGAACCGCCCTGGTCTCAACTCGCCGTTATTGATTTGAACAGTGGCGAGCTGTTGTGGAAGCGTCCGCTTGGCGATATGCGCGACTCTGGTCCCTTCAATTTACGTAGTGGCTTAGCTATCGATGTAGGTACTGCCGTACGTGCGGGAACTCTGACTACCCGTGGTGGACTGATTTTCGTTAGCTCGACTATGGACGCCACCGCGCGCGCGTTCGAGGTTCGCACGGGCAAGGAGGTGTGGTCTACGCGGCTACCAGGTAACGGCCAGTCAACTCCCATGTCCTACCGCTCCGAGTCTGGGCGGCAGATACTGATCGTCACGGTACCCAATCCGTCCTGGCGTTATCCTCGGGATCCGTCTACGGGAAAATATTTGGACTCACGTGCAACTCGAGATGGTAAAGGTGGGTATGTGATCGCTTATGCGCTGCCTGGTGATTGAAAAGGCGGAAACCAGATTACGGTTGACGAGCGTCCGTTTCGACCGTGGACAAGCTTTCAATCAGGAATGTAACCATTTTCTTCGATAGCGCTTGACTACCGGGAAAGCGATAAAGCTCTAAGTTATGTGGCAGAGCCATGGCGCCGTGGATCGACGCCCAGAGTAACTGTGCGATCTCAAACGGATTGCCTTGTCGGATACGGCCGCTCTCTTGCCCGTCTTCAACCGCCTCACTCAAGATTCTGAAAAACAACTCAGTCTGAAGGCCTTGTTTTTCTGGCGTGTCCGCTGTTTGCGGTCGAACATGTAGGAATACACCTTTGAAGGCGGCGCGGTTTCTTTTTTCAAACTGCGCATAGCACAAGAGAACTTTTTCGATCCTAAGTAACGGATCTTCAGTACGTCGCGCGATTTTTTCGATCCTACCTCGCAAGCGGTCGACTGGCTCACGCCATGTGGACTGCGCGAGCTCCGATAGGCTTTCATAATGCGAATAAAACGTCCCAACTGATACGCCTGCTTCTGAAGCGACGTCCCTAACAGTGATTTGTTCGGAGTCGTGCTTTGCTTTCAATCGAAGTGCAGCACGTCGAATACTGTTTTTGATCTCGTTTTTCTGGGCTTGAGTAAGAGGCGGTCTAGCCATATAACTGGAGTATGCATTCCAACGGGTCGATTGATACGGTAAAAGGTTGTACCACTCGGGCGATGGCCGCCACGGGTAAGTCTTTAACCAAAAGGTCACACAGTTTGCATGAATTAAGCTCGCTCACGAAGCTTTTCTTGAATTTCAGCGACGCGCAATCTGTTGAGATCGTAGCGCGTGAGAAACCAAAATCCGGGTATGGCGAGTAGGGCAACTGCTGGCCCCAAAGCCACGCCCATCTTCAAAATCGTGTCCGGGGCTATATCCGCAGCTGTTTTAACGTTCTCTCCAACGGGCCACTCGATCGCTTTCAGAAGTATGCCAGTGATCAAGGAGCCTAAGGCTGTGGTGCATTTACCGGCGAATGACGCAGCACCAAAAAGTACACCTTCCTGACGCCCGCCCACAGACAGCTCACTCTCATCCGCGATGTCGGCCATTGTCGAGCTTGCACCGACAATAACCTGCGCAATAGAACAACCTGCGCATAAGTAGATGGTGGCAAGAAACGTTGTCAGCAGCCAGGTTCCGTTCGACGGAACGAAATCGAGTGAAAAGCAAATTACAGGCAATGAGTGACAGACCATCCAAATTGATCCGCCTAGGATCATCGCATCGCGCTTCTCGAAGTGAGTAAATAGCCGACTGGCAAGAGAGTAACCTAGCAATCCGCCAGCGGAACCGCTAACGAGTACGATCAGCATGTGGAATCGAGGCAATTCCCAAAAGAATGTGAACATGTAAAGCGTACCAGCCGACGCGACCCCATAGACCACAACAATCACCGTATAACCGAGCATCAGCGATACGAAGGATTTGCTATTCATGGCCTTAAAACAATCACCCAGCATTTGCTTTACGCTGGCATTTCTTTGATGGTCGGTCGGTCCGGGAAGGCTCGGTATACATCGACGCGTTCCCCAAGCACTAACCCAGATTGATGCACACATCACCAAAGCGAGGGTTACTGCAAAAGGCGGATAAGCATCAGCGTTGAGCTGACCATTTTTGAACACGTCCGTTGGCGCAAAGAACCAGCCAAACCCAAGACCAAACACAAGCAGTTGGCCAGTAGTTGATAGAAACTGACGTATTGCCACCAGAATAGTTCGCTCGTGATAGTCTTCCGACAACTCGGCACCAAGCGCTAAATGCGGAACGTGATACAGGGTCATCGCCGTCCTGTTCAACACCGTAAGACACAGCATCCAAACAAATAACCACAACTGATCGCCTTCCTTCACGGAATCCAGAGGTGCAAACAAGAAGCAAAAACTCAAGGCCAAGGGGAGCGCTGAGGCGTACATAAAAGGGTGACGCCGGCCGCGTGGTCCTGACCATCGGTCAGAGATCGAGCCTACGAGAGGGTCGGTAATAGCGTCAAAAATAAGGGATATTGCGATAGCCGCTCCCGCAAGCTCCCCCGACAGTCCCAGAACTTGGTTGTAGTAAAACAGTAAAAAAGCCCCGAAGCTGGTGTTTTTGATCCCTTCGGCGAGTTGACCAATCCCGAAGCTTAAGCGTGTGGAGTGTGAGAGCGAGGCCATGGCTCTTTAGACCTGGGCGAATCGGAGGTTGGACAGGGCACGGCGCTGTTCCATGCTCGTGACCGTTACCTTCATCGCGGGCGGGTCAAGAATCATCAGTGGACCGTAAATGCAATCCGTTTCCTTCACTGCTGGTGGGATCCTTCTCTACGAGAGAAAATCGGAACGTATTTTCGTTTTCTTTTCATGATCGGACTACTTAAGGCCTTTGCTCGCATCGCCTTGAGTGCGGCCGGTATATAGAGCAGCCCAGCTACAGAATCGACTGGAAGCACATTAATGGACTGCTACTTACAATCCCGGAACGGCTCGCATCTAGATATCTCGGTTTTCAGAAGTCCAGTAGGTAGATCGCACCGCGTTTCGTTTGACCTTGCCACTCGACATACGTGGTAAGTCTTCGACAAAGTCCACCGATCGCGGTTGTTTGAATTTGGGTAGTAGCGTCTTGGCATGATCAAGTAGTTCCCGCGCGAGCTCAGGGCTTTGTGCGTTCCCCGTGGCAAGCTGCACCACCGACTTCACTTCCTCGCCCCATTCATCATTCGGAACGCCGACCGTACAGACATCGAAAACGGCTTCATGTTGAAGTAGAGCATCGTCTATTTCTTGGGGATAGACATTTACGCCACCGCTGATGATGGTTTCGGCACTTCTTCCGGTGAGATAAAGAAAACCTTCCTCATCGAGGTAACCCATATCCCCAAGTGTGAACCAGTCGCCGCGATACGAGCTGGCTGTTTTCTCTGGGGATTTGAAGTACTCAAACCTGCCGTGAGACGGTGTCTTAAAAAACAACTTCCCAATCTGACCGCTTTGCACGTCACTACCCGTCTCGTCGAGGATACGTGTATTTTCCGGTTGCAACGTGGTGCCTACACTTCCCGGTTTACGAAGCCAGTTCTCTGAGTCAATAAAGTAGATACTCCCACCTTCCGTTGCCGAGAAGTATTCGTAAACGATTGGGCCTAACCAGTTGATAATGGCGTGCTTGACGTGCACTGGGCATGGTGTGGCGCCATGCAAGACAAACCTTAATGATGAGGTGTCGTACTTTCGCTTTGTCTCTGCCGGAAGCTGCAGTAATCGGTGGAACATGGTCGCCACCATATGCGTGTGAGTTACGCCATGACGCTCGATCAGACGTAGGGTCTCCTCGGCGTCCCAGCTATCCATCAGGACAAGCTTGGAGCCGGCGTTTAACGGCGTGGTTACATTGGTCGCAAATGGCGCACCGTGATACATGGGTCCGGTACATAGGCTTACTGTGTTCGGAGACTCGCCCGTGAGCCGTGCGCTCGCGGACGACGGGTTGGGTTGACCGTGTCTGCGCACGCCTTTTGGGCGCCCGGTAGTGCCAGAAGTGTAGAACATCGCACTGCCGTGCTGCGGGTCTGGAATGTCACTAACGCACATTCCGGAAAGTGCCTCTTCGTAGTCTTCGAAGCCTTCGATCGGTTCGCGCATGCTCAGCCGCACGCGGCAGTCAGGCGCGGACATAAGTGCGGATGCCCCGGTTCCTAGGCCACCGTCATAGATGACCGCTTCAGCCTCACAGTCATTTACGATATAACCAACTTCTTCTGCTGTGAGGTGGAAATTAATAGGTGTAAATCTGAATCCGCCCCGGGTTGCGCTCGATAGTGCTTCCACAAACTCGCTGCAATTGCGAGCTACGATAGCGACTGCACTGCCCGGTCCTACACCTCGTTCACGTAAACACCTGACAAGTTGATTGGTTCGGTTGTTCAGCTCAGCGTAAGTGCGATCACCGAAATGTGAGACGATCGCTTCTGAATCAGGTTGCCGAGCCGCGTGATACGCAAGGCCCATACCCAGTGCCAATGCACGATCTAAATCATTGTCGTCAGTGGTCATTGCAGCTTCCCCATTCGTAACTTCTACCGCTCTACGATTGTTGTTGCGGCGCAGGCTTCATAAATCGGTTCATCAGGATCATGCTCGAGAGGCATTTATCCTTTCCGGGAAGAAACAATCGGGACTCGTAGTAAACGAACTCTGTTTTTGGAGTCTCCCCTAGGGCTAAAGCTTCTGCTTCTATCTCATAGTCCTGATCCGCAAAGACTGGTTGACCAAGATGTTGCAACTCAATCGCACCGTATAAACCGACTCCTAGTTGAGATGGGTCCGGTACGAGTAGCGGAGCTGCTTGGCTAAGCATATGCACCTGCAACGCAGGCGTGAGAACTCTACCCCCGAAAGCAGCCTCATCCACGTACGCTTCTAGGGGCTCTGTGATAACTTTCAGGCGTTCGTCCAGTACATGCGAAGGGACTCTCTGTACGACTCGTTGTGTCGGAGTACCGGTCGATACGGACGCTAGCATTTGTAACTCGTTTGCCGCCGGGAGATTGGCAAGTCTAGTGCGCAGCGTCGACTCCTTATCTTTCCCTCCCGTATGGGCCGTTCCTTCTGCGATCACATCGCCATTTCGGTTTCTCAGCCATGTCTTAACACGAGCCGCCCCGGGTGCAGGTCGTTCTACCGATACGCGTACGGGTTCGCCCTCGATCGTTGCAGACTTAAAGTATAGAGAGAGGCCGCCGGTAAGGGGCCACTGCGCTCCTAGTGAAGCAATTAGAACAGGCGGAAACTGCTCAAGGTGGAGTGATCCCGCAATCGCACCGCCGCGAAAGCCAAGCTCTTTAGCGGTACTATCGTCGTGAATGCTGCCTTTGCCGTAGTCTCTTGCGGCATTAAGAGGTGAGCGTTCTGGTCCAACCAGAATGCCATCGTGCTCCTCACAGACGAACGGACCCTTCATAGATAACCAAGCCTTTACTGTTATTCAGGTAAGCCAAGCACGCGTTTGGCGATGATGTTTTTTTGAACCTCCGAAGATCCTCCAGCGATCATTCCTGACCTTGTATCGAGCATGCGACGAGTAGCGTTGATTTCGTCCTCCGAGAATCCCGGCCCATCCCATCCCAGACCCTGGCTTCCCATCAGGAAAGCAATCAGTTCGGCTCGCTCATTAGCCAATTCGCTCCCAACCAGCTTCAAGATAGACGTCGTATGCAGCATGTTGCCGCCTGAGGCGAACTCTTCAAACGCTCGTTTTTGAGTCAGTAAAAGTGCTGCGTAGTCTTGTTCAAATGCGATAAGACGGTCACGGGTAGCGGGGTCGTTGAGCCCTTTAGCCCCATGAGTCCAATACTTCTTCGCAATATCGGGGACTGAAACCTTCTTTGTGTTACCACTGAACAGGGATGATCGCTCAAACTGCAGTAAACGTTTTCCGATGCTCCAACCTCGATTGACCTCGCCAACCAGATCCCGCTTGTCGGCAAGCGCATTGTCGAAGAAACACTCACAGAACTCCGAACCTCCGCTTATAAGGTCTATGGGTTTAACCGTCACCCCCGATTGATCCATCGGCATAAGTACAAAGCTGATTCCTTCATGCTTGGGTTCTTTTGGCCCTGTTCTCACCAAGCAAAAAATCCAGTCCGCGTACTGAGCGCCAGAAGTCCATATCTTTGACCCGTTGATAAGAAAGTGTTCCCCCTTATCTTCTGCGCGCATGCTGAGGCTTGCCAGATCCGAGCCTGCGCCAGGTTCAGAATAACCTTGGCACCAAAAGACTTCCCCTCGGGCAATCCCAGGAAGGTGTCGGAGCTTCTGTTCCTCGTTTCCGAGTTCGAGAAGGGTTGGCCCAATCATGTTGATACCCATGCCGCGCAGCGCCGGTGGTACGCCCACTTCTGCCATGGCCTCACGTAACGCACTCGCTTCATGCGGTGGGAGACCAGCGCCACCGTATTCCACGGGCCAATGCGGCACCGTCCAGCCTCGCTCAACTAAGGCATCAAAAAATTCTTTTGTCTCACCCTCCAGTGGAAGTTTTGAACCTCCAAAGGTGATGGGGTCTCCGCCTAGTAACTGCGAGGGGCAGTGATTGCTGAGCCATTCAATGGCACTCGTTTTGAAAGAAGCTAGGTTCACGCCGCGCTAACCAAGTATATTGAACATGTTCATAATATTCTGAGATATTGCGATGCGTCAACCGTAGCGAGCTACATTAAAAAAAAGAATCTAACTTGCTTCGGCTCTTGTTCCTTCCTTTAACTACTCGGATCAAAGAGGCGCTCCAGTTAAGAAGCTAAGCGAGGTTTGGGCAGTCATGCAAGGTAAGTACACGCCGATCTAAGGCGGAGGTTTAAGGTCGACCCCGATTAATCCGGTTGACATTGTACGAGGCTCGGAAATAACATGAACGTGTTCATATAACTTCAGGTCGCCTAGGCGCAGTGGCGCAGCGCCAGCTAAGCGGGCGAAATACACTGGCTAAAGACCGTAGTAGAGTCGAATAAAGCGAAAGAGAACCAAAATGCTTCTTGATATCCACAGCGTTGGATTAACCGTAAGAGACCTCGATGCTGCAGAAGCCTTTTATGCTACGGAGGGTGCCTACGAATTGGTGAGTCGATTCCGGACCCAGAGGTTATCGCGCCTAGACGCCGCTCTTCGAACCGATCAGCCAGGAGCAGAGGTGGCGGTACTTCGTGGAGATGGCGGTTTCCTGGAACTCACCGAATTTGATAACAAGCCGAACGAGAAGCTCCAGCGGTGGGAAGTGCATGATTCAGGCCTTCGGCACGTTTGCTTGAGGGTACGTGACGTTCACCAATTGTTTGACTGCTTCGTTGACTCAGGTGCACTTTGGCATGCCAAGCCTCACGATCTCGGCACAGGCCTGGAGTACGCTTACGTCCGTGACTTGGAACAAAATATTGTAGAACTTGAGGGTCTCTCGATGATGCCCGAAGGTTTATTGGGCCCTTGGTTCGATCATGCCGCCCTGGTTACACCCGACATCGCGCGCCTTTGTACCTTTTACGAAACACTCACAGGCCACACTGTGAGTCGTCGGGGAGTATTTGGCCCAGAAGCAAAGTTCGACACAGTCGCCGGCCTTAAGGATATCGAATTCGATGGTGCATGGATCCTCTTTGGGGTCAGTCGAATAGAAATGTGGCAGTACCGGTCGCCCAAGTCCATCGCAAGACCACTACCGGCTGTTGATGATATCGGTTGGAGTTACCTTTGCTTCGAAGTAGATCACTTAGACAAAGAAGTGGATAGGCTTGCAGCAACGGGAGTTGAGTTTCTTGAGTCGCCTCAGGAGGAATTCCGCGGCCGCAGCGCGTTCTTTCGAGATGTTGATGGGAACCTCGTAAAGTTATTAGAAGTCAACGAAACATTTGCCGATCTTTCCATTTCCAGCCTGGGAACTCGGCCAGTCCTCTCAAAGATACGTGAAGTATCTGAGGCATCCAACAGGGCATAAAGACGTAGAACAAGAGAGCGAACATCTGAAATGTATGAGAACCAACTATCGGGGAAGACAGCAATTGTCACTGGGGCAGCTGGTGGTATTGGCCTTCAGGCGGTTAAACGGCTTTTAAAGGAAGGTGCAAGTGTCGTCGCCTTTGATCGTAAGCCGGGGGTGTTCGGATCTATCAACGACATCAGCAGTAGCGAACAGAAGCGGTTGTGTGAATACGAGGGTGATGTTGGCGAGCCGGGAGATTGGGAAAGTGCTCTCAACGTGGCGATTGATGCATTCGGAAATGTGGACATCCTATTCAACAATGCAGGCGTCCCTGGTCACTACAAGAACGTCTTGGACTACCCAGTGAAGACGTTCGACCTCGTTATGAGGGTGAACGTTCGAGGTGTCTTCCTAGGCACTCAGATAGTGGGGAAGAAGATGGCTGAACAAAAAAGCGGCGTCATCGTGAACACATCGTCAACTTCCGGTTTCGGCGGCGCGGGCGACATTTTCGCATACACCACGAGTAAGCACGCGGTGAATGGAATTACAAAGTCAGCTGCACGTAGCCTTGCTTCCCACGGTGTCCGAGTGCTCGCTATTGCTCCTGGCAGGACAGCGACGGAAATGATGTTCAGTATAGAACGAGGCCTGTCTCCTGATAACCCTGAGGCTGCTCGTCCTGCGCTGTCACAAGGAATCCCGCTGGGCCGCTACGGACAACCTGAAGAGGTTGCAGCCTTGCTAACGTTCCTGGTGAGCGATGAAGCGTCCTTCATGACGGGATCAATAGTGCCCGTAGATGGAGGAACTCTCGCTTAGGACGGGTCACTCCTTGATGATCCTGCACGCTTTGCCTCAGGTTGGGTATCTAGATAGGAAGGTAAAGTTCATCGTATGTATGAGGACGCCGCTCGAAAGTCTTTTTTTCGGATCTGGCCAAAATAGAAGTCGGAGTTGCTTGCTATGGCGCTTGTTTTAAACGAAGAACAATCGATGCTGCAGAACATTGCAAGAGAGTTCTGCGCCTCCAACGCACCCATAGAGCAGCTCCGAAGGCTTCGTGATGAGGGTAATGCATGCGGATTCGATGAGAAGACGTGGTCCGAGATGGTTAAACTCGGCTGGGCTGGAATAAACGTCCCAGAAGGGCTTGGCGGAAGCGCCTTCGGCTATATGGGACTCGGAGTGGTCATGCGGGAGTGTGGGCGCTCGCTCGTGGCGTCACCGCTCTTCTCAACCGCCGTCATCGGTGTAACGGCGCTTACGGCTGATCGTTGTCCAAGTGTAGACGAGGTTCTCGGACAGATTGTCCGTGGTGAGCTTTTGATGGCGCTCGCCCTTGAAGAGACACCAATTCACAGCCCCTACGATGTGGGTAGCACAGCACAACGAATGGATGACGGGTTCTTTGAAGTGAGCGGAAAGAAGACTTTTGTCCTTGACGGCCATATCGCAGATAAGCTGATCGTGGTCGCGCGATCTGATAAAGAACTGGGTCAGCGGGAGGGATTAACGGTTGTTTTGGTCGACGGCAATGATCCTCGAGTCAACGTGACTCGCACACAAATGCTGGATGCACGCAACGCCGCCAACGTCGAATTTACCGGTGCCAGGGGTACGCTTATTGGAGAAGAGGGGCGCGGGGCAGAACTGCTTGACCGAATCCTAGACGCAGGCCGCATACTATTAGCCGCCGAAATGCTTGGCAGCGTTGAGGCGTGTTTTGAGCAAACGATCGAATACTTGAAAGTCAGAGAACAGTTCGGAGTACCCATAGGCACATTTCAAGCGCTTAAACACCGAGCTGCGGAGATGTTTTGTGAAATCGAGCTGTGCAAGTCCGTGGTGATGGAAGCACTCTCAGTGCTTGATGAACCGACAGAACAACTACCAGTATTGGCAAGCTTAGCGAAGTGTCGGTTGAACGATACCTTTCATCGGGTTAGTACGGAGGGGATTCAGATGCATGGCGGTATTGGAATGACGGACGAACATAACATCGGGTTCTTTTTAAAGCGGTCGCGAGTTTGCGAGCAGATGTTTGGAAGTAGCGCATATCACAGAGACCGCTTCGGCTCTTTAAACGGGTATTAGAGTATCCGCTCCTTGCACTACAAAATCTGCTAGACACCACGCCTTTGATTTCACTCGCTTGTTGTTAGACGTTAGCATCCGAAAAGTGCCATTGGCTGCTTGTCGTTTCTAGGGTGGCACTCGGTTGCTGTGTGCCACTTTAGTCACTGGCTCTCTATTAAGTTCTCGAAGAAAGTGCCCGCTCCACTCTTCGATAAATCCGCGGGTTTCAATTATCCTCACTCCATTCCGAAGATTATTTTCTCAAGTTTTTCGTAGCTAGAAATCTCAGAGGAGGCCGTCTCCACCGATGAGGCGGCGTATGATCTCTCCTCTACTTCTATCCGGTTAAACTTTGGGAAAAAAAGTTAAGTTTGCGTATCTTGTCATCGAAACCCCGTTTTGGCGTTTCCCTCGCGATAAACTATGGGGATTTAGCGCGCTTTAGGAAATTTTTTGTATTCGTTTAATGATTCCCTCCGTCAGGCGATTGTTGCGCAATTTGAGTCTTTTCCGCGTCAGCAGTTTGCTCTGGACCACAAACGCGCGGCGGCGGTTGCGGTAACGATTTGTCGTAATGATCACGAGCCTGTGGTGGCGGTCACTCGCAGAAGCGCCTCTCTTCGCGCCCATGCTCGCCAGTGGGCGCTTCCCGGCGGGCGTATTGATGTGGGGGAGACAGCTATTGACGGGGCTCTGCGGGAGCTACATGAGGAGGTAGGGCTGCGAGTACCCGGGACCGACGTGCTCGGCGTGCTCGATGACTTCGCTACGCGCTCAGGCTATGTCATCACACCGGTAGTGGTATGGGCCGATGTAGATTGGCGTGAGCTGGTTCCAAACCCAGATGAAGTGGAATTCGTGCGTCCGTTTGGCTTTCGCGAACTCGGTCGCGAAGATTCACCGGTCCTTCGCTCAATTCCGGAGAGCGATCGACAGGTACTGTCTATGCGCTTCCACGACGATCAGATCTTTGCGCCCACTGGTGCGATGCTTTACCAAGTCCGCGAGCTAGCGCTGTTCGATCGCGTAACCAGGGTCGCCGCCTATGAACAACCGGTATTTGCCTGGCGATAAGGACGCGCGTCGAGAGTCCCTTGTGTCCCGAGTTCGCGTTTGACGCCGCGCAGACAGCGCGCACTCGGCAGGAGCATGGCCGCTAATATACGCCAGCAGAAATAGAATAAAGGCCCTAGACGATTTTGCTAGCAATTCTCAGTGTCGCGATCACCGTTGTTTTTACGACAGCGGCAGTCATTCTTATTTGTTTTCCGGGTCTCAAACTCGAGGGTTCGCAGCCGAGTCACACCCTGGTGTTTTCCGCTATTTTGTTTACCTCTGGTCTTGACGTCGGCTTAATCATGTTTCCGTTAACAGAGTTCCCACTGTATGAGTCGGTGCCTGTGTATTCGTTCACGAACGCTTTGGCGATTGAATTTGGCTTTTGGGGCTTCCTGGTCTGGGCTTTCTATTTTCTGTCGACTTTTTACTTCTGCCTCGTTGAACCAAGGCTACGCTTATTCGCAATACCTTGGCTGCGTTTTGCAAATAGCGTCGTCATCGTTACCACCTGTGCATTTACCGGCTTTTTGTTTCTCGATTTTTTGCCAAGCTACCTGCCAGATCTCTCACCCACGGCTCGTTATCTGTTGGTCGGACTTGTCGTCTTCGTCGCCGTAGTCTCTAGCTCAAAGCTGACTTTTATAAAGTGGTTGGGTCTCGGTTCGAGCGCCCTGTTTTTACTCTTGATTCTCTTGCTGTGGTCTAAGTCGGGAGCAGGTGTCTACGGTCTCTTCAATAGCCTGTCGAAGCTTGGTGGGTACTTCCTTCACCTTCCCAATTTTGTGTACCCGCTATCGGAGCATCACGGCTTTTATCTCTATTGGTGGTTCGCCTGGAGCATAATGATCGGGCAATTCGTTGCCCGTTTTGTTGGTGGTATACGTACTTGGCAGCTTTTACTAGCGTTGCTTGTCTTACCTTCTATACCGATCGCCCTGTGGTTTTCTGTACTGTACTTTTATCACGAAACCGGCGCTTCGCTGGGGGCAGGTTTGCAGTCGGCGATGGTGCTGGTAGGGCTGATATTCGTGGTCAATTCTTTGGACTCACTCACTCGACTTTACTCGGAAAACCTCAATCTGACCGTCGAACGCTTAGGACGCTTTGGCTACGTGCTGCTGCATTCGCTGTTTTTGAGCGGTCTCATTTTGCTGTACCGATTTACCCCTTTGAAAATAGAGTGGATCGGGCTCGCGGTGATGGTTATTTATGCGACCGTTTACCTACTTACCTTCCGGCATCGAGAGCAACTCAGAGCATCTAACCAATGAATTCAAGCTTCGACTACATCATCGTCGGCGCAGGCTCGGCGGGCTGTGTGCTTGCTAATCGCCTTTCTGCCTGTGGCAAATTCTCCGTGCTGTTGTTGGAGGCGGGCGGCAGCGATCGCAGTATCTTTATCGATATGCCGACGGCTCTTTCCTATCCGATGGCCTCGGAGAGATTTAATTGGGGTTACAGCTCGGACCCGGAGCCTGCGATCGACCATAGGAGAATAACCTGCCCGCGGGGTAAAGGCCTGGGGGGTACATCTGCGATCAATGGAATGGTCTACGTGCGCGGCCATGCTTGTGATTTCGATGAGTGGGAAGCGCTCGGTGCATCAGGTTGGAGCTACGCGGATTGCCTGCCTTACTTCAAGAGGGCCGAGACTTGGCAAGGCGGTGAGGACGAATATCGGGGAGGCTCTGGCCCTCTTGGTGTCTCTGGGGGTAACAATATGCAGGCGAACCCGCTTTATCGGGCGTTTATCGATGCTGGTGTCGAGGCGGGCTATCCACAGACAGACGATTACAACGGCGAGCGAGGTGAGGGTTTTGGTCCGATGCACATGACCGTGCGCAAGGGTGTTCGGGAATCGACGTCGAGAGCCTATCTACGACCGGCATTTAAGCGAAGCAATCTTCGGGTAATCAAAAATCTTCTCGTCGATAAGGTCGTGCTACGTGATGGGCGCGCAGTCGGTGTCGTCGCCCATCGAAAGGGAAAACGATTGGAGTTTGCGGCCACTCGCGAGGTCCTACTCAGCGCTGGATCAATTGCCTCGCCAGCGCTTTTGCAACGTTCCGGTATTGGACCAAAGGGCGTTTTAAAAAGTGCCAACGTCGAGTGCGTCCATGACCTGGCAGGCGTAGGAGAGAACTTGCAGGACCATCTGGAGGTGTATTTCCAGTTTCACTGCAGGCAGCCTGTCAGTCTCAATAGCAAACTATCTCTCTGGCAGAAATTCTTAATTGGCGCGCGCTGGTATTTCTTTAAGAGTGGCTTGGGGGCTACAAATCACTTTGAATCTTGCGCGTTTATTCGATCTAAAGCTGGACTACAGGCACCGGATATCCAGTATCACTTCCTACCGGCTGCGATGCGTTACGACGGAACACCTTCGGTGAAGGGGCACGGCTTTCAGGTACATGTTGGGCCAAACAAGCCAAAAAGTCGCGGTCGTGTGCGGATTCGTTCTGCGGATCCAGATTCACCACCCTCGATTCTGTTTAACTACCTGAGTCATGAAGACGATCAGCGGGCCTGGCGAAGTTGTATTCGTCTGACCCGCGAGATCGTCGCTCAGCCGGCCATGGATCTCTATCGAGGCGCTGAAATTCAACCTGGCAAAGACATCCAAACAGACGAAGAACTCGATGGCTGGATAAAACGCAATGTTGAGAGTGCCTACCATCCCTGCGGTACATGCCGGATGAACGATCTACCCGCAGAAGGCTCCGTCGTCGATGCGCAGTGCCGAGTACACGGGCTGAAAGCTTTGCGCGTAATCGATGCCTCCGTGTTCCCAAGCCTGCCCTATGGCAATATCAATGCGCCGACGATCATGGTCGCAGAAAAAGTCTCAGATCGGATTTTAGGCCTAGAACCGCTACCACGCAGTGAAGTCAGCCCCTGGGTGGCAGATAACTGGAAAACGTCACAACGGCTGGGCCAGCCTAAGCGCTCTGTAGCGTAGTCAAAGATGCCCTCATTCAGCTCGACCAGCGCTGTGACCGAGCGGGGCCTAGCGATCGGGACCTTTCTGCATGATCACTCCTCATTGTTCCAGAAGGTAAATGAAGGTTTCTTAACGAGACGCATGACCTCTCTATGCAAAAAGGCAAGCGGCTCTAGGTCATGTTCAATCGCTTCCCAGGCTAGCGCCGCTTGCTTGGCGTCTTTGAAGAAAATCATTGAACAGTGGGTATGCAAACTCCCCTCGTCGCTGTCAAAGTCGCTAGCCGTAAGCCGATCAAATACAGTGCTAACGCGGCTCGCAAGCTCATGTTCGATTAGGTAATTGGCAAAATTCTTCCAAGCTCGGGAAAGTTCTTCGATGTTTGTTCCCGGGCGCAATTGGAATTGATTTAGGAGGACTTGCATTCGCGAACTAAAAAATAAATATAAAAATAAATTCACAAATAATGTGAAAAGAATGTAAGCTTTTGTGTATCCCGTCCCTCTACTGCGGCGTACTCAGTGCAGTACTCTCTGACCGATCGACTGGAATGTGTTATCCCCATCATCAGCCGGTCTGATGGCGCGCGTTGGTCCGCATCTATGGAGCTGCCACAACAAGTACTGGCGTTGGATACAGGCGACCAAATCGAACTAGTTAACGCGATCGATGAAAGCCTCGGCGAACTCTTACGCATTAACGCTCGCTCCGATTCCCCAGAACATGTCGAAAACCAGGTTTGGTTGAAAATCAGTTGTAGTGTCTGGACGAGCCCGATTTTCGGTGGCGGCAATCGGATCAGCGTCACCTTTAACTGGCCCAGTTGTTGGCCTCAGTTCGACCGTTTTGCGCGCAAGGAGGTTCTTGAATCGCTGCGAGTTATGGTGGGTCGAACGCGCGAAGCGGTGAGTATTGTCCAGTAGTAGGCCGTTTCTCTGGGCCCTAGTTTGGCTCGTGCACACCAAAAACTCGAGCGGCAAGCATTCGTTTGTGTCCTGCTTGGAGTGTCTCTTTCGATGAGCTGATGTTTAAATCTTGTAGAGCGAGCATCATTTCATGCAAGGCCTCTTCCGCGTCGTAGCTATGCGGCGGAATTCGATAATCTCGCGTTAATTCAAGTAGCAACGTAGTCGCGAGTTTGGCCGCGTCCTGATCAGCTAGATGCGTCGCCGCATATAGGGGGTTTGGCACGTAGTCGGTACCAAATAGCAAATAGGCTTCCCAAAGGCGGTGATCTGTAACCTCGCTGAGTCTCGAAGCTAGGAAGCGAACTAAGAGATCCAAGTCGACTGCCTGAGGTACGGAGTCATCAGTCAGCCAGTCGCGCACCTCGCTTGCGACCCAGTGATCAGCCAGAGTAGCCAGGTCCTCCAAGCGGCCGTTATTCAGTTCCCGCTCCCCCGCAAGGCTACACAACATGTTCAGGCGGGCTGAAAAACCTGCTCGTCTTGCAGAAACAGCGGGTACGACTGCCTCAAGGGCTGCCAAACGCTTCGCCTGCCGGCGCGCTTCCAACTCGCTGCTGTCTCGAAGTTTGAATGTCTTGATATCAGCCAATAGCTTTGTCCCGCACGGTGTTTGGAACACTAAGGTTCAACGTCGCAGCCCCCTGGCTAACCCAAAACCGACGAAGGAGGCCCCTTACTCAACTACCTTATCTAAGTCTCCTGACTCTTTTAACTCTATTAACTCCGCTAACTATAGGTGTTAATAAGGTCTAGCAACATCTTGAAATGTGCTGCGTATCATGCGCTCTAGCTGTTGCGCGTGATCGCTCAGATACTCTGTTGGAACCGCTTCCAGTAGCATCGGTTTCAAAACGTCCTCGAAGCTATCCTCGAAACCACCGTATTCTTCAAGCCAAGATGTGAGCGCCAGGCGCGTGTTCTGCCAATAAGCCGCATCATGTCGGCTTGCAGCGCTGTAGCCGGCTTTGGCCACAAAGGAATCCAGGTCGTTGCGACTCAGCTTTAGAAAATCGGCGCTTCTGACGCTGGGGTTTCTATCTCTACTAAACCGATTCAGAGTTAGATTTACAACCTCATGCTCGAGCCATTCTAAGACGGCGGGTGGTTCGGAGAGGTTTACGCCGACGGCCAAGACTTCAGAAATGGCGATTTTTACCCGTGTAGCGGCGTCCTCAGCCAGTCCTGCAGCTTCGAGCGGGTGACTTTGCGCCTGAGTTTCTACGCTCTTTAGCTGAAAGAGTCCCAGGTCCACCTCATTGATCATAGGGCCCCGAAAACGGTCCACAGCACTGCGAACTCGATCCTGAAGTTCCATGAGATTTCCTGGCCAGGAGTGTCTCTGAATTGCAATTTCTGCTTCCGAGGTGAATCTTATGCCAGTTCGCCCCTGCGCTGCTGACTCGGCTTGCAAAACACGGCGCGCCCATTTGAGCACCATCGTGCTGGAGAGGCGCAACGGTTCCAACTGCACAACGCCAGCACCAAAGGCAGAAGCCAGCTCTGGCACGAGTTGGCGAGCGTTAACCATCGCCTCGGGCTTTTTCGGCAGCGTCACCGCAAAACGCATGGGCAGTAGAGCTTGTTCGGATCCCAAAATTCCTGTGACGCGTGATCGGATTGCTCGTGCGAACTGCTGCTGTAATTCTGGATGCATGCGATGGGGGTCTCGCATGAGAAGCAGCTTGTTCACGGAGCTGCGTAGGAGCGAGTCGAATTCGTCCTTGCGATTGCTGTCGCGCCATTCATTGCCACTATAAAACGCGACGGACACGGCTGAGTCTAAGGCGCAGGTCGAAACAGCCTGGCGCATTAAGTCCGTGCGAGCGAGTCCCGCTTCGCCGACCAGTGCAATCGGGGAATCGAGCTTGAGCAACAGCTCAAGCTCCGATTGTTCCGTCATCTCTGAGGCCAGGGAGTAGAGGTTGTACTCGCCCGGTCCCTCAATAGCTTCGCTGCTGCTGGCATCAAAGCTGATCGCCTGCACAAAGAGTCTACCGAGGTGATCGCTAATTACCTGTGCGAGTTGCCGCTCGCCGTCGCTGATAGGTGTTGCTTTACCAGTTAGTTTTAAGTCTCGGGCAGCAAATCCAAGGCCAACCTGTTCTCCGTCGCTCCACAGTGGTAGAAGAAAAAACTCGTAGCCTTCGAAATTAATAAAAACTGGCGACTTAAGCTCATTACCAACATGTCCGAGCACTTCGTTGCGTACGACACCCGAGTCGAAGAGGACAGGTTCTTCGGCCTCGCCCAGATAGTCGGCTCGCGTACGCACTTCGTGCCAATCTAAGATTCCTTCGGGACTTCTGGCCGCCAGACCGTAGGCCAGGGTCATTCCACTCTTGAACGCGCACTGATCTATCTCCTCAATCAAGCTTTCATAGCCGCTAATGCGGTCCGGAGCAATATCGAGAAGCTGTGACGCAAACTGGAATCCGACGTCTAAGCGAGTCTGTCGTATCGTTTGTGTTTCCGTATCAATAGGATCTTTCGCATTGATGTCCCGCGGTGTAAAGCTCCCCGTCGCGGTGAGCACGCGTTCTCGAGAACCATGCTGGGCTCGATCCAAAGCGTCTATAGCCCCAGCAACAGTGGCGTTCTCCGACTTGTGCGCAGCGCGAAACGAGAGTCCGCCGCGAATATCCACGGTCGGAAGCCTCGCTTGGATGTCCTGGTGCACCGTATCCAATAAAGTCCTTGCTAACACAAAAGCCGTACCCTCATCTGTGCTTGGCATGACGACTCCGAGCGTCGCATTTTGTGGCCGTAGCACAACATCACCCGGCCGGCAGCGAGCGATTGTATTCGCTCGCAAATCGAGCATGGCTAAACGCAATAGGTTCGCGTCGAAATCGCGCTGAAGCCTGTTACAGCTCAAGCCGATCGCGAGGAAGCTGGCGCCGACGGCCACGTTTTCTATTCTCGGTGCCTGCGTATCGCTGCTCAGCTCGCTTAGCAGGAGCAATATGCACGGTTCTCGGCGATGCTCCACAGACAGCAGCTGCAAACTACAAAGAACAGAGCCGCCGGTTTGGGTCCGCAGAGCAATGGATGGGAGTCGCGCGTTCTCACACTGCTCTATCAACCGTTTCAGGCTGGCGAGCTGCGTTGGGTCTGTAGTGTCGATGCTAACAGCATCTTCCCAGTGCTGATCAATAAGCGCGTCCGGGTTGTAGGCAAGGAGTTCGCACGCTCCTTCGTTAAAGTCGATTATGTAGCCGTCGCTGTCGACAAAAATCAGAGCCTCGCCAATGCGTTGAAAAACAGCCTCTAGTTGGAGCCGTCCCTCCCGCTCTCGGCGCACGAGCTCCATTCGACGTAGGGCGAGTCGAATCAATTGTTGTATTTGAATCCCGACAGAGCCACCGTGCTTTTGAATGAAGCCGATGGGCTCACTCTCCGTTGCTTTGGCGACTACCGCTGGGTCGTATTCGGCGAACGCTGTTAAAAAGATCGCAGGAATGTCGTAGCGCTCGTGAGCGATACTCGCAAGGGCCGTCCCGTCATCTTCTCCGACAACAAATCGAGGTTCATCGGTCAGGTTAATATCGGTGATTAACAGGTCTATGTCTTCGGTTTCTAAGGCGCTCAGCGCATCGTCAAAGTCCGATGCCTCAGCAACGACACTTATACCGATGTCCATCGACTCGACGGTGTAAACCAGGTCGTTGCGAAACTCCCTCTCGTTTTCGACGACCAACGCGCGATATTCGGGCGGTGTTTGACGATAGAATCCCATATATTGTGTCTTTTACGCCTTTTTCATTGACTTCTAGCAGGTCAGAGCATACAAAAAGGCACCCTCATGGAGCCAGCCTCTGGCGCGATTCTATTAATAGCGCTAGAAACAAAGTTTGTGGGTACAAGCTAGGGTAGTTAGCACCCGAGAAGCGCGTTAAGAAGCGCGAGGTAAAAGACTCAAAGAAAGCGTCAAAATAGGCGCAATTCAGAGTACAAATTTCGGATTACAAACTAGAGCGCAAAGATATGCGCAACCTAAACAGCTACATTTCAGTCAGCAGGGTAATTAGCAAAGAGCCAATAAAGCAAAAGAAAGAAATAATTTTTACAGCGATCGAACGGCTTTATAGCACCGGTGCTGACTGCAGACTGCGCGATGACCGGATTTTCAAGTCGCGTTGCAGTCGAACTCGCTGTGAGTGAGTGGGAAAGGGATTCATATAGATGGTAACGAAGAAGACCCGTGGACGACGAAAGCATCCGGCGCCTGAGGGTATCGCGCCGCCGCCGAGACACCGTGAGTTTAGTTACGATGAACTGGCTGAGCTCTTTGTCTCCTGTCAAAGTGGCCTCGGCTTCGATGAGCTAGATGAATCATCAAATGAAATGTGCACTTGGCGGTGCGAGCACGGCCATGAGTACCAGGAAACGCGCGCATCACATAACCGAAGCCGCGGCTGCCCGATTTGTGCTGTCAGTATCGCCGTGCGAATGCCAGGGATCGTTCAGTACTGGTCGACCAAGAATGAAGCTTCCCCATGGGACATATCTGCCTACAGCCGTGAGCGAGTGTGGTGGCGGTGTGAGCACTGCAATAATGGCTGCGATTTCCAACGTCCTCCCTATCGTGTACTGGCAACAGGTCACCAGTGTCAGGAGTGTCGTCGCCAGGGCGTGACCCCTTGGAACATAGCCGGCAAGCGCGACGCTGGTGTGACCCTAGTCGACGCTTTTCCAGAAATTGCAGCTCAGTGGGACTACGAACGCAATCCTCGTGGTCCGGAGGAATTCGCGCCTGGTAGTCAACGAATAGCACACTGGACCTGCGAGAACGGACACAGCTGGTCTTCGCCGATCTGTCATCGCACGAGCGCAGCGCGACATCCGGCGAGTTGTCAACAGTGTAAGGCGATCGCTTTCAGCGCCCCCGAACTCGCGGCTCAACTTCATCCAACGCTAAATCCTCCGGACACAGCCTTGCGAGTTCGCAAAGGGTCCAGCGAAATTTTGTTTTGGCAGTGTGATCGCGGCCATATATTTAGTGCATCGGTTGCTTCGCGCTTGCGCGCCATTTATCCAGCCTCCTGCGATAAGTGCCGCTCAATCGACGTAAAGGCGCCGGAGCTGATTCGCGCCTGTTGGGCGCAAGAGCTAAACGGAGAACACGATCCAGCCGTGCTGAAAACCTCAAGCTCTCAAGAGGTTTGGTGGCTGAAGATGAATTGCCTGCATATTCCTGCCCGAGAGAGAAGGGCGGAACACTTTGAGAGAAAGCGGATTGGATACCGGTATCGACGCTACATCAACAATCCGGAACGAGAAATAGCCGTGATCCGCCGTCACTTGCAGCGACTGGATCAGGTAGCCGAGCCAACAGTGCACGACTCTTTACAGCCGCACGATGACTCCCCCGCCAAGATTGGATAATACCAGGTAGGATAGTAGCTACTGTTCTCGATGCCTAGGCTTCGATTTTTTGCAAAGGCAAGGGTTTTTGCTGAATGAGTTTTGCAGGTATCGAGAAAGCGAAGCTCATACCACCTCGGGTCACGATGATGGGGTGACCTTTCAACTCTCGCGCCAGCGCCACAACTTGTTCTAGGCCACCGACCGGACCGGAGCGACCACGCGGCTGGAGTGCGATTTCGATTGCAGATTCATCGATACCTGGGCCGTTATCTTGGTAGTAAAAGCGTGCGTCCCCTTCTTCCGTGTGCTCGATACGAACCTCAATTTTGATTTCTTCATCCAGCTTTTCGAAATGCTTATAGGTATTGGTTAATAATTCGTTGACGATTAGGCCAAGATACTGAGCCTTCGAGTAGGTCATAAACACGTCATCAAAATGTAAGCTGATGTTTGCCTGCCGCTTATTGCCAAACAAATCTCGCACGCCGGCGCCAACTTGGCGGATCATGTTTCCGACGTTGATAGCTGTACTGTCGGATCGTTGCAACAAGCTGTGAACGGCTGACTGAACCTTCAGTCGTGCATTAAGCTGATCGAGCGTGGAGCGTGTTTCTTCGCTTTGGGCGCTGCGCTGCATCACTCGTACGTTAGAAGCGAAGCTGCTGAGAATATTGCCCACTCGATGATGAATTTCGCGCAGCAGGATTTCTTTCTCGCTCAGCCGTCCACGCATTTCAGCTTCCATCAATTCTCTCCGCCGCTCAGCTTCTTCTACCGCGGCAAATCTCAGTAAGCGGGCTCGGTACTGGATAGCCCAAACCAAGAGAGAGATTGCCACCGTAAGCGGAAAGGCCACGCGAGTATCAATTTTCCACAGCATGTACCAAGGGGGCGAGATTTCAATCTCCAGGGCTAGCGGGTCGGAGATCAACTCCCCGCTTTTGTTGAGCATGGCTATTTCCATTCCAACAAGACCCCATTCTTGCTGGCCGGATATGTTGACCATGGGGCGACCACCGGGTATCCAATCTTCGCTGCCTTTAATGCGCATCCCATATACCGCATCGATCGCGCTTATGTGGTCCAGGTATCCGTACTCAATGCTTAAAACACTGTCGCTAACCGCAGAAAAGGGTAGCTCGATACGAGCGGGGTTGCCGGTTCTGAGTCCCGCGACCACTGATATTCGATCAACGGAGATATCGCTCCACATCAGCTCAATCGGTTTTTGTCCACGCTGCGGCGGGGCGTGAAAGCCAACTGTCCCTCGGGAAGAAACAAAGAGTTTCTCGCCGGATGGAAGCCGCAGTGATGCGTGGGGTCCGTACTCAAATTCGTTCGCTGGCAGTCCATGTTTTTGCGTAATATGGCTGACCAGCTCTTGGGTGGCTAAATCGAAAACATAAACGCCGTTGTTGCTCGTAGCCCAAAGCGTATCGTCTGGATCTAATTCCAAGTGCCAGACCGTTCTATTGCCGATGGTTTCCAAAACACCGGGCAAAGCTTTCGGTTCAAATTGAGTCGCGTCGATCATGGCCTTCGTTAAATGAAGAATGCCGCTGTTCTCAACACCCAGATACAGGCCACCGCGACCATCAGCGGCAACTGCAAACACAAGACCTGGAGGGTGCGGAGTAAATTCCTGGGAACTGAACTGTCCTTTTTCATCGAACTGCACCAATAGCAAATTCTGTTGCCCAACCGCGAGAAAGCGGTTTTCGGCAATCCGATGAATACCGATCAGTCCCGTGTGTGGTTCAAGTAGACGCAGATCGTAGTTTTGCTTCCCTTCCTCGCGCATCAAACGAAGTTCTACCAGGCCATAGCCGAACATTGACGCGAGCCATCGGTCGGTACCTGCTTTTGCGAAAGAGCTCACGCCGATATTGACGAAGTCTTGGTCAACGCTTTCGAGCACTGGGGTAGCGATCATGTTCTCTAGATCGACGATGTCCAGGCCGCCGGCAAAGTAACCTACCAAGAGCGTGTCGCTAGTGGCAGCCAGGGCGGTAACAGGATCGCGGGAGCCGAGTTGCGCATCGACGCGAAGTCCAGGAATCGGATCCCCATCGGCTTTTCGCAGCGGCCTGAAGGCGCTGCGTTCCGTATCGCTGTACCAGAGGTCTTCACCGCCCACGTATAAGCGATCATTGGCGTGCGCGAGCGCAGCGATCGTCGCGGTGTCGTCCACAGAGGGTGTGCGCAATACTTCGAATTCGGAATCTAGGGCGTAAAAAAGACCGTAGTAGGTGCCAATCCATATGTTTCCAGCGCGGTCTACACTAATGGAGCGGACCTGGTTACCGCGTCCCGGGAGCCGTACTACATCAGTGTGATCTCCGCGCACACGAACGACGCTGGACCCCGCTCCGAACCAAGCGTTACGTTCCGATACCGCATCCATCGAGCGAAAGTAACTGTGACTGCCGCCGACCAGTGGGTTGTTCACGCCCGATTCGCTAAGGTCAGTCACGCTCTGCCACCGTAGACCTTCATCCCGGTCTAGATACACAAGCCGGTCGTCGCTAACGGTTAGCTTTACGATCGATCCAATTCCATCGTAGACCTCTTCCAATATCGCCAGCTCATCTTGAAGACGGAAACGAAAGGCTCCTTCAGAGCTCGTACCCAAGAGTAAGTCACCGTTGTGAGCCGCCGCCGATGTCACAAATGCCTGGGCAAGACTCAGCGCCTCCCCTTCACTCGACTGCATGTCGATCGAAGTGGCCCCTTGTTGAGAGAGTCTGAGAATCTCACCGTTCGTGCTCACTGCGTATAGTTGGCCGTTCACGGGCACTATCTCAACGATATCCAGCTGCGCACCGCGACTGGCAGGGGACTGGATGACGATGCGAAAGCCTTCGTCGTCGCCTCCCATTACGCCTACCCCTCTGGCGGTTCCAACCCAAATAGCATCATCGTCTTCGTAGATCGTATTGACCATGCCGGAGGGTAAGCCGGCGACCCCGTCTATGGTCTGTTGCCAAACAAACTGCTGACCGTATTTGTATTGAACCAATCCTTCGCGAGTGCCGGCCCACAAGTAACCGTCGGAGCACACGTGGACTGCTCTGACCGAACTCTGCGGTAGTTCGATGTTTTCAAACTCTCTGACCACAAAGGCCTCGCGGACTACCTGGAGGCTAGAGAGAGCAGGGGCGGCCGCCGACACCACGAGGCTTGCGCTCAGCAGGATAGGTAAAATCAGAAGGGGAAGCGGCCGCTGCATTCAGTCATTATTATCGCTGCAGGCCTCATCTGCCAGTGGTTGATGACGGAAAAACCTTGCTAGCGTCTAGCTTCGCTCCGAAGGCCCGCCATGTAAGTGTGAGTAGCGCTAACCAGCATCTCTGGGACATCAGCTGTTGGGTGAAAGTGGGTGAGCTTACCGCTCATTTTGATCGAGCTGAGTCCATGCACCATCGACCATAGCTTTACGGAAACATCCATCACATCGGCTTGGTTGATCGCTTCCGCCGCTAGATACGACTCGACCGCGTCGATTAGTAGGAAAAAACCCGATGCTTTTTCGTCAAAGCTGTCTGAGTCCAAAGCGCGGGCGCCCATGTCTCCCCACATGAGATCGTAAAACGCCGCTTTTTCAGTTACGTAGTGAAGGTAAGCACCTCCAATCGCATGGATACGTTCGATCGAGCCGCGCTGATAGGGAGAGGCCGCGGTACTCGCGGCGATGCCTAAGCCATAAAACGCAAGCTGGCAAACCGCCTCGAGCAGCGCGTCTCTATCGCGGAAGTGCCTGTAAGGGGCCGCGTTGCTGACACCTGCCATACGGGCCGCGTCCGCCATCGTGAAATTCAAGGACCCGGAGGTTTCTATGAGCTCAGCACCCGCGATGATAAGGGCGTTTTTGAGATCGCCGTGATGGTAGGTCTTTAGACTAGAGACGCCCATTTCTTAGGTAACCATAGCGGGTTTGTTATCGTTTTTATTGATCGGTAGCCGCATGCGTTTGTGGCGCCGTGTGTACACAAGCATGAACATCGGTGGCACGTAAAAGAAAGATACAACGGTAGACAGCAACACACCACCGGCTATAGCCATCGCGAAGGGGGGCCAAAATTGACCGCCGTCTAAGATTAGCGGCAAAAAACCGCCAAAGGTGGTGATGGTCGTGGACACGATGTGTCGACTGGAATCCATTATCACCGCGCAAACCGCGTCTATATCGCCGCGCATCGCACCTTTATCTAACTGCAGTGCAGTCATAATGATAATCGCAGCATTGATCGACACGCCGATCGAACCGATCACCCCAATCAGCCCTTGGACACCAAAGGGATAGCGGAACACCGCGAGAGCCAGAAGACTGAGGCCCATCGACATCGCAAATACCGAAAAGGCGATTGCCGACAGACGCCAGGAGTTAAAAGTCAGAACGATCGTGGCGAGCAGCGCTGCGACGATCATACCCATCGGAGCGATGATATTCTGGACGACGGATGCGCGGGCGTCCGAATTACCGCCGTACTGGAAATAGTAGCCCGCCGGTAGCTCGACTGGATCGTCTTCAAGGATCGATTTCAGTTCTTTCAGTGCTTCCTCTGCGAGCACGCCCCGAGTGACGAAGCCCTGTATTAAGTTCAACCGATTACCGTCTTTTCGCGAAATTGGGCTGCTTGAGGGTTCCAACTCGAACTCGCCGAAGGTAGATAAGCTAACGCTCTGCAAGGCCCGTTCATCACCTACCGCCTTGGTAAGAGGGAGGCGAATGCTAGAGATTTGCTCCGGGCTCGCCCAGTCGCTTTCGCGGAGGCGTGCACGTACCGGCATGCGCTCGTTGCCTTCGATGATTTCTCCACCGGTGCGACCGCGCAGAGACGCATCGAGGCTACTCGCTACCGTTGATAGATCTAAGCCCGCCATGCGAAGGCGCTGCTCGTCTAACTTAAACACTAACTTGGGCGCGCCGGCGACTAGGCTGGTCGTGCTGTGGGTAATGTCCGCGACCCGCTCCATACGAAGCCTGAACTGTTCACCCAAGCTGCGCAGCGTATCTAGATCATCCCCGAACAGCTCGATTTCAAGCGGTGCGCTGACCGGAGGCCCTTGTTCGATGCCTAGGACAAGTACCCGAGCCTGCGGGTATTCCTGGTCCAGTTGCCGCTGCAGCTGTCGGATTAAATCATCGGTTTTGCCAGCGTCTCGTGTCAGCACCATCGCCTGCGCAAAGGTCGCGATGCCTTCGCGGGAGCGGATGATGTTGTAGTAAAACTGCGGTGGAGATTCGCCTATGGTCCAATCGGTACGCCGCACAAGCGGTTCCGTGTGCAGTCTTTCATCCAAGGACTCAACGAGACTCATCGTGTCATAGATAGAACGGCCCGGAGGGAGCTCGACTTTGATAACGATCTGGTCTCGGTCTGTGCCGGGGAAAAACTGCGCCGTCAGCGTTGGAAAAGAAAGAAATCCCGCCAAGGGCAGGGCCAGAGATAGGGCCACCGCCGCCAGGGGGTTGCTGATGGACCACTGCAAAGCGCGCTCCAATAGTCGGCCTGCTCGTCCGCTGTTGACGCCAGTCTCCCACCAGCGATGGTGCGTTTGCATCCCGGTCGGTAGCAAGCGTGCCGCCAGTACGGGCGTAATCACCAGCGCCAGCACAAAAGATGAGCCAAGCATAATGACCACGGCTTTCGCAATGGAGCCAAGAAAGTCGCCTGCCGCTCCTGGTAGGAGCACCATCGGAATGAACGCAAGAATAGTGGTTGCAGTGGACGACAGAAGAGGCACTCGAAGACGGGTTACCGCACCGCTAATAGCTTCAGTCGGCGAAGACCCTTCCAGGAGTCGTTTTCTCACCTCATCGGTCATTACGATGGAACCGTCGACTAAGAGTCCCAACGCCACCACAAGCCCGGTTAGTGACATCTGGTGGATCGGCAAACCAATTAGCTGCATCAGTACGATCGATACCAAGGAACACAGCGGCAAAATCACGGCAACGACCGCGGCGGCCCTGATGCCCAGGGTAAAAAGCAAAACGAGCAGAACAAGCACTACACCAATCGCCAAATTCACCATCACATCTTGCAGACGATCACGGGTGTATTCGGCTTGATCGTAAGTTGTCTCAACCAGGATTCCTCTAGGTGCACTGGCTCTATATTCGTCGAGAAAGCGGTCGAATTCTCGTGCCCATTGATCGACCTGAAGGCCTTCGTTCATGGCTACGCCGAGGATAATCCCCCGCTCCCCATTGGCGAGGGCAGCGGCGCTAGGTGGCGTTTGCTCAGCTCGGTAAACTTCCGCAAGATCTCCAACTTGTACCGCGTTGCCCAAGGGGTCGGTGCGTACGATCACCGAAGCCACACGCTCGACGGAGTCGAATTCGCCTGCGATCTCGATGAGTAAGTCGTTCGTTCTCCCGCTCGCTTTGCCGGAGGAGAGGCGAGGATCTGCTCCACGCAGCGCACGGGTGACTTCATCCACGCTGATACCACGCGCTAGCATCGCACGCTCGTCGATTTCTACGCGTATTTCTTCTTCCGCTTCGCCGAACAGCTCGACCCTACGAACGCCGGGAAAGTTTCGTGCACGCTCTGCTAGATCACTGGCGACTCGGCTCAACAAAGGCACCGAGGCGGCAAAGCCCGGCTCGTTGCTAACCGCTACTATGCGTGCGGGCGCCACCAAGCGTTCCGTGTCAAATCCTGGTTCTAGAACGCCTGGAGGCATGGCTTTCTTCGCCCGGTCAGCCGCATCTCTGACCTCGGACCAGGTTCGCTCGATTTCTGTATCGGAGAGCGTGTCATACAACTCGACCACGACTTTAGAGACGCTTACTCCAGAGGTAGATCGGACTTCTTTGACTTCCGGAATCGTACGAATTTCCTCTTCCAGAGGCTTCGTAAGCAGTGTTTCGACACGAATCGGTTCCGCACCTGGAAATAGAGTCGTGATATTCGCTACATAGTTGGTTACGGTCGGATCTTCCTGACGACCTAAGGATTTAAGGCTCGCCGCGCCAACCAGTACGACGACAAGGATCGTAAGCCAGAGGTAGCGGCTATTGTCGTAAAGCGTTTGTGCGATCACGGCGTTAGCCTCGCAATTTGAGCTTTTCGATCATCCTTGTGACTCGAGTTGATCGAGACCAGTGTACCTGGCGCAATCCGGTGAACACCGTCGGCGACTATGAGATCACCATCGACGAGTGTGCCTCGCACATAGGCTTGATCTTCAGCAACGTGCATCACTTCAACGGCGGCTCTCTCCGTATAAGTGCCTTCGTCACTTTCGCGGATTGCCAATGCGCTCCAAACGCCTCTATCGCCTTCTATGAGCGCAGATAGGGGGACCCATCCGCCAATTTCGGTCTCCTCTTGTGGAAGACCCACCGCCACCGGTTCACCGTCAAAGGCGTTTAATCCAGAAGGTAGATCAAAGATTGCGACCGTAGTCATGGTGATCGGATTGACATCGGGTCTCACCGCTCGAAGTTGGGCAGAAACGATATCGCCTCTGAGTCGGAGCGGATAAGACTCTCCGATCACCAGGTTGTCTGCCTTCTCGATGGCGATTCCGATGTGGGCTTCTCTTTCCGCAGTTGAGACAAGAGAAAACACCGGTGAGCCCGGTTGCGTAACAGCTCCCCGGTCCAGCAGCTGTCTTCCGACGATGGCAGCGTAGGGTGCTCGGAGCACGCTCTTTTCTAGCTCGATATCAATCGTTCGTAGGTTCGCGCGCGCAGAGGCAAGAGCCGAAACCAAGGCTTTTTCCGCCAGCCGTGTATCGTCAAAGCTTTGCGCTGAAATAGCACCGGTGTCTCTTAGGGGTGCTTGTCGAACGGTACGTGCCCGAGCCAGCTCGAGCTCGGCTGCCACCTGTTCAACCGTCGCTGCTGCAGCCGCTTGACGCGCAGAGAGCGCATCGCTATTGAGGGTCGCTAGGGCAGTTCCTGCATCGACCCGCTGTCCCTCTCGCACGTGGATTTGTTCAAGTGCCCCGGGTACTTCGAAGCCGACGAAGCTGCGGGTAGCGGCCTGTATCAAGCCCAGATACCGATGCTCTCGCTGATAGCCACTTTGGAGCTCGAAGCGGTCGTGAGAAACAGGCATTGCATGTACGCCGGCGTTTCGGTCTGCATTTGCAACCCGCGCATGCAGTGCTGCGCTGATCGCAAACGTAGTAGCACTAGCGATCGCGACGGCGATTGCGGTAGTTACAACACGAGCTTTGGTTGATTTCCTATTCATGAGATCAGTGCCCACTGGAGTAATGTTAATAAGTATAACATTAATGTTAATAGTCGTAACATATACGAGCGCTGTCTCAGGTTGGATGTTAAAGGGGCACTCTTGGTTTAAGGTTGTGGCGCTCACCTTTGTTCGCCGCCACTGCACACCCTGCTTGCTGTGGTCTCCCCAATTAGTGACAATGGCGACCCCCAAATGTGGGTGTGTCAGGGTGGCTCGGGCGGTCCCCTCGCAATGCTAGGTAGTAAACCCCGCCAGGCCCGGAAGGGAGCAACGGTAGCTGCTGTCGCATGTGCCGAGGTGTGGCTGTCCGAGCCGCTTCCAGTTTCCTGCGCTCTTCCCCAGGCAGGCACGGCTCAGAACCGTTTTATATCTAAGCCTCTGTTTTAAATGCGTAAAATTTGAAAAGTAAAGCGTTGTAACGAGCGAAAATGTCTTACCAGGTGCTGGCGCGAAAGTGGCGTCCAAAGGTCTTCGACGATTTAGTCGGTCAGGACCATGTGGTTCAAGCTCTTCGACACGCGCTGTCTAGCGACCGGCTTCATCACGCGTATTTGTTTACCGGTACGCGCGGCGTGGGCAAAACTACGATTGCCCGAATTTTGGCGAAAGCGCTTAATTGTGAGCAGGGTGTCACAGCAAATCCATGCCCGAGCTGTTCAACTTGTGTCGAGATTGATGAGGGGCGCAGCGTTGACCTGATTGAAGTTGATGCAGCCTCGCGAACGAAAGTGGAAGACACGCGGGAGCTCTTAGAAAACGTACAGTATGCGCCGACTCGCTCTCGTTTTAAGGTCTACTTGATCGACGAAGTGCACATGTTGTCCAGCCACTCTTTTAACGCGCTGTTAAAAACCCTTGAGGAACCCCCAGCACACGTTAAATTCTTGCTTGCGACAACCGACCCTCAAAAGCTGCCTGCTACCGTGCTCTCCCGCTGCTTGCAGTTTAGCCTCAAGAATATGTCCGCTGAGCGTGTCGTTGATCATCTAGGCAAAGTCCTTGATGCGGAAAATATACCCTACGATGACGCAGCGCTGTGGCAGTTAGGGCGTGCCGCTGATGGGAGCATGAGAGATGCGCTGAGTCTTACAGATCAAGCGATCGCCTTCGGTGGCGGATCACTTGAGGAAAGCTCCGTAAACGAACTCCTCGGAACGGTTGATCGTAGCCATATTCATTCCTTACTCGATGCGCTCAATCGGGGCGACATGCAAGAGCTATTGCGCCTTAGTGCGTCTATGGCAGAGCTGGGCGTTAACTTCGTCGCTGCTGTCGATGAACTCTGCAGCATCCTCCACCGCTGTGCTGTTAGCCAAGCGTTGCCGGAGGCGCTAGACAAATCTCAGTCCGATGCAAAAACGATAGTCGCGTTGGCGCGACAACTCACCGCCGAAGACGTGCAGTTGTTTTATGAGCTGGCACAACGCGAACGCAGCATGGTGCTAGGTGCTGCCGATCCGAAGGCAGCCTTCGAAATGCTGCTTCTGCGACTGCACGCGTTTCGACCTGTTGCGGTACTCGATACCGCTATGGATGCATCCGCATTTGCCGCCGTGCCGACCGCATCGTCCAAGGATGCAGAAACATCATCCGTGGGAGAAAATAGCCCTGTCGAGAGCGACAGCGGAACGGTAAGTTCAGCCCGATTAGATAAGGCAGCCACTCGCGAGCCGGTTGCTCTTGCTGATCCAGAGCCAGGGGAGATCAGTCGCGGAAAAAAGTCTGAGCCGCCTTCGGCGGCCCGCGCATCGCCAGACGCCGCTCGAGCCGAACGCAGCAGTGCACGTACGGAAACGTCCGCACTAAGGAAAACGGCTGCCGAAAAGTCTGTGGGAGTGAGCGAGTGGCACGAAGTGCTGGATGCATTGTCCCTGCGTGGAAGCGTTGCCAGCATCGCGTCCCATTGCGTCCTTCAAAGCCGTGAGGGCGCCGAGTGGAACTTGCGTTTAGATGAACGGCACGCTCAATTATTCAGCGACCGACACACGGAGCAGTTAGCGGCTGCGCTGTCCCAACTTCTTGAGGAGTCAATAAAGATTCACATCTCAGTCGGTGTGGTCAGTGATGAGACCCCCGCAGCACGCACGCAGCGTTTAACGGAAGAGAGGCTGGCTGCGGCCGAACGCGAAATAGAGTCAGACCCTCGCGTGGCCCAGCTATTGTCGGAGTTTGAAGGAACTCTCGTCACCGGCTCCGTCACTGTTGATCGACACTAGAAGCGCCCACGTTTGCCAGATGTTTTGAGGACAAAAAAATGAAAGGCTCAATGAGCGATCTCATGCAGCAAGCACAAAAGATGCAAGCGGATCTGCAAAAAGCACAGGAGGAAATAGCACAGCGGCAGGTTGTAGGAGAAGCTGGCGCCGGAATGGTAACGGTGACTATGAACGGTCGTCATGACGTCAGCGCCGTGAGTATCGATAAGAGCGTTCTTGATGAAGAAAAAGAGATGCTGGAGGATTTACTAGCAGCAGCCGTGAACGATGCGGTCCGCAAAGTCGAGGCCGCGAATCGCGAGGCAATGAAGGATGTTGCTGGCGGAATTCCTCTACCACCGGGCTTCAAGTTTCCGTTCACCTAAGCATCTTAAGCACCCGATTACTCCGTGACTCGCTTCAGCCCCGCATTAGACGATCTTATCGACGCGCTTCGCGTGCTTCCAGGTGTCGGTCCTAAATCTGCCCAGCGCATTGCGCTTCATCTGCTGGAACGGGATCGAGAAGGAGCTTCAACACTAAGCCACTCTCTAGCGAACGCGGTTGAAAAGATCGGGCGCTGCAAGCGTTGCAGGAATCTGACGGAAAGAGAGCTTTGCGAGATTTGTTCCGATTCCCGTAGAGATTCGTCCCTGTTGTGCGTTGTCGAGAATCCCGGTGATATTTTGGCGATTGAACAAACCGGCGGTTATCGAGGTCGGTACTTTGTTCTTATGGGACGGCTGTCTCCGATTGATGGTATTGGACCGGAGGAAATAGGGTTGCTGGAGCTTGAGAAGCTCGTCCGAGAGCAGGCCCTAGAAGAGGTGATTCTCGCAACCAATCCCACCGTAGAAGGCGAGGCGACTGCTTACTATTTAATGCAGCTACTAACGCCGCTGGTGAAAAAAATCTCGCGAATCGCCCACGGCGTCCCGCTAGGCGGAGAACTCGAATACGTCGATGGAAGCACCCTAGCGCATGCGCTATCGGGTCGCCAACCGGTCCAGTCGTCGTGAGTTGGGAGCTGGTGCAAAGCGACCAAGTTCTTCTAAAAGCGTTGGCGGAGCTTGAGAAGGACGCGGAAATCGCCATCGATACGGAGTTCATGCGCCGCAATACATTTTTTCCTCAGGTTGCTCTTTTACAAATCGGAAATGCCGACAAAGCTTGGTTGATAGATCCACTTGCGATTTCTGATTTAGGATCACTGCGGGAGTTTCTCGAAAACCAGTCTCAGCTCAAGGTATTGCACTCCTGCAGCGAAGATCTAGAGGTGTTCCGCCACTGGCTGGGTGTTTTGCCAGCACCGCTTGTCGATACGCAGCGTGTTGCAGCGCTCGTGGGTGAAGGTTACGGAGTTGGCTACCGAACGCTGGTTGAGCGTGCCCTTGGGGTGCATTTGGATAAGGGCGAAACCCGTTCCAACTGGCTCGCACGGCCATTGAGCGAGTCTCAGTGTCATTACGCAGCCCAGGATGTTCTTCATTTGCTGCCGATTTGGTCCTGGTTGTCCAATAAGGCAGGTCGGGAGCGAATGTCGTGGTTTTTAGAGGAAGGAGAGCGTGCCTCCGCCGAGCTTTTGCAAAGGGAACGGGAAGGCTTTCGTCGTGTTAAAGGAAGCGGAAAGCTAGACCGACGGCAACTCAAGGTACTCCGCTCACTGTACGAGTGGCGGGAAAAAAGGGCACAACAGTTAGACAAACCTCGCGGATGGGTCTTAGAAGATCGCGCCTGTGTTGCCATTGCAGTCGCAATGCCTCGACACCTGGAAGAGCTTGCAGCGCTGCAGCTAATGCCCGACTCTACACTACGCAAGCAAGGCTCAGCCCTACTGGCGTTTGTCGATGCAGCTCGAACCGCGACCGATGCAGAACTCCCCGCGCAAGGCCCATCGCCGTTAGCCCCGGGAGAGCGAGCGTTGCTCAAGTCGCTGAAAGTTGAGCTTCGAAGGCTCTGCGAGCAGCAACACATCGCCCCCGAACTAGCAATGGCATCCGCCGATTTGGAGCTGTTGCTACGTATGCAGGGGCAGGGTGTGCTGCACGAGCACGCGGAGCGATGGAAGGGCTGGCGCCACGAAGTGGTCGTTGAGCCGTTGCAACAGTACCTAGCTCGTGTTGGCGACGAGCAGCTATGACGAGCAGCTATGACGAGCAGCTATAAAGAGGTTGATTCGATGAGCAGTTTATACAGCGTTGCGAGCAGCGTGAAAGAGTGTTCCGACAAAGGTGTGCTCTGTGAGGTTTTTCGGAGCCCTCGCAAAGAAGGTATGTATTTGTACGTTGCGAAAACCGATGGTCTGAGTCGCGTGCCCGAGGCCCTTCTGAAAAGCTTTGGAGCACCGCAGCCCGCGCTGTCCTTCGTTCTCGACCAGGCTCGAACTTTGGCAAATGCGGATCCACAGGACGTGCGAGAACGTTTGCAGGCAGATGGTTACTATTTACAAATGCCCAAGCAACCCGACCCCGCGTCTGAGCGACCATCGGAAGAGCCGCGTGGGCAGTTGAGCGAAGGTGGCTGATGCTTACTGAAGAGAGTTACCAGCTCGCGCTATGGGTCTACAGCGGTTCGGCTGTTGTAGCGATCGGCCTATTAAATCTTTGGGTTCTTCGTGGGAGTAGTCTGCGCCTGCGTCTGTTGCTGAGCCTGCCGATTGCGGCCGTTTTACTGACGCCAGCCTTGATCGAGCCTGGCGCTGACACCCTCGCGCCCGCCCTTATAGTCGCTGCATTTCAGTTTCTGACCCATGGAGCCGAAGCCGGACCGGATATGGCTGAGCATGCCTTAAAGCCACTGCTGCTTTTCACTGGCTTTGCAGTTGTGTTGGGACTGCTGAGTTGTGTTCTTTTGCGGCCGCGTAGGGCGGAATCCTAGCGCGGCTCACGATAGGCTTGGCCACCTAGCGCAGATAAAAGATGATCTTTCGAAGCAAGGAAGCGCCTAGGATCCGTCTTGCTCGTCCACCAAGACCTTATGTACCCTGTGCCGCGCATCTCGCACACGCAAATTCCATTCGCTGGTTCCAAGCTCTCAAACGCGAGCTGAGTAAAAACAGCGGGTTCAAAATCAAAAGGAAATATATCGATGAAATTCGAAGGCACCGATCGCTACGTTGCGACAGATGACCTGCGGATGGCCGTTAATGCGGCCGTAACGCTGCAACGGCCGCTGCTTATCAAGGGCGAACCCGGTACAGGCAAAACCATGTTGGCAGAAGAAGTGGCATCCGGCTTGGAGATGCCGTTGTTTCAGTGGCACATAAAGTCCACGACCAAAGCGCAGCAGGGATTGTATGAGTACGATGCGGTTTCGAGGCTCCGGGACTCTCAGCTCGGTGAGGACAAAGTTCACGACGTTCGCAACTACATTAAGAAGGGCAAGCTCTGGGAGGCCTTTACTGCAGAAGAGCAAGTGGTCCTGTTGATCGATGAAGTCGATAAAGCGGATATCGAGTTTCCCAATGACCTGCTTGTTGAACTCGATCGTATGGAGTTCTTCGTCTATGAAACGGGCGAGACCGTAAAAGCCAAGCAACGCCCGGTCATCATCATTACCAGTAACAATGAGAAGGAACTCCCGGACGCATTTCTTCGCCGCTGTTTCTTCCACTTCATCAATTTCCCAGACCGCGACACGATGCGTCAGATTGTGGACGTGCACTACCCGGATATTTCAAAGACCTTGGTTCAGGAGGCCTTGGAGGTTTTCTTCGATCTTCGCACCGTGCCGGGCCTGAAAAAGAAACCCTCCACCTCAGAACTGATCGATTGGCTCAAGCTGCTTCTGGCTGATGATATCCCCGACGAAATTCTCCGAGACAGAGACCAGTCGAAAGCTATCCCGCCGCTTTATGGCGCGCTTTTAAAGAATGAGCAGGACGTACAGTTGCTCGAGCGTCTTGCGTTTATGCACCGCCGTGAGACTCGCTAGCTCCAAACCAATTAGTAAGCGCAGGAAGCTGTCATGCTGATTAACTTTTTTCACAGCCTCAAGGATGCGGGGATTCCCGTGACGACACGGGAGTTGTTGGACCTGTATGAAGGACTGACCCAGCATGTCGCTTTCGGTAGTGCGGAGGATTTCTACTTCTTCAGCCGTACCTGCCTAGTGAAAGATGAGAAGTTCTTTGATCGATTCGATCGGGCCTTCGGAGCACACTTCGAAGAGCTCGAGGATCTCGATGACGTTATCGAGGCGCTGATTCCGGACGATTGGCTGCGCAGCGAATTTGTCAAGAATCTGTCCGATGAGGACAAAGCGAAAATAGAGTCTCTAGGCGGCCTTGAGAAACTCATCGAAGAGTTTAAGAAACGTCTTGAAGAGCAAGAGAAGCGCCATGAGGGCGGCAATAAGTGGATTGGTACGGGGGGTACCTCGCCCTTTGGCCAGGAGGGTTACCACCCGGAAGGAATTCGAGTCGGACCGAACGGGGGTAATAAAAAAGCGGTCAAAGTTTGGGATGAACGGAGCTTCAAAAACCTGGATGACTCGGTAGAACTCGGTACTCGAAATATCAAGATGGCGCTTCGCCGTCTGCGGAAGTTTGCCAGAACCGGTGCTGCTGACGAGCTCGATCTTGACGATACGATTCGCTCTACCGCGCGCAACGCGGGCCTCCTCGATATCCGTATGGTTCCAGAAAGGCACAATGCGGTAAAAGTCCTGCTGTTCTTCGATGTGGGTGGCAGCATGGACCCGCACGTGCGCGTGTGTGAGGAATTGTTCTCGGCCACGCGTACCGAGTTCAAACATATGGAAAGTTTTTACTTCCATAACTTTTTTTACGAGAGCGTTTGGCGGAACAACATTCGTCGTCACAACGAACGCACCAACATGATGGATATCCTGCACAAATACGCTCACGACTATAAGCTGATCATCGTAGGCGATGCGTCAATGTCCCCCTACGAAATCGTCCAGCCGGGCGGATCCGTCGAGCATTGGAATGAGGAGCCTGGAGAGACCTGGTTAAAAAGAATGCTCCAGACCTACGAAAAAGCGGTTTGGATAAACCCGGTTCCTGAAAATGAATGGGAGTACACCCAGTCTATAGCGATTACGCACCAGCTGATGGAAGGGCGAATGCACCCCCTGACGTTGGGTGGTCTCGAAGAGGCGATGGGGTACCTCTCTCGCTAGGCATCGCGCCGCATACGCTGGGCGCTGGTCCTCGTTCTTCGAAATCTCAGGTTTGCATATCGCGACGACGCTTAAGCTCAAAGGCAAGCACGCTGGCGCTCACAGCCACGTTTAAGGACTCGACGTGGTTTTCCATCGGGATTGAGAGGTCGTGGCCGCTACGGGACATCACCTCTGGACTCACTCCATCCGTTTCACTGCCAAGAACGAATATTGCCCTAGGCGCCGGACTGAAGCTTTCTGCCATGAGATTCTGGGAGCTTGCAGCGCCCAAACGATAGAGCTGGAAACCCACCTGCGTAAGTGTGTCTAGCGCCGTCAAAATGCTGTGACAGCGAAGGAGAGGGGCTCTAAACGCGCTTCCTGCACTTGCTTTCATGACCAGCGAGCCCAGTGCCGGATTTCCACTGGCTGCGAGGAGAAGGCCATTTGCTCCGGCGGCGGTAATACTTCTTATACACATACCGAAATTCTGCGGGTTCGCCACGCCATCGAGGGCGATTAGATGGCTGGGCTGTTCCTTTACTAGTGTGTCCAGATAGTTATCCAAGGTGCCCAACCGGGGGCAGTAAACATCGAGTGCTACCCCCTGATCCTGCTTCTTGTTGCGCGAAATACGCGCCAGTGCGTCTCTATCGTGTTCCAAAATCGTAACGTCACGTCTTTGTGCCAGCGCAGCTATTTCGTCCACTATCGCACTCGCCCGATTGCTGTGGGCAAGATGCAGCGCCCGACAGTCTAAAGATGGGTCCGCTAAGGCTTCTTTCACCGCGTTGCGACCATAAATGGTCAGCAGCTTGCGTCGGAGTTCTTTGGAAAAACGCTGGGACATAAGAGGTTAGCGAACAAGCACCAGTGGCTGAGCGTCGATTTTGCCATAGGCGAACTTGATCCGCGTTTTTTTGGCGGCGTTGTCCTCTACGCCGTGTCCTCCCAAATTATCTGCTACATACAGTAAAGTGCCGATCGGACAATCGTCAGGCTGGAGACCTCAAGTGCCAGATTTCACCGTGGAGGTGCCGTTAAAGCTTTACACAACAACGGAGTGTCATTTATGCGAGGAAGCGGAGACTTTGCTGCGTGCAGCGCAGCAGCTTAACTCGGCTGTTCGATGGGACCGCGTTGACGTAGCTGATGATGAGGAGTTGTTTAACCGTTATGGCTGGCTCATTCCAGTTGTGCGCCATGACTCTGGGGCGGAACTGCGTTGGCCTTTCGATGGTGCGCTACTAGCTGAGTTTCTTGCTGTTAACGAGTAATTCGAAGTAGCTGCTTTCTCCGCCCTTAGCCTACTCTGACGGCGAGCACGTCGCAGGTCGCTCCGTGTAGAACCCCATTCGCGGTCGAACCCATGAGAAGCGCCAGGCCATAGCGGCCGTGGCTACCGACCACAATAAGGTCCGCGCTCAGTTCTTCTGCTAGTGCGTGGATTTCCACCTCCGGTTGGCCGAGCACCACGTGGCGATTCTCAGGGCCGATTTGGTGTTGCTCCGCAAAGCGGTCCAGCTGCGTCCGTGCTTGTTGATGGATCTCTTCTTGGATCCCAGAAAAATCCATTGGGATATCGCCACCGTAAGCAAAGCTGAGTGGTTCGATGACGTGTATGACGTGTACTTCAGCATCGCTGCCCGCCGCGACTGCGCGAGTTCTAGCGGCGACCGAGTCCGAGTCTTCGCTGAGATCGACGGCTAAAAGTACCTTTTGGTAGTTATGTTCGTTCGTCATCGATTACCCCCTTATTCCTGACGTCGAGCTGGGTACACCGCGTCAGAGTGGATTATTTTGCGGGTGTTTAAGCAAGCGGTTGCCGATTGCAGGAGCTTAGCTCAGATTTTAGGGAAGCAACAACGAGAATTAGCAGGGCATCAAAGACTGGCGAGAGCAACAAAAAGCAGTGCAAGAATCAATAACCTGTTCGACTAGAGATCATGTTTCGCGCGCGAAGCATCCCCCGTTTAGGTCCGAGTTAGATCTGGGCGCCTGCCTGGCTGATACTGTTGTCGCCTATCGGCTTTTCTACACGCAATGGCTTCGGTGCCGTGCGTGTGTGCAGTTAACGGCTTTCGGATTGAGCGGGCAGCTATGAACTACCTGCTGGTTAGCCTGATCGTTTTGGTAGCGCTCGCTCCTTTGTGGCAGTTCAGGCCAAGTAAAACCCAAAGAAAACAAGCTCAGTTGCGAGAAGCCGCCGCTCTTGCCGGGTTGTTTGTTGAGTTTCGAGACTGCCCTTTGCCTTCCTATGCGGACCGAGATGGAAAGCAATGGGTGTTTTATGGAGCGAGGCTTCAGCCAGGCCGCTCCAAAGCAAGAGACACGGTGTTTTGGTATCGAGTAGAAGAGGAGGGAGCCGGGAACAGAGTTATCGGCACCGGGGAACCATCAGGTACTATTCTCGGCCCCCGCTGGCTGAGTAAACCAAAACGACATGACGTGCCAAATGTTTGTGCTGAGCTGGCAAACTCTTGGGTAGCTGTTAGCGTGTCCGATACTAGCTGCGGAGCGTATTGGGATGAATCCGGAGACTCGGAGGAGGTGCAAAAAGTTGCTAGGCTGATGTTGTCTTGGAAGAAGCTTTTAGAAACCACAGGAGCAGTTTCCCCTTGACCGGATCGAAAGCTGACCTTATATATGCGCTCCTTTCGATGCCGAAACCCGGCTCGAAATTGTTTCTGTCAGATCAAGTTACGAGCTTGATCGGTGTTCTCACTTAAGGATTAGCCACCTATATGGGTAAATCTCTGGTCATCGTAGAGTCTCCGGCGAAAGCCAAGACGATCAACAAATATCTGGGCAAAGACTTCGTCGTCAAGTCCAGCGTTGGTCATATCCGAGATCTACCTACGGCTGGAAGCGGTAAGACGACCGACGCTAAAGAGCGGGCGGCAAAGGCCGCGCAAACGCGGAAAATGACCCCGGCTCAAAAGGCGAAACACAAAGCAAAGGTTGCTCGAGAGCAGCTCGTGCGGCGCATGGGCATCGATCCGGAGCAGGGCTGGCAGGCGAACTACGAAATACTTCCGGGCAAGGAAAAGGTTGTAAACGAATTACGAAAGCTGGCAGAAAACGCCGATACGGTTTACCTAGCGACGGACCTTGACCGCGAAGGAGAGGCGATTGCGTGGCATTTACGGGAAGCCATCGGCGGGGACGATGACCGCTATCAACGGGTCGTTTTCAACGAAATCACCAAAAAGGCGATTCAAGACGCGTTCTCGGCTCCCTCTAGGATCGACGTCGCACGCGTCAATGCGCAGCAGGCACGCCGATTCCTAGATCGTGTTGTGGGCTATATGGTTTCGCCGCTACTGTGGGCCAAGGTCGCTCGGGGGCTTTCCGCCGGGCGGGTTCAATCGGTCGCCGTTCGTCTTCTGGTCGAGCGCGAACGGGAAATTCGTGCGTTTGTTCCGGAAGAGTACTGGGAGCTTCACGCTGACCTAGAAACGAAAGAAAAAGAATCTGTTCGGTTTGAGGTGAAGAGCTGTGCTGGGGAGAAATTCAGGCCCAGCGGCGAAGAAGCAGCGATGGCGGCCCGCGATGCGCTGGCCCATGCGGATTACCAGGTCAGCGAACGCGAGGATAAGCCGACTCGTTCCAAGCCTCCTGCACCGTTTATTACGTCCACGTTGCAACAAGCCGCAAGCACCCGCTTGGGCTTTAGCGTTAAGAAAACTATGACCATGGCGCAGCGTCTCTACGAGGCTGGCTACATTACGTACATGCGTACGGACTCCACCAATTTAAGTCAGGAAGCTGTTACCGCTTGCCGTAGTTATATTGGGGACAATTTTCCGGCGCGCTACCTGCCAGAATCGGCTGCTACCTACGCGGCGAAGGAAAACGCCCAGGAGGCTCACGAGGCGATCCGTCCGTCCGATGTGAACGTGCAGCAGACGCAGCTGAACAATATGGAGCGGGATGCGGAGCGTCTTTACGAACTAATCTGGCGTCAGTTTGTCGCCTGCCAAATGCCAGCCGCTGAGTACACATCCACGCGCATAACCGTGACGGCAGGAGACTATGAGCTCTTTGCGCGCGGAAGAATAATTCGTTTTGATGGCTACACGCGAGTCCAACCGCCGCACGGTAAGAAGGGTGAAGATTTGGTGTTACCGGATATGCAGCCGGAGGATGTGCTGCGGCTTCAGGCGCTGCATCCTTCCCAGCATTTCACCACACCACCTCCACGCTACGGTGAAGCGAAGCTCGTAAGTGAGCTGGAGAAACGCGGCATTGGCAGACCGTCTACCTACGCTTCTATTATTTCGACAATTCAAGACCGTGGTTATGTTCGCTTAGAAAATCGGCGTTTTTATGCGGAAAAGATGGGCGAGATAGTCACCGATCGTTTGCAGACTAGTTTCAGCGACCTTCTAGATTACGGCTTTACTGCGACGATGGAAGAGAGTCTGGACGATGTTGCCGACGGCCATTTGGAGTGGCGCACGTTGCTTGACGAGTTCTACAAGGACTTTAAAGCACGCCTAGCGAAGGCCGAGTCGCCTGAGCCCGATGGGATGCAGGCGAACACGCCTACGATGACGGATATCCAATGCAAGACTTGCTGCCTGCCGATGCAGATTCGAACGGCGAGTACGGGCGTTTTCCTAGGATGTTCCGGCTACTCGCTACCCCCGAAGGAGCGCTGCAAAGAGACGGTGAACCTCATCCCCGGTGACGAAGTGGTGCGGGAGGATGCAGATGACGAGGCGGAGTCTCGTTTGCTTCGATCAAAACGCCGATGCAGTACTTGTAACACTGCAATGGACAGCTATCTCATTGATGAGGAGCGGAAGCTTCATGTTTGTGGTGATAACCCAGACTGCGCGACCTTCGAGATAGAGACCGGAAAATTCAAAATTAAGGGTTACGACGGCCCAACGCTCGAGTGCGATAAGTGCGATAGCGAAATGCAGTTAAAAACGGGCCGCTTTGGGAAATATTTTGGCTGCGTTAACCCAGAGTGCAAGAATACCCGGAAGCTGTTGCGCAGCGGTGAACCTGCACCGCCCAAGATGGATCCGGTTCCAATGCCGGAGCTGGCCTGCGTTAACGTCGAGGATTACTACATTCTCCGCGACGGCGCGGCGGGACTTTTTCTTGCGGCAAGTCAGTTCCCGAAGCATCGTGAGACACGAGCGCCACTCGTAAAGGAAATCCTACCTCACAAGAAAGAGATCGATCCAAAATACGACTTTTTGATGAGTGCGCCCACGGAAGATGATGACGGAAACCCAACGCAAATACGCTTCAGTCGAAAGACAAAGGAGCAGTACGTAATGACGGAAAAAGACGGCAAGGCGACCGGTTGGAAAGCGTACTATTCCGCGGGTCGCTGGCAGGTGGAAGCGGCCAGCCCAAAGAAGGCGTCAAAGCGGGGTAAGCGAGCTGCAACCGCCTGAGGTCTGCCGCTGAAAAGGCGGGTGGCCCTGTAGTGTCAATTTCGACCACTTGTTTGCTTCCTCGGCGCACTGCTAGTATGGCATTCACACACCAAATGAGGGCCTTGCGTGTCCACATCATTACTGGAAATTGTCGATTTAGGTGAGGGCGAGATCGTCCTTCAAAGAGCTGACGACGAAGGCCAGGGAGAGCCGTTGGTAACTATCCAATTCTCTGAAGAGTCACGCATGTACATCGCGGATCAAGGTTTAGAGGTGGCAAAGGCGATGATACAAGCGGGCATTCAGGCAGCAGCGCATATCGCCGATCAGGCTAATACCGATGCGGAGGCTGACGCAGCAGCGAGCGCTACGAGAGTTCTACACTAGCGCTCTCACATACCTATATTGAGTTGATTCAACTCGATGGGGTCTGACTTTTATGCGTCCAGGTATTTCGCTCGTCCGGGTATTTTGTGCATCCAGTTTTTTTGTTCGGCCTGACTCCGCAGCCTATACTGGCGCCTTATTTGTCGTCGCTCGTTGATTGTCCTTACCCTTTGCCATAGCCCTTTGCCATAGCACTTTGCCAAAGCCCTTTGCCAAAGCCCGTTTGTTTGAGATGAGCATTGGCAGAAGCGAAGTTGGATAGGGCGTCTATCCAATCGAGCGCCGTATAACACCCACGCTCAAACCCTCTATGGAAAAACTCGACTGACTCAGGTCAACGTTAATCGGCTCCAAATCATCGTTTTCTGGAAGCAGTTGTAGCAGCTGCTTACTACGACCCTTTCTTAGCCTTTTTACTGTGACTTCATCGTCCAAGCGGGCAACTACGATCGCGCCGTTTTCGGCTACAGGTGTGCTATGCACGGCTAAAAGATCTCCATCATGAATACCCACCTTGATCATGCTGTCACCGTTCACACACAGAAGGTAGTCTGCGGGCGGATGAAAAAGAGAAGGATCGACCGCGCAGTGTTCCTCGATATGTTCGATGGCAAGAATAGGTTCCCCGGCGGCAACGCGACCGACAATCGGCAGGCCGCTGGCCTCCGGCAGTCGTATGCCGCGAGATGCGCCGGGCACCATCTCAATAACGCCTTTGCGAGCAAGCGCGCGTAAGTGCTCCTCCGCCGCGTTTGCAGATCTAAAGCCGAGTTCCTTCGCAATATCGGCTCTGGTAGGCGGAAGGCCGTGTTCATCAATATGTCGCTTTACTACCGCCAAGACTTGCTCTTGTCGTGCCGTTAAACGGTCCATGGCTCACCTGTTCAGATATACAGTAACTGTGATTATATACAGTGATGAGTGGCAGGCAATAGCGTTTAGCGAGCGGCTTTTTGTGTGGGTGAGCAACTCGCCGGCTTGGCTATAGCTTGCTGTGCGGGCCTGGGGTGGGAGGTTGGTGCGCTAGGTTAGGAGTTGTCTAGGTCTATTTTGGCTTCAATTTCTGCTATCAAGTTCTGCGTTCAATAGTCCTCTATGCCGACAATCGTGTCCGGCTCGATTCTTGAAACGGGGCTTACCCATTGCGTGGGATGTAAGGTGGCATCTGGATCTAGTTCACTCTCTTCATCCAGCTCGAAGGCGCTGCGCCAATCTTCCGGTGCCGCCGCTGCAGCGAGCGATAACTCCGCCCAAATCTCTAGATCGAAATCGGCGATCTCTCCGTCTAAGTACTGTACTTGTATTGCGGCTTGCTCGCGATCGTGGGCTACGATTTCAAAAAGTGCGCTCGTATCCAGATCCTGGTACCAACTTCCAATTCGCGGAACAAATTCAGTCATACAATTACCCTCGCTCCTCTAAAAGCTAACAGGTCTTGGTAAGCTGTCCAGTGAGCATTTACGTCAGTAAGCTTCAACCCGAGGTGCTGGCCCCTTCGGCAACGGTTGGGAAGAATGTTGATTCAAGTACTTAGAGGCCAGCTCGAAGAATCTGCTTTAGCATTAACAGCGCTGTTATAATCTACGCATCCTTGCAGCCTTTTCCCAAAGTCCCAAAAAGTCTAAAAAAGTGCGTCGCAGGCTTAGCAAAAAATGTCGTCCGGTGGCTGAAGTTAACAGTTTGGATTGGGGTGACGATCGCTAATGTCGTGCTTTCCACCGCAGCTTGGTTTTACAAAAATCCAGCCTGGGTTTAACGACGCGTAAATTTTGCAACTATGAATTTAACTACAGCACTTGCCGACTTGTTTAACGCCTGGTCCGAACGCACCGGTATACCTTCGGAGTGGGTTGCACTCCTAGGCCTGCTGCTTTTCGCTTGCCTTGGTCAGTGGGTTGTTGGCCTGCTTATCAAACGCTTGGCAACGTTGGCGAAGCGAACGGAACAGCAGTGGGATGATGCGTTCGTGCTTGCGCTAGGGTCACCGGCCCGTTTGGCCTGGTGGCTGCTGTTCCTGAGCCTACTATTCGCACTGCTGCCGACGCTGGCGTCCGTTCAAACCGTTGCGACGCGGATCTTGAACGCGGCCATGGTCCTTTTAGTTCCCTGGTTCCTCCATAGACTCATCGCGAGCTTTGAGGAACAGATTATTTCGACGCGGTTCCCCGACGGCGCATCCGTCGACAAAGCCACCGTGCGTTCCACTGCGCGTCTGCTGCGCGTATCGCTATGGCTGGTGACCGCCTTAATGGTGCTGCAGACGCTCGGGGTTTCCGTCTCGGGTCTTCTTGCTTTTGGTGGTATTGGCGGCATCGCCGTTGGCTTTGCAGCCAAGGACTTACTGGCAAACTTTTTTGGTGGGCTGGGTATTCACATGGACCGGCCGTTCACTATTGGCGATTGGGTGCGATCTCCTGATCGGTCTATCGAGGGCACGGTGGAGGATATCGGCTGGCGCGTGACTCGCATCCGAACCTTCGATAAACGGCCGCTGTACGTTCCCAATTCGGTATTTGGGCAAATCGCAATCGAAAATCCTTCGCGCATGTTGAATCGGCGTATTTACGAGTCTTTCGGTCTTCGCTATGCGGACAGCAAGGTGCTCAGCCAAGTCATAGCAGCAATCCGCACTATGCTTATCGAACATCAAGATATTGATAGTGCACAAACAGTCATCGTTAACTTCGAATCCTTTGGTCCTTCATCGCTTGATTGTTTCCTCTACTGTCACACCAAGACGGTCAACTGGGAGGAGTTTCACGCCGTGAAACAAGATGTTCTGCTACAGCTATTAGCAATTGTTCATGCCCACGATGCTGACATCGCGTTTCCAACGCGAACGGTACAGCTCGATACGCCCCCGAGCGATCTAAGCTAATGCTGGGTTTGATAGGAGGTACGGGGCTTTCCAGTATCGCCCAGCTCGATGTGGAACGCGTCCATGCTTTGCACACGCCCTACGGTGAAACTTCGACGCCGATCGAAGAGGGATCTATCTTTGGACAATCAATCTTCTTTCTGCATCGCCACGGTGGCAGTGGCAAGCCAATCCCACCGCACCTGGTTAACTATCGAGCAAATATTTGGGCGATGCGCGAACTCGGTGTTCGGCGAATACTGGCGATTAATGCGGTCGGCGCTATCAACCCTAGATGCCAGTCCGGTCGCCTGTTTCTGCCCCGACAGCTTATCGATTACACCTGGGGACGAAAACACACCTTCGACGATGGTGCCTGCGGAAGCCTAATGCATGTTGACTTTACCCAGCCCTTTACTGATTCCCTTCGTCAGGAAGTTCTCGGCTGCGATTCATCCTGTGCGCTAGTCGATGCAAGCGAGACCGTACTGGGTGTGGTTCAAGGGCCTCGCTTGGAAACCGCGGCTGAGATTCGCCGCTTTGCTCGAGACGGTTGTGATCTGATCGGCATGACGTCTATGCCCGAGGCGGCCCTGGCCCGCGAAGCGGGTTTGGATTATCAGCCGATCTGCATGGTCGTGAATTCTGCGGCAGGAGTGGACGGTGATTCGATCGACCACGCTGACATAAAGGCGGTTCTTGAGCGGGAAACGGCTTTGCTAGTCCGACTGCTAGAGGCGTACTTGCAAACCCAAGTTTAGCCAATGCAGTTTTTTTGATTGCGGACGGTGGCTCTCTTGGGTTTTTCGCCTAGGGGGGCTGTGTCTCATCCGCCAGCGATTCCTGAAACTCTGCGGAGATGGGCAGCGGTAGGCCGTGGCGAGCGCGGAACTCGATGCCGGGCTCAGCGCTCGGCGGCGCGAGACTTTCTTCCTGCGCATCAACTCTTACGAGTACGCCAATTACCGGGTGATCCAGGTAGTGAATCTCGCCGCCGCGCATTCGTCGAGATTGCTGATGGCGAATGGCGTGACGCCAGGGATAGCGCACTGCGGGCTCTTCCCCCAGCTTCCGCATAGGGTCGTTCGTTTCCTCAATAGCTTGGGGCGGTTCGGTGATTATTGAAGGCAAGTTGTTAGCCACGGTCTCAGCAAGTTCGGTATCTGCGGGCGCCCAAGGATTAACATCGGCACCCGCCAGCGTCGCGCTTACCACGGACGGCGGCGCAAGCGGCGGTGTTTCGATCTGCCATCCTGCCGGTAGATAGGCAGCGTCGGTGTTCGTCCACAAATCTATTACAGCGTGCAAATAACGAGACAAATACACGCTCACCGAACCTTGCAGTCTAGGCCAATTAGATACGTCAGGGTCGCCGGATCGCTCGATGATTATGGGCAGAGTGTTTTTCTGATCCTGCAGCGGAGCCCACCAGGCCTTATGGAAAAGAACCTCATAACCTCGTCTACGGAGCTGGATAGCTTGCCTTTTGAAACCTAAGGAATCTGCGGATAGCTCCAGAAACGGAATTGGATCAAGGGTATTCCCGATCTCGTGCGCTGTCGTCTCCGCATTTTCATCTAGGTCCGTCGCGCTCTCAGGCGGCGAGCGCTCCGCAGAGCGTGACTCCGCAGTCCTTATTAAATCGACGGTGTCATTTGGGTCCTCTGGGCTTGGAGCACTACTAGCTTCTTCGTCGCTTGGCAGGGCGCTAAAGACTAAATCTGGGCGGTCCACCAACTCCAGGAGCGTTTGCGGTGCTGCTACCGTTAGGTGCTGTACTCCGATGTCATCAATCTGACTTTCCCGGGCGGCGCTCTCGGCCAGCCTTTGATCATTAATTGAGGGCGTAACGAGGAAGCGGTAGTTGTTCGGATAGCTCAGTGTGGGCAGCGGCTCCCAGTTTTCTGCACTAAGCGCTTCTTCGTCGCTACGGACAAAGATCAAGATTTCCGTTCGGTACCAGGCCTGATCCTCACCATCGGACTCCGTCTGAGCCTGGCTCACGCCTGCAGTGAGGGCGAGCTGCGCGCATAGCACACTGTAGAAGACGGCTCTCAAGAGGCCGGCTGTGCGCTGGGGCAACAAACTAAGCTGCTGCATCATGGGCTCTCATTACCAGCCGGTCGACTAGAGAACGGGTGAGACTATCTCGCAGCGCTAAGACGGGGAGTTCTTGCGTGATCCGTAAGCGAGTCGGCCCGGCCATACGGTAAATACTTGGCTGCTCTTGAATCAGCGTGACGAGCTGCATTGGATCGATTGGTGCTTCCTCAGCAAAGTCGATATGGCCACCGTTTTGACCAAGCTCAAGTTGGATTACGCCAGCGCTTTGCGCCAGTAGTCTTAGCGAGGTGGCCGCGAACAGGTTTTTGCACGGATCCGGTAGCAGGCCGAACCGATCAATCATCTCGACCTGGAGTTCGCGCAGCTCATCGTCCGAGCCGCAGGCGGCGATACGTTTGTATAGAATCAAACGCGTGTTTGGGTCCGGAAGGTAGTCATCGGGAATTAGTGCGGGAGCATGAAGATTGATCTCGGTCCCCGTGTCGAGGGGCGCGTCAACATCTGGAATATCGCCGCGTCTCAGAGCTTCTACCGCTTCTTTTAACAATTGTGAGTAAAGACTAAAACCGACGCTCTGGATCTGACCGCTTTGCTCATCACCGAGCAGCTCTCCCGCACCGCGGATTTCCAGGTCGTGTGTTGCCAGCTGATAACCGGCGCCCAAATCGCCGGCCGCCGCGATAGCATCCAGACGTTTGCGCGCATCAGCTGTCATTGCGGAAGTGGGAGGGCATAGCAAATAGGCGTACGCCTGATGATGTGATCGCCCAACGCGCCCCCTCAGTTGGTGCAATTGTGCCAAGCCAAACTTGTCCGCGCGGTCGATGATAATCGTATTTGCGTTGGGGATATCGATGCCCGTCTCTATGATCGTGGTACAGAGTAAAACATGGTGACGCTGGTGGTAAAAATCACTCATCACCCGTTCGAGATGCGTCTCGTGCATCTGCCCGTGGGCCACAGCGATCGAATGATCTGGTAGCAGCTTTTGTAAATCTGCAGCGCGTTCTTCGATGGTCCGCACTTCGTTGTGTAAATAGAACACCTGTCCACCGCGGAGGGTCTCTCGCAAGACGGCCTCCTTGATCAGGCCCCGATCGCTTTGCCGAATAAAGGTTTTTATGGACAGTCGTTTCGCCGGAGCGGTCGCGATGATTGAAAGATCTCGCATACCACCGAGTGCCATATTCAAGGTTCGAGGAATCGGCGTCGCGGTCAGCGTTAAGATATCTACCTCTGCGCGTAAGGCTTTGATCGCTTCCTTTTGTCTTACGCCAAAGCGATGCTCTTCATCGATGATGAGGAGGCCGAGATCCGAGAATTTTACGTCGCTTTGAATCAGCTTATGGGTGCCGATCAAAATGTCGACCTCGCCGTTTTCCAGTTTCTGGATCACCGCCTTAGAATCGGCAGCACTGCGAAAACGCGAGAGGACTTCAATCCGAGTGGAAAAGTCTGCGAACCGATCTTTGAACGATTGGTAGTGTTGTTGCGCCAATAGCGTGGTGGGTACGAGCACGGCTACTTGCTTCTTGCTGGCTACGGCCAAAAACGCAGCCCGCATAGCGACCTCGGTCTTGCCAAAGCCGACGTCGCCGCAAACGAGCCTATCCATAACGCCCGGTTCACAGAGATCGCTTTCAACGGCATGGATGGCGGCTGCCTGGTCCGGCGTCTCCTCAAAGGGAAAGCCCGCGGTGAAACGCTCATAGGCCTCACCGGGATCGGCGAACTGAGTGCCTTCCCTCGCTTCACGCCGGGCATAAACTTCGAGCAATTGGGCAGCGACGTCCCGGGCTTTTTCTCTCGCTTTGCGCTGGGCTTTTTCCCACTGACCGGACCCGAGGCGGTGGAGCGGGGCATGCTCCAGATCGCTGCCGGCATAGCGACTGATTAGCTGCAGCGAAGCGACCGGCACGTACAGCTTCGCACCTTCCGCGTACTCCAAAGTGAGGAACTCGGCGGCGGTACCCTCTACCTCGAGGTGGGTGAGCCCAAGATAGCGTCCTATTCCGTGTTCCGCGTGAACGACCGGTGCGCCGGTGCTCAGCTCGTTGAGATCACGGAAAATCGCCTCTGGATCCTGCGCGTTGCGGTGCTGGCGTCGTCGGCGCTGGGCGACACGCTCACCAAATAGCTGCGCTTCCGTAATCAGCATCGGCGCCTCGGCGCCTAGATTCACACCCCTATCGATCGGTGCGACAGCGATTGCAAACGGCGCTTCACTGGCAATGAACTCGGCCCAGTTCTGCACCTCTAAGGGTTGCGTATTCAGTGATTCAAGCAAAATTTCGCGTCGCCCATTGCTTTCAGCGCACAGCAGCAAGGGACCTTTGTGATCCGAGGTGAGCACCTCCAAGCGTGCTTTGAGGCCCTGCTCAGCGTTTTGGGCGTCGAGCAATTGAGGAGGTGGCAGTACGCCGCTTTGCAGGTGCACTGGAGCGTCCGCGGCCAAGCGAAATTCAAGCACCGGCCATTTTTTTAGCTCCGCGTACGCTTCCTCAACCGGCGTATAAACCTCATGCGGACTAAGTAGCGGTCGCCTTGGGTCGATACCGTACTCTTCATAGCGGTTGCTTACCTCAGACCAAAACTTTTCTGCGGCCTTATGATGAGCACCTAGCATAACCATCGCAGAATTCGCTGGGAGGTAGTCGGTCAGTAAGGAGCAGTCGGTGAAGAACAAGGGTAGGAAATATTCGACTCCACCCGGTGCACGTCCTTCGCTGACTTCATTGAGTACGGGGCACTTCTCATGATCGACATCAAACCGTCGGTACCAGGATTGCTTGAACTGAGTTATGCCCGCTTTGTCCAACGGATATTCCCGCGCCGGAAGCAGGTCGATCTCACTCAGCTGCGCCAGGGTTCTTTGTGTGTCTGGATCGAAGGTTCGCAGCGTATCGATCTCGTCGTCTAGCAAGTCGATTCGTAGGGGCAGGTTGCTGCCCATCGGGTAGACATCCAGAAGCGATCCTCGGACCGCAAATTCACCGTGTTCGTAGACCGTATCTACCGAGTGATAGCCGCTTTTCGACAGAGTAGCTCGAAACTCCTCCACATCGAGCACCTGACCGACAGCGAGTTGGAAGCTATTTGCCTCGATATAGTCTCTCGGAGGCAGTCGCTGCATGAGCGCATCCATTGGTAGCAGCAATACACCGGATTCCACTCTAGGCAGTCGATACAGCGCTCGCAGACGTTCGGAGACGATATCTTGATGGGGCGAAAAACTATCGTACGGAAGCGTCTCCCAGTCTGGGAGCTGCAACAGCTCAACCTGTTCCGATAAAAAGAAGGGCAGCTCCCGGGCGAGGACTTGGGCCTGGGCAGTATCTTCTGTGAGCACCACCAGCAGGCGGTTTTCCGTCGCAAGCTCGGCAATGCAAACGCTCGGCGCTGCGCCATAAAAAGGCCCCCACGCCGTTCTATCTCCATTTTTTTGGGGCCAGCTCGAATCTGCCAAGTAATCTAGAAACAACATAAATGAAAGCGCAAAGCTGTTTTACGGTCGGTGGTCGGCTGCGCATTCTAGTGTGAGAGCAAGGGGTGCAGCAATTTGTGACCACGCCGGCAAAAGTCCGGTTGCGGGCCTTTTAGGCCACAGAGATAATGCGCGCCAGCTAAAAGCCTTGAGTTCCAAAGGACAAAGACTGTGACCGAACGCAAACGTGCCCGCCCTGACGACTACTTTAATGATTGGAAAGAGCGGGAAGCGCTCGCCGAGGGAATAATCCCGATGGTGGGCCAACTCGCGCGCGAGCGGAGTGTGAAGTGCTTTTGCTATGACCGTTCGTTAGTGAATCAGTCAGTTCTGGATTTGATGAAGATTCATCGCTATGTGCGTCAGGTCGAGGGGAATGAACTCTCCGAACGGGAGACCCATCCGGTCATCAGCGCTATGAGTCAAATGAATCTGGGTCCCGCCCACGTCGACGTTGGTCGTCTAGCCGTGGACTACTACGACCGTAATGAGGGGCAAGGGCTCAGCATAGAAGAGTACGTGGAGCAGCAGCTCGCTTTCTTGGTGGAAAACCACAGTAAGCCGGTAGAAAAACCGGTCGATATTGTGCTCTATGGGTTCGGTCGGATTGGCCGACTCATGGCCCGAATCATCATCGACAAGACTGACGGTGGACATGCCGTGCGTTTGCGCGCCGTGGTGGTGCGAAAAGGCAAAGCTGACGATGATCTTGTTAAAAGAGCGAGTCTTCTTCGTCGCGATTCGGTCCACGGTGCCTTCGAGGGCACGATAAGAGTCGACAAAGAGCGGCAGAGTTTTGTCGCTAACGGCAACGAAGTGCGCGTGATTTATGCGGATTCACCAGACAGCATCGATTACACCGAGTATGGAATCGACGATGCAATCATCATCGACAATACTGGGGTGTGGCGAGATGAGGCTGGTCTTTCCCAGCATTTGAAATCGAAGGGAGTGAGCAAGGTCATACTCACGGCCCCTGGAAAGGGTGATCTCAAAAACGTTGTTGCGGGCATTAACAACGAAGTCATCGCCGAAGATGACCGCATCATCTCCGCTGCCTCTTGTACTACTAATGCAATCGTACCGCCCTTGAAGGCCATCGACGACAGGTTCGGGATTGCACACGGTCACGTAGAGACAGTCCACGCCTACACCAACGACCAAAACCTGATCGACAACTACCACAAGTCCGATCGTCGGGGGCGGGGTGCGCCACTGAACATGGTTCTAACGGAGACTGGAGCTGCTAAAGCCGTGGCGAAGGTTCTGCCACAGTTGCAGGGCAAACTAACTGGAAACGCAATTCGAGTGCCCACACCCAACGTGTCGATGGCGATTTTGAACCTCACGCTTAACTCGGCAAGCGACAAAGAAAGCTTGAATGAATACATGCGCGACATGGCACTTCATTCGAACATGCGTCGACAAATCGACTATTCCAACTCTCCGGAGGTCGTCTCTTCGGATTTTGTGGGCTCACGGACTGCTTGTGTATACGACGCGCAGGCCACCATCGTGAACGAGAAACAGGCGGTGGTTTACCTTTGGTACGACAATGAATTTGGCTATAGCTGTCAGGTCTACCGCATTCTCGAAAAAATGGCTGGGATCCAATACCTCAATTATCCGCAAGGTACTTGAGTCTCATTCTCGTCCAGGGCTCCAGACGACAAAATGCGCGTAAAACTAGGCCGAAAGAAAGCCTTAGCGGTTATAAATTTACGTCCACGTAAGTAGCGATTATCACCTTCGCTTCGCTATAATATGGCTGGCCTGAAACCGGCTGGTCGGGGGAGCGACGCTAGCCGGTATGTCACTAAAGCTAAAACGTGCGCAACGTCATCGCGTACGCTTTGAGCCTATCGCTTTATTTCCAAAGACAAACCAGGCGGATTGAATGATCAAAATTTCTCGGGGATTGGATATCCCCATAGCTGGCGCGCCCGATCAAACGATCGAGGATGCGCCCTCAGCACGTGCCGTTGCACTGCTGGGGGGCGACTACGTGGGTATGAAACCCACGATGAACGTGCAGGTCGGCGACAGGGTTAAACGCGGCGAAGCCCTATTTAGCTGCAAGAAACACGAGGGTGTGGTGTACACCGCTCCGGCCGGTGGCACGGTCTCCGCAATCAATCGTGGCGCTAGGCGCGTCCTTCAGTCAGTGGTGATCGACGTTGATGGTGATGAGGCCGCGTCCTTCTCCACTTACGATGCAGAAGACGCACGGGCCCTTGATCGGCAAGCGGTTCGCGATCAACTAATCGCATCGGGCCAATGGACGGCGCTTCGCACGAGACCTTTTAGTAAGGTGCCGGCCGTCGACCACGCGCCCACTGCTATCTTTGTAAACGCCCATGACACGCACCCCCTTTCTGGTGACCCAACACCGGTGATTTCGGCTCAGGGTGAAGCCTTTGCTCTCGGGCTTGATTTGCTGGCAGGGCAAACAGATGGTGTGCTTCATTTATGCGTTGCGCCCGATGTGAACATCGGTGTTGGTAGCGCAGAAAACGTCCAGAAAACAGAGTTTTCCGGACCCCATCCCGCTGGTCTAACCGGTACACACATTCATTATTTGCACGGAGCCAGTGTCGAGCGGCCCGTATGGACCATTGGCTATCAAGACGTGATCGCGATTGGTCGGCTTTTTCTCGACGGTGAGCTCTGGACTGAGCGAGTGATCTCTCTGGCCGGGCCGCAAGTTGAGCAGCCTCGACTGCTACGCACGCGTCTAGGTGTCGATCTCGAAGCACTTTGCGCGGGACAACTGCGGGCTGGAGAGAACCGAGTGATTTCTGGATCGGCCTTGGGCGGGCAGCGGGTATCTGGGGCGACCGCTTATTTGGGCCGCTATAACACGCAGGTGACCGTATTGCTCGAAGGGCGTGAACGCGAGTTCATGCATTACCTGCGTGCTGGCGTTAAAAAGCACTCAAACATGGGTATTTACCTCAGCAGCTTATTCGGTTTGAAGCCCCAGCCGATGAACACAAGTACCAACGGTAGTGAGCGGGCGATGGTGCCTGTGGGTAACTACGAGCGAGTAATGCCGCTCGATATCCTGCCGACGCAGCTACTTCGCTCCCTCATCGTCGGGGATACGGAAACGGCACAAGCGCTCGGTTGTCTGGAGCTGGAAGAAGAAGATCTGGCTCTGTGTACCTATGTTTGTCCTGGCAAATACGAGTATGGACCTATCTTGCGAGAAAACCTCGCACGAATTGAGAAGGAGGGTTAAACGGTGGCGCTCCGAAAGATGCTGGACGGTATCGAACACCACTTTGAAGAGGGAGGGCGATATGCACGCTTCTATCCCCTCTACGAGGCTGTCGATACGATTTTTTATCGGCCTTCTTCCGTTACCAAAGCGACCTCGCACGTCCGTGACGGCGTTGATTTAAAGCGCATCATGATCACCGTTTGGTTAGCGGCCTTTCCCGCAATGTTTTACGGGATGTACAACCTCGGTTACCAAGCCAACGAAATTTTTGCGGTCATGGGCGGTAGCGTCGACGGCTGGCGCGGGGTGCTGATCGAAAGCTTTGGTGGTTACGACTCCGCCAGTGTTTGGGACAACATGTTTTTCGGTGCTCTCTATTTTGTGCCGATCTATTTTGTAACGTTCGCCGTTGGCGGTTTTTGGGAAGTTTTGTTTGCGATCAAACGCGGCCACGAGGTCAACGAAGGGTTCTTCGTTACCTCTATCTTGTTCGCTCTGATCTGCCCGCCAGACGTTCCCCTGTGGCAGGTTGCCCTCGGCATTAGCTTTGGTGTCGTTATCGGCAAGGAGGTGTTTGGTGGAACGGGCAAAAACTTCCTGAACCCGGCGCTTACCGGTCGAGCGTTTCTCTATTTTGCCTATCCCGCGCAAATGTCCGGTGATGCGGTATGGACCGCGGTCGATGGCTACAGCGGTGCGACGCCGCTGGGACTCGTGGCGGCAGATGGCATGACCGCGCTGGAAGCTCAGTACACTTGGATCGATGCGGCTATCGGGCAAATTCCAGGCTCGATCGGAGAAACATCAACTCTGATGGTCGCGATTGGAGGGGCAATTTTATTGCTCACCAAAGTCGCTTCCTGGCGCGTTGTTGCTGGTGTCTTTCTTGGCATGTTCGCCTTTTCGACCCTTCTCAACCTCGTGGGCTCCGACAGCAACCCTGCGTTTGCGATGCCCTGGTACTGGCACCTGGTGGTTGGTGGCTTCGCTTTTGGAATGTTCTTCATGGCAACTGATCCGGTCTCTGCGGCGATGACCGACCGCGGTCGCTGGGCCTATGGCATTTTAATCGGCGTCATGACCGTGTTGATTCGAGTCATCAATCCAGCATTTCCAGAGGGGATCATGTTGGCAATCTTGTTCGCTAATTTGTTCGCCCCGCTGTTCGATCACTTTGCGGTGCAGGCGAATATCAAACGGAGGCTGGCTCGTGTCTAGCGGTGAGAGTTTCGGGAAGGTACTGCGCGTCGCCTTCGCCCTGTGCGTAGTTTGCTCGGTCATCGTGTCGACTGCGGCGGTGATGCTTAAGCCCGCACAAGAAGCCAATAAGAGCCTTGATAAGAAGCGCAACATTCTTCAAGCAGCCGGCATGCTTCAGCAGGACGTTGATATCGACACGCAGTATCAAGCGGTCGAGGAGCGCTATGTGGATTTGAGCACCGGCCGCTTCACCGAGGTCGAATCCGGCTACGTTCAGCGCGAAGCCGCGAAAGATCCTGATCGATCACGTAGCGTCGCTACCGCCGATGACATCGCTAAGGTAGGTCGCCAAGCGAACGTTGCTCAGGTGTATTTGGTGCGTGACGACGCTGGTGAGGTAATGCGGATTATCTTGCCAGTCCATGGTTACGGTCTATGGTCGACGCTTTACGGTTTCCTGGCCTTGGAAAATGATGGCAATACCGTCGCAGGGCTCGGTTTTTACGAACATGGCGAGACGCCGGGTTTGGGTGGTGAGGTCGATAACCCGCGCTGGAAAGCGATGTGGCCTGGCAAGAAAGTCTATAAAGAGGGTGAGGTTGAACTTGCGCTATTAAAGGGAGCGGTAGATCCACAAAACCCTTCCGCCGATTGGCAGGTGGACGGCTTGTCCGGTGCTACCTTAACCAGTCGAGGCGTGAGCAACTTACTGTCCTTTTGGATGGGCGACCAAGGGTTTGCCCCTTTCCTAAACAACTTGCGTAACGGAGACGCTTAAGCATGGACGATGTTAAGGACACGTTGACGAGTCCGGTCCTCAAAAATAACCCGATTGCACTCCAGATTCTTGGGATTTGCTCCGCGCTCGCGGTTACATCGTCGCTTAAGGTTACCCTGGTGATGTGTATCGCGCTGACGTCCGTGACCGCCTTTTCTAATTTATTTATCTCCTTAATTCGTAGCTTTATACCGGGCAGCATTCGAATCATCGTGCAGATGACGATCATCGCGTCTCTGGTGATCATGGTCGACGAAGTACTCAAGGCCTACGCCTATGAGATCAGTAAGCAGCTTTCGGTTTTTGTCGGCTTGATCATTACCAACTGTATTGTCATGGGGCGAGCAGAAGCCTATGCGATGAAAAATCCACCCGGCGCCAGCTTTATCGACGGTATCGGAAACGGGCTAGGCTACTCCGTTGTTCTCGTGTTCGTCGCGGTGATTCGTGAACTCTTTGGTTCCGGCAAGCTCTACGGCTTTGAAATCCTGCCGCTGGTGACCGAAGGCGGCTGGTACAACCCGAATGGATTGCTGCTGCTTCCACCGAGTGCGTTTTTCCTGATAGGGCTGTTCATCTGGCTATTGCGCGCCTGGGATAGCAAGCAGGTCGAAGAACCGGACTTTCGCATGTCCAAGCACACCGTTGCGGAGGAAACAGCCTGATGGAGTATTACCTCGGCATGTTCGTCCGCGCTATTTTTATAGAGAACATGGCGCTTTCTGTCTTTTTGGGTATGTGCACGTTTTTGGCGGTATCTAAAAAAGTCAGCGCCGCGATCGGCCTCGGCATCGCGGTAGTGGTTGTGCTTACGATCACCGTGCCGGTAAATAATTTGATCTACAACTACCTGTTGGCGGATGGCGCCCTGGCCTGGGCTGGCTTACCGGATGTGGATCTGAGCTTTCTCGGACTGCTGTCTTACATAGGCGTAATCGCTGCGCTGGTGCAGATTCTCGAGATGTTCTTGGATAAATATGTGCCCGCACTCTATACAGCTTTGGGTGTGTTCCTCCCGCTGATTACGGTGAATTGCGCGATTCTAGGTGCCAGTTTGCTAATGGTCGAAAGAGACCTCAACTTTGCAGAAAGCGTGGTTTTTGGAGCGGGTGCCGGTGTGGGGTGGGCTTTGGCTATAGTAGCGCTGGCTGGAATTCGCGAAAAACTTAAATACAGCGACGTCCCCGATGGTTTGCAGGGGCTTGGGATTACTTTCATCACCGTCGGCCTGATGTCTCTTGGCTTCATGGCGCTCGGTGGAATCGATATTTAAGTCTAGGGACCAGGTAGAACACTACTACAGGTAGGACGACACTAAATGGACATGACAATATTTTATGGAGTCGGGATGTTCACCGCGATCGTGTTGGCGCTGGTGGGCATCATCCTCTACGCACGGACCTTACTGGTGAGTAGCGGTGATGTAACTATCGAAATTAACGGTGAGAAAAATATCACTGTTCCCGCGGGTGGAAAGCTCTTGCAGACCTTATCGGAGGCCAATATTTTTCTGGCTTCGGCCTGTGGCGGAGGTGGCACCTGCGCACAGTGCAAGTGCATCGTGAACGAAGGCGGTGGCTCGATGTTGCCGACGGAGGAGTCGCACTTTACTCGCCGCGACGCAAATGACGGGTGGCGGCTCTCCTGTCAAACCGCCGTAAAGCAAGATATGAAAATCCGGGTTCCGGAGGAAGTGTTCGGGGTCAAGCAATGGGAATGCACGGTGGAGTCCAACCCGAACGTCGCGACGTTCATTAAGGAGCTCACGCTTCGTCTTCCAGAAGGGGAAAATGTTGACTTTCGGGCCGGCGGCTACGTTCAGTTGGAATGTCCCGCCCACGTAGTGAACTACTCGGACTTCGACATTGAAGATGAATATCGCGGTGACTGGGAACGCTTCGGCTTCTTTAAAGAAGTGTCTACGGTAAAAGAAACCGTTATTCGCGCCTATTCAATGGCGAACTACCCGGAAGAGAAGGGTGTCGTAAAGTTCAACATTCGTGCGGCGACACCGCCTCCCGGATCAGAAGGCATTCCTCCTGGGCAGATGTCCTCCTGGGTGTTCAATTTAAAGCCGGGCGACAAGGTTACCGTCTATGGCCCCTTCGGCGAGTTTTTCGCGAGAGAGACCAATGCCGAGATGGTCTTTATTGGCGGTGGGGCAGGAATGGCGCCGATGCGATCCCACATCTTTGACCAGTTGAAGCGACTGGGTTCTAGCCGCAAGATTTCCTTCTGGTACGGCGCTCGTTCGCTTCGAGAGATGTTCTACCAAGACGAGTATGATCAACTCGCTGCCGACAATGAAAACTTCGATTGGCACGTCGCGTTATCTGACCCGCAGCCCGAGGACAACTGGGAAGGGCTTACCGGATTTATCCACAACGTACTCTACGAGCAGTATCTAAAAGACCACCCTGCGCCCGAGGACTGTGAGTACTACATGTGCGGGCCGCCGATGATGAACAAGGCGGTCATTCAAATGCTGACCGATCTCGGAGTCGAACCGGAAAACATCATGCTAGATGATTTCGGTGGCTAGCTTTTAGGACGAAGTCTTGATCAAGTACTGTTCTCGACTGCCGCTAGCTTCAGCGGCAGTTTTGTTTTTTTACTGTGCCTATTTTTGTCGGCCTGCGCCGACCACGATCCTCGCGTCACTCTGAGAGGCGCAACCATGGGCACTACCTGGTCCGTGGTCTACACTGACTCGGCGGCGATCACCGATGAGCAACTTATGACGCTGATCGAGGAAGAACTGGCGGAGATCAATCGGTCCTTATCCACATACCTACCAGAGTCGGAAATTTCTCGTATTAATCGCGGGGAAACAGCCACTACTGAGCGTTTGTCCGATGACTTTTCGACAGTTCTCACAACGGCACTGGCTATAAGCCAACTTACACACGGAGCCTATGATGTCACTGTCGCCCCGTTGGTGGATCTGTGGGGTTTTGGTCCCGAGCCTTTTTCCGGGACCGTTCCAACAGCCGCGGAAATTTCTAGGGCAAGAGCACTGGTTGGCTCCGGGCGCATAAACTGGCAGCCCGCTTCACAGCGGCTTCTCTTACCCGAGGGTATGCGCGTTGATATGTCTTCCATTGCGAAAGGCTATGCAGTAGATCAGCTAATGGATCTTTTGCTCGCCCAGGGTATTGATTCGGTGCTCGTGGAGATAGGAGGGGAACTGCGCGCTCATGGCGAGAGACCGGAGGGCGGACCCTGGCGACTGGCGGTAGAATCACCGGAGCCCGCGAGTGGTCGGTTTCTGACTGCATTGCGGGTCAATGATGCCGCCGTTGCTACCTCTGGTGACTATCGAAACTTTTTTGAAATCGACGGCAAGCGTTACTCGCATCTGGTTGATCCTCGCACCGGTGCTCCGGTAGATCATGAACTCGTGTCGGTCACGGTTGTCCATAAGCTCTGTGCGGTGGCGGATGCGCTAGCAACCGGTTTGATTGTGCTTGGGCTGGAGCGAGCCATTGAGCTGGCCGAAGACGAGGGCTTAGCCGCGTATTTTGTAACCAGTTCCGAAATCGGTCTTGCGGTACACTCCACTACGGAGTTCAAACACTACGCCGATTTTCAGTCCTGACGGCCTTGCGCTAGGGTGTTTAGAAGATGATCGTATATTTACTAAGTCTCCTTATTATGTTGCTCATTGTCGGCGGGATGGCAATCGGCGCTATGGCAGGGCGCGGCCCTTTAAAAGGGTCTTGTGGTGGCTTGGCGGCTGTGGGCATTGAGGGTCGCTGCGAGATTTGCGGCGACGACCCGAACCGCTGCGAAAACAAGACCAGCGACACGCCAGCGCAGGGTGCTTCATTCTACGACGCTAGCAAGTAGGAACGCGGCTCTCCAAAACCTCCCAACGGCTCCCGTGAGCAGTTTCAGTACAGCGGTTGGACTGCGCTATGCGTTCACCCGCCAGCGATCGGGCTTTTCATCGTTCGTAGCCATTGCTTCGATGCTCGGTATGGTTCTGGGTGTCGCCAGCCTTATTACTGTGTTGTCTGTCATGAACGGTTTTGGTGGAGAACTTCGGGAGCGGATTTTGGCCCTCGTACCGCATGCGTTTCTTGAATGGCGCGAAAGTGGAGATCCCAATGTAGAAGAAGTCTCTCGCCAACTTTCTGAGTTTGAGCAAGTGCTTGCGATAGCACCTTTCCATAGTGACACCGTGTTGGTGGTAGGTCCCTATACGCAACAGGGTGCTTTAGTGACCGGCATAGATCCGCTTGCTCAGCAAAAAGTTAGCGAGCTAGCCCGTAAAGTGACGCTTGGTGAGGTTGAAGATATTCAGGAGCCCAACACAATCATTCTCGGCTCATCTCTTGCCCGATCCATTGGTGCTATTCCGGGCGACGAAGTGAGACTGATCCTGCCCCGGGTTACGACCACACCGTTCGGTACTTTCCCTAGAACTAAGCGGCTTGTGCTCGTCGGGGTGTTCGAGGTTGGTGCGCAACAAGACGCAACGCAAGGCTTTGTATCGCTGGCGACAGCGACTCGCTTGTTCGGAGCCAGCGGTAAAAAGGGTGTTCAGTTGCGTTTACTTGATCTTTGGCAGGCCCCTGCGCTGGGTGTCGCATTGGAAGAAGAGTTCGGCGAGAACGCCCTGTACCGGTCCTGGAGCGATACTCAAGGCAGTTTGTTCCGGGCAATCAAGATGGAAAAGATCACCGTAACGGTGCTTCTGTTGGGAGTCGTATTTGTGGCGGCGTTTAATATCGTCGCCACATTGGTTATGGCGGTTACGGAAAGGCGCGGAGATATTGCGGTTCTGCGCACGATGGGCGCATCGCGAGGGGAGATTTCTAGGATTTTCATGCTCCAGGGATTGTCGCTGGCGACACTAGGGATCAGCTTCGGTGTCGCGATCGGCTGTCTTCTTGCGCTCAATATTGCGTCCTTAGTGGAGTTCTTCGAGCAGCTTTTCGGCACAAAACTCTTTGATCCGAGTGTTTACTACATTAGCCGCCTGCCATCGCGTCTTTTGTGGGAAGACGTGGCGACCGTGGTGGGACTGGCACTCGTATTGAGCCTGATTGCCGTTTTGTATCCTGCCAGGCGAGCGAGTCGCGTGCCGCCAGCAGAAGTGCTTCGTTATGAGTGACAGCTTTGCTTTGGAATGCCGCGGCGTTTGTAAACGCTACGAAGATGCTCATCAGCGCATCGATGTTTTGCGCGGTGTGGATTTTCAGCTCGCTCCGGGCAGCAAAGTGGGGGTGGTTGGCTCCTCGGGCTCCGGTAAATCAACCTTACTGAATCTCTTAGCCGGCTTGGACGAAGTCTCAGAAGGGGCTGTTTATTTGGCCGGTGAGAACCTAAGCGAGATGAAAGAAGATGCGCGGGCGCGTTGGAGAAACAAGCATCTGGGTTTCGTCTACCAATTTCATCATCTGCTCGCGGAGTTTTCTGCGGAAGAGAACGTAGCCATGCCAAGACTAATAGGCGGGGAGCGACGGGAAGCGGCCCTAAAAGCCGCTCGCGAGCTGTTGTCCGCAGTCGGCTTGGAGCATCGCGTTGCACATAGGCCAGGGCAACTCTCGGGAGGCGAGCGGCAGCGCGTTGCGATCGCTAGGAGCCTGGTGAACAAACCCACCTGCGTATTAATGGACGAACCAACCGGAAACCTGGATCCGGAAAATGCTGTTCAAGTCCTCGAGCTGGTAGATCAGCTGCGTGAAAGCTCTGCTAGCGCCTTCTTAATTGTAACTCACGACCAGTCGGTTGCCTGTCGAATGCATCAAGTGCTGCGTTTGCAGGCCGGTCAGTTGAGCACGTCCTAATGCGCTGGCGCGACATAGCCCGCATAGCTCTACGCTATACCTTTAGCTTTGGACAAGGTCACCTCTCCGTGTTCATGTCGAGCCTATCCGTGTGGGGTCTCGTGTTGGCCACCGCGGTCTTGCTGACAGTTTTATCCGTGATGAACGGTTTTGAGCGGGAGATGCGCGACCGGATACTGGCTCTCGTCCCCCACATGACGATTTCCTTACCCAGACGACAAGACAGTGCCGATGAGCTCGCAAAGGCTCTTGGGCAGGAGCCAGGAATCTCAAGTGTTGAGCCCTTTGTGCGCTTTGACGGGATGGTTCTGCGAGGTGGTCGTGTCACAGCCATCTCCGGCTTAGGGCTGAGTCGGTGGCCGGCGTTTCCCGGATCTCTTAGCCTAGGTGAGTTTCCCCAGCAGGGCAGGGAGCTGATTCTGGGGGACTCGGTCGCCGAACGCTTGCGTGTCAAAGAAGGCGACTTCCTGACGATACTGGCCTCCTCGACGAACAGCTATCGCGCAGGATCGATCAACAGCGAGCGGTTTCGCGTCCTTAAGGTCATCGATACCGGTACAGAACTGGATGAAGCGCTCGCCCTGATGTCCCTTACCTCGGCTGCAAACCTTTCCGGCCTGCTGCTTGAATCGGGGCAGGCTGGGCAGGGCAAGATCCTCTTCAGCGGCCTGCAGGTGCGGGTGGACGACCCTTTTAACGTAGAGGACTATCGTGATGTCGTCCGCAGCATTCTCCCGCCCGGTGCCTTTATGCTCAGCTGGCGAGCGACGCACGGAAATCTTTACACGGCCATACAGCTCTCCCGCGATTTGGTGGTTCTATTGCTGGCCTCTATTATCGGTATCGCCGCCTTTAACGTGATTTCGGCCCTGGTGTTGATCGTAATGGATCAGGCGGATGCGATCGCGATTCTTAAAACGCTGGGAGCGCGCTCTTGGGACATTGCCGCCGTATTCGTCCTCCAGGGCGCGTTTATTGGAATGGCGGGCGCCGGGATTGGTTTGGCACTTGGGGCACTCATTTCAAAGTTCTTGCCGTCTTTGGTCGCGGCGGTTGAGAAAGCCCTGGGTTTTCAGTTTTTGAATACGGATGTCTATCCCGTATCGTTTATTCCCGTAGATTTACGTTCGGCAGACGTAGCACTGATTGCCTTTGTCGCGGTATTTGCCTGCGTGCTTGCTGCGGTATACCCAGCCCTGCGCGCCGCGCGCCTCGCCCCCGCTGCGGTGCTTCAAAGCGTTCGCTGAACTCTTCTCTTTTGCTGCCTTCGTCGCCACTGGCGTACGACACGCATCCGCCACAGCATATTAATCACAAAGTATCCAAGGCTACCGAAGAAAAGTCCGCACAGCAGGGAGCCTAGGAGCAGTGGCTTCCAGATTCGCAGTAAATTACTTTCTAACCAGGAAACAGAAAGTTCAAAGCTGCTTTGCGTGACCGGTACGTCAATCAGCAAGGCCCCTACCTGATAAGCAAGGTAGAAGATCGCGGGTATCGTTAGCGGGTTTGTAATCCAAACCAGTCCAACAGCAATAGGTAGGTTACAGCGTAGAAGAATCGCGATCAGTGCTGCGAGTAGCATCTGCCCGGGGACGGGAACAAACGCTATGAACAAGCCGACAAAAAAAGCCATCGAGGCGGAGTAACGGTTCAAATGCCAGAAGTTACTCGAGTAAATCCATTCACCGAGCGGTTCTAGCGCGCCGGAAGCCCGCAAACGAGCGGGAGTCGGCATCAAGTTTTTAAGAGTTTGTCGGGGCACTCTGCTGGGCCGTTACGGCTGCTCGTTTTTGATATTTGCCACGTTCAGGAAAGCTGTTGCACTGATGCGGGTGTGAAACATCCTGCGTTGGGCGTCTAATTTGCCACGTATTTTAGCAGCTCGGCCCTTCTCAAACGTTGTAATTTGGCAGATGAAATCAGCCACTCATCGTGTATTGGCTGTAAACGCGAGCTTCGACACACTTAAGTTAGAGAACGGTTGCTAGCGACCAGTGATTGGTCTCGCGGCTGCGCTTGCTGTGGTTTATTTGGCGTTACAGATACCGCCTCAGTTTGTCGGCGTGTTCGCGCTGGGTTCGCTTTGCGCGACTGTTGGGCTTCTCCTAGTAGTAAAACGACGTCACCTAAGCTGGGCTTTTCTTTCCTTCCTCGCTGCGACAAGTTCATTGCAGCTCAATAGTTGGTACGAGCAGCTTCTTCCGAAAGATTGTAATAGGCAGATTGTCGCGATCAGTGGCCACGTACGTTCGTTGCCGGTACGGGTAGTAAGTAGGGCGGGGATGGCTACCAAGCTTGAGCTTGAGGTTTTGGATTTACAGCCGGCGCGCTGTGCAGCACCAAAGCGCGTATTACTTTATCTGCACGAATCGCCAGTGCGAGCGCTGGTGAACGAACAGGAGCTACTTGTTGGTGACCGCATAAGCGCGCAAGTGCGACTGCGCAGGCCCTGGGGCATGGCAAATCCGGGAGCAGAGACCGGATCAAAGCGAGAACTGCTCGCCGGTATTCATGCGATCGGTTCCGTCGGCTCTTTAGCTGGACGCTTACCTCCGAGCGATCCTGGACCTATCACGAGACTTCAGCGCTTGCGTTCTTTCTTGGGTGTGCGGTTAAGAGAAGAACTGCACTCGCCGCATACAAAAGCGCTCGCCAGCGCCCTGGCACTCGGCGATGCGCGCTTTCTCTCACCCGATGATTGGGACTTACTGAGGACGTTTGGGATAACGCATATGTTTGTCATCTCTGGACTACATTTAGCGGTCGTTGCGGGAATCGTGTGGACATTGAGTAATGCGGGTCTTCGTCTAGCAGGGCTGTTCTGGTCAGTCTCGCAGACTTGGACCATTCTTCCGGTTTTTAGCACAATGATGGCGGCGAGTGGCTACGCTTTGCTTTCTGGATTTTCACTACCGGTTAAGCGAGCTTTGCTGATGCTGTTCTGTACGCTCGCCCCTAGCCTTTGGGGGCGCCCCGTTCAAGGAGCAAAAGGGCTCAGCTTCGCCGCCATTGGCATTCTGATTTTCGACCCCTTTGCTATTTTGGGCGCAAGCTTTTGGATGTCATTTGGCGCAGTCGCGCTGATCCTCTGGTCGAATCTCTGGAGTTCAGCTAAAGCAAAGCACGTGAGCTTGGACGGCACGTCCTCGCCGTGGTTGAGGTCCGTGAGGTCCTTCCTAAAACTTCAGGCGTATCTGATCGCCGGAATGGCGCCACTAAGCTTTTACTTTTTTGGGAGCGGTAGTGGCCTTGGTGCCTTTGCCAATTTTCTGTTTGTTCCCCTTGTTACCGCCATCGTAGTGCCCCTTTTGCTTATCGCAGTTTTGCTACTCCCATTCTCTGTTTTTGCGTCCAAGCTGCTGCTCGTGCCCGAGTGTTTGCTAGAGATACTGTGGCAAGCGATGAGTTATTCGTCTGTCTACTTACCCGCTCTCGATAGTGCGGTCCGACCCGTATCGATGAACGTTTTCCTCCTTGCAATGGCGCTTGTATTGATGGGCGCAGCCCGAGTGTCAAAATATCAGCTTTCCATTGCTCTGTTACTTTGTGCAGCTCTTATCACTCTACAGTTGCGTGCTCCTTCGTCCGGCAGCAGGGTCACGCTGTTTGATGTTGGGCAAGGCTTGGCTGCTCTCGTAGAGCACCGAAACACCCGCATACTTATTGATACTGCAGGCCAGTTTGCCAGCGGTGCACCCATTGCTCGTCAAACCTTCGCCGATTACCTAATAGATAGCATTGGCGTCAACGATCGGGGTGTATCAGCACTGGACCTTTTGGTTATCAGTCACGAGGACTTGGATCATCGAGGCGGCGAAGAGTATCTGCGATCGAGGATTGCGGCAAAGCGAACACTACGGGGAGAGTGGCCAGATGTGCGTGTGCCCGAGGCCTTAAAGGCTACACGAACCGGCTCTGAGCTTGACGATCTCTTTAGCACTCTGTCCCAGTCCCAGTCCCAGCGCCAGTCAGAGCTCTGCCGCCTCGGCCGACTCCTACAATGGATGCCAGATATGAGCTTGCGAGTGCTGTCTCATCCGGTTGAGCGAGGGAACAGAAATGATCGATCCTGTACAGTGCTGCTGCTGATCAACGGTCGTCGCTTTCTATTTCCCGGTGACATCAGCAGTAAAGTTGAACGAGAACTAGCCGCCTACTGGAGCGATGAGCTAAACGCGGATGTGTTGGTTGCAGGGCATCATGGTTCCGCTACTTCTTCTAGCATGCTGTGGCTTAAGCGGGTTAATCCGAGCTGGTTTCTCGTTTCTGCGGGCTATGCAAACGCGTTTCGTCATCCGGCGGTGCAAGTACGAGACCGAGTCGGTCCTTCCGGTGCGAAAATCATCAACACTGCTGAGCGTGGCGCTATTGTGTTTGACCTCAGTGCGGATGGTGAGATCAGCTGTAGGACGCTACGCCATCGTTGGGCGCCGGCATGGCGCTGGACACAACAACTCGAGCGCTGTTGAGAGCTGAATAGCTCGGCGTCGGATACAAGCTCTCCGCATGCGCGAGCGGTATACTTAGGGCCTACCAATCGTCCATTTAGAGAGATCAGCGTGCTAGAACTGGTGACTGCCGGCGGATGGTTGATGATAGTGATCATCTTCTGTTCAGTAGTAGCTATTGCAATCTGTATTGAGCGATTCTATCTGCTCAACCCTCGCCGCATCGCACCGCCTCATTTGCTTGCGTCGGTCTGGAAGCAGTTGAAAGCCAATGAGTTAGACGCCGGCAAAATTCGTCATCTGCGCGAGTCTTCTCATCTTGGTCGTATTTTAGCCGCGGGTCTTGCCAACGCACATCACGGCCGCGATGTCATGAAAGAGAGCATCGAAGAGGCCGCCGGCCACGTTGTCCATGAACTTGAACGCTATCTAAACACCTTAGGAACCATCGCCGCCATTGCGCCGCTACTGGGTTTGCTGGGAACCGTCGTGGGTATGATTCGTGTTTTCGCCGAGATTATGTCCCAAGGGACTGGGAATGCGAGCGCCCTTGCGGGTGGTATCTCCGAGGCATTAATTACCACCGCGGCGGGACTTTGCGTGGCGATACCGGCACTGGTCATGCACCGTTACTTTACCGGTCGGATAGATGCGATCGTGGTCGAGCTTGAACAGCAAACGATTAAGCTTGTCGATGCTATTCACGCACACGACGATGAGAAAAGCGCTGCATGAAATTTAGGCGTCAGGCTCGGGAGGAGCTCAATGTCAATCTCACCCCGTTGATTGACGTTGTGTTTTTGCTTTTGATTTTTTTCATGGTGTCGACGACCTTCACCCGTGAGACCCAACTTTCTGTGGATCTACCGGAAGCGACAGGATTGGTCCGTGAAGAAGCTGATCAGCAAATAGAAGTGCAAATAGACGAACGCGGCGACTACCGTGTGAATGGTCGGCCCCTAGTTGATGCCCGTATGCGCACCTTGCAGGCGGCCGTTTACAAAATTTCCCAGGGTGATACGACACTGCCTTTCATTATATCGGCCGATGCGCAGGCGGCTCATGAGTCAGTGGTGCGGGCGATGGACGCGGCGGGTCAGATGGGTTTCAGCCGGCTCAGCATCGCCTCCATTCAGCCGCAGAACAGTGACCGTGAGGTCGCTCCCTAAGCTGCTGTAATGGTGCAGCGCGTGGGTATTGGGCGTCGATGTGAAGACTAAGCTCGTGAGTTTTGTTGAGCGAGCATGGTTCAGTTCACCCGGCGTCCTGTGGTTCTTGCTACCGCTGGAATGGCTGTATGGCGTGACCGTACGGTGGCGAAGGTTTCTCTATCGAAAGGGCTATTTTGAGAGTACCCATCCTGGTATCCCGGTCGTCGTTGTCGGAAATCTTACAGCGGGTGGCTCCGGTAAGACGCCTGTCGTTAAGAGTATCGCGCAGCTTTTGATCGACCAAGGGCACCGAGTGGCGATAATCAGTCGTGGCTACGGCGGCACGGAAGTAGGGCCTCATCATGTGCACCGAGATGACACGGCTGCCAGAGTCGGAGATGAAGCGCTGATGCTCGCGCGTAGTGTGGCTTGTGACGTCATCATCGGCCGGAATCGCGTTGCGGCCGCGGTGCTGGCGCAGAGACAGGGAGCGCAGGTTGTAGTGTCTGATGACGGTTTACAACACTATGCTCTGAGACGGGATATCGAAATAATCGCGATTGACCGCGACGGAGGATTTGGCAATGGTCACCTTATTCCGTTGGGACCGCTGCGCGAACCGGTTAAGCGGCTAAATGACGCCGATTTTGTGCTGGAGCGTGGAGGTGACGTTTCTTCATCCAAGCTTGTGTATCGACCCTACAGTTTCTTGAATCGACAGTCCGGAGTCTGCACGGCGATCGAAGACTTTGTTAGCGTGCAGCTCACAGAGGGGCAAAATTCAAGATCAAATCCAAGCCGTGACCAACAGCGCATCGGCGGCGATTCGAAAGAAACCGATACAGACAATGAAGATGATTCCGGTATAGCGGTTCACGCGATCGCTGCCATCGCGAGGCCGAGGCGTTTCTTCGATGAACTTAGAACACTGGGTTTACAGCCTGTAGAACACAGCTATCCAGATCACAGTACACCGGCGGCTGGTGATCTGGCGAAACTGTATGATTTGCCCTTGGTCATGACTGAAAAAGACCACGTAAAATTAGCGAGTGACATTCATCCAAACAGTTGGGTCCTACTAATGCAGACCGTCTTTCCAGAAGATTTTGAGCAGCAGCTCCTAGGGCGATTAGGGGCTTTGGGTGCTCCACTGGCTGCGGAACCTTCAAGCCCAACAGGCGAAGCTCCAGCATCATTGGAAAACAGCAACGGTGGAATGCATCCATGAGCTATACGGTGGTTATCCCTGCTCGCTATGCATCGACCCGTCTGCCAGGTAAATCGCTGTTGGACATAGCGGGGAAAACGATGTTGCAGCGGGTATGGGAGCGAACGAAAAACTCCAGTGCTTCGTCGGTAATTATTGCGACCGATGACACGCGCATTTTTGCCGAGGCGGAAGCGTTTGGAGCGAAGGTTGTTATGACGCGTGAAGACCACCCCAGCGGTACGGACCGGCTTGCGGAGGTGGCTACGCAGGAGCGAATGGATACCGGCCATATCGTCGTCAACGTCCAGGGCGACGAACCTATGATTCCAGCGTCGGTCATTGATCAAGTCGCTGAAAATCTTTCGAAGCATACGGCGGCGAGTATGGCGACCTTGTGCGAGCCTATTCGTACGGTCGCCACTTTGCGTGATCCAAGCGCGGCGAAAGTTGTCTTCGACCAAGAAGGCTATGCGAGTTATTTCAGCCGCAGCTGCATCCCCTTTCCCCGAGATCACGACTGGAGCAGGACAGAGTTTCCTTTGGGCAATTGGTATCGACACATCGGTATCTACGCCTACCGAGCTGGTTTCCTGCAGCAGTTTTGTACTTGGGCTCCAGCACCGGCAGAGCAAAGCGAGTCTTTAGAACAGTTACGAGCCTTGCACTATGGCCATCGTATTCACGTTGCCGAAGCCCACGAAACAGTGCCCCCGGGAGTTGATACCGCTGAGGACCTGGATCAGGTGCGTAAGCTCGTCTCGGATACCGCCGGGACGTGATTGACGTACAGAAGGTGGTGCTCGATTCCGGTAATGGAGAAGGCCGCTTCAAAGAGTGCCAATCCATTTCGAATACGCTGGGCCTGAGCTGTCAAGCAGATGCTTTTTGGAGCGTGTCTACCGAAACAGAATTGGTTGAAGCGGCAATCCAAGCGGTGCAGGAGCATCGGGACTTATTGCCCTTGGGGGAAGGCAGTAATGTTGTTCTTCCACCTCAGCTGGGTAAGACGGTTCTTCAGGTTGCCGACGATTCTGTTAAGCCGATCAATAGGACCAGCACGGCTACTCGCGTCCGTGTTGGAGCGGGCAAGTCCTGGCACGATTGGGTTGTGGAATCGCTTGCGCATGGCTGGCTGGGCTTAGAAAACCTGGCCCTAATTCCCGGCAGTGTCGGCGCGGCGCCAATTCAGAACATCGGAGCCTATGGGCGTGAGGTGAAGGAGTTTATCGCCAGCGTTCGTTGCGTCGATCTAGCCAGCGGTCAGCTCAAAGATCTTTCGCCAGCGGATTGCGCGTTTTCCTATCGAGAGAGTATTTTTAAGCGCGAGTTTGCTGACCGTTACGTAATAAGCAGTGTGCTCTTTGATTTCGATCCGCAGCAATCCGTGAACGTTTCCTACCCAACGCTTCGCGATGCTCTCGGAGATAAAGCCGAAAGTGTTAGCGCGAACGACGTCTGCGAAGCGGTGGTGGCGCTTCGCAAGGAAAAATTGCCTGACCCGACTGTGATTCCTAACGTCGGAAGCTTCTTCAAAAATCCGTTCATCACGCGGGGTCGCGGCGAAGAGCTCCGAGAGCGATTTGGTGCTATTCCTTTGTACGCTTCTGCAAATACGTCTTCGGGTGATAGGCAAGGCGACGTCGTCAAAACCTCCGCTGCTTGGTTAATCGACCAGTGCGGCATGCGCGGCCATCGTGTAGGTGGAGCTGTCGTTTCCGAGAAACATGCGCTGGTCATCACCAATGATCGTGCGGCTACCCAGCGTGATGTGTTGGCGCTAGCAACCCAGATACAAGAAACAGTGCGCGCGGCTTTTGCGGTAGATTTGGAAATAGAACCGCGCGTTCTTTAGCCTCCCCCTACCTATGACGGAGACATCAAAAGCAGCGAGCACTACCGGGACCGATTTTGAGCCAAAGGAGTTTTTGTCGACGCTGACTTCGCGCTCCGGGGTCTACCAGATGTATGGTGAAGGCGGCGAGCTGCTCTACGTTGGCAAGGCCAAAAATCTCAAGAATCGCGTAGGCAGTTATTTTCGCAACAGCGGCCTGAACGGTAAAACCGTCGCGCTGGTCATGCGCATTCGGGATATTCAGGTGACAGTCACCTCGTCAGAAGCGGACGCGCTGTTGCTTGAGCAGAATCTGATTAAGGCTCACAAGCCTCCCTACAATATTCTGTTGCGGGACGATAAGTCCTATCCCTACATCTTTTTATCGAGCGAAGATGAGTTTCCGCGACTGGCTTTTCACCGTGGGCGTAAGCGACGAAAAGGTTTGTACTTCGGCCCCTATCCGAGCGCAGGTGCGGTCCGCCAGTCGATGCACTTCCTCCAGAAGGTATTCAAGGTGCGCCAGTGCGAGGACAGCTACTTTAAAAACCGATCTCGCCCTTGTCTCCAGTACCAAATTAACCGCTGCACCGCACCTTGTGTCGATCTCGTCAATACGGAGGACTATGCACAACAAGTAGATAAGACGAGGATGTTTCTCGACGGAAAATCGCGAGAGTTAATGGTCCGCCTGGCCGATGACATGGAGCAGGCTGCCGTCGCTCTGGAGTTCGAAAAAGCAGCGGAACTCCGGGACCAGCTCCAATATTTGCAAAAGGTTCAAAGTACGCAAGAAATAGAAGGTTCGCAGGGTGATTTGGACGTGATTGCTGCGGTGTTAGAAGGTGGTCAGTGCTGCGTCCAGATGCTTTTCGTTCGTGACGCCCGCGTGCTTGGCAGCAAGACGTTTTATCCAAAATTGCAGCTGGAGAGCTCCCCAGCAGAGGTTGTAGAAGCGTTCTTACCGCAATTCTATCTCCGCGGCGAGCAAACGATTCCTGCTGAGATTGTTCTGAGTCATGCCCCGGAGAACGCAGATACGCTTACCGAGGTATTCACTCAATATGCTGGTCGACGCGTTGAGCTGAAAGAGCGAGTGCGGGATACAAGAGCTCGCTGGTTGCAACTTGCTGCACAGAGCGCGCAAACGAACCTAGAAGCACAGCTCGCTGGAAAGCAATCCGTGCGCAGCCGCTTCCTTGCCTTACAGCAAGCGCTTGAGCGTGACGTCGTGCCCGAGCGTATCGAGTGCTTTGATATCAGCCATAGTAGCGGTGAGGCGACCGTCGCCTCTTGTGTGGTATTTGATCAAGAAGGTGCCCGTAAGTCGGACTATCGTCGATTCAACATAGAAGACATAACCGCTGGCGACGATTATGCGGCGATGAACCAAGCGTTACATAGGCGATTTAGACGGCTGCGAGACGAAGATGCTCCTATGCCGGACATACTTCTGATCGATGGCGGCAAGGGGCAAGTAACGCAGGCTCTGGAGGTGCTTCGGGAATTAGCAATCAGCTCCGTTGAGGTCGTCGGTGTGGCGAAGGGAACGACTCGAAAAGCCGGTTTTGAAACCTTGATTCTGGGTGATTCGGGAATGGAGCTGCAACTGCCTTCTGACAATAGAGCGCTGCACCTAATTCAGCAGATTCGAGACGAAGCTCACCGTTTTGCGATCACTGGCCATCGTGGACGCCGGGACAAGGCGCGTAAACAATCTCGGCTAGACGCTATACCCGGTGTGGGGGCAAAACGCCGGAGAGAACTGCTCCGCCACTTCGGTAGTGCCGGCGCGGTAACGAACGCAAGCGTCGACGAACTCCGAAAGATTCCGGGGATCAGTGCTACGATGGCGCGGACCATTTACGATCACCTACACGGTATGGCTGACTAGTTTTACAAAACTGTGCCTTTAAATGTCCCCAATACGCTAACGATACTGCGAATCGTGCTAATCCCGGTGATGGTCGGCGCTTTTTATGCGCCTTTTACCGGGCACTTTATTGTCGCCGCCGCCATTTTCAGCTTGGCCGCGGTTACGGATTGGTTCGATGGTTATTTGGCGCGCAAACTTGGTCAATCAACCGCTTTTGGTGCGTTTCTTGATCCGGTCGCAGACAAACTGATGGTGGCGGTAGCTCTGGTGCTCCTCGTGGAGCATCACAACGACCTGCTATTCACGCTCGCGGCATGCGTGATCATTGGAAGAGAGATCGTTGTGTCGGCACTACGGGAATGGATGGCTGAGCTGGGGCGGCGCGCCTCCGTGGCGGTGTCGATGATCGGCAAAATAAAGACCGCCTTTCAGATGGTTTCTATCATTATCCTACTCGCTGTAGATGCGCAACGGGATGGCAGCGAGATTCTCGCTCTCGGTGTGGTCATGTTGTATCTAGCCGCCGCGCTCACGCTTTGGTCTATGTGGCAGTACCTTCGCGTGGCGGGGAAGGTAATGAACGAAATCGACCGCGCGAGAGAGAGCGGCTAACGCGTAAAACGCACAAGCAATATTTGGCTAATCTGCTTGACTCGCAAAGGGTAGCCCATACAATACGCAACCCTGTCAAAGATGGCGTGGCTACCAAACTACGCGATGCTTTTTTAGGTTGATGGTGGTTACGCACTCACAGCCTAGACCGTAAAAAGCCAGGTCCTTGACAGTCATTTTGCGGGAATAGCTCAGTTGGTAGAGCGCAACCTTGCCAAGGTTGAGGTCGCCGGTTCGAACCCGGTTTCCCGCTCCAATTTCTCCCTTCCCAGGCTCGGTGGCAGAGTGGTTATGCAGCGGATTGCAAATCCGTCAACGCCGGTTCGATTCCGACCCGAGCCTCCATTTGCGTGCGCCGATCGTGGCTCCGCCTCGAGGCTACGTCTTTTTAGAGCGAGTTCAACTTACTCCTAATTCTGAGCGCTTTTCTATGACAATAGAGTTCGGTTAACTGAAATTCTCGCGCCCGCCTTCATCATAGCCCGGGCTCCCGAGGTTTCTTCTTTCTAGGGTGCCTTTCTGAAACGAATACTTCACCTCGAAATCGGTAGGAAAACATGGCGAATCCTTCTTATCAAAACTGCACCAACCTTAATCGCCCTTAATTGAGTGTAGAGTAACTAGATCGAGATAGTTGAACTCTACTTATGGCCTGTCGATGCCTCTTCTAGACGACTTGAATCAGGCGCACTAAGCACACCCAGCAGGGCGTCAATCAGACAAACAAGGAAAATTTTTGCCTTCTCCCCTCTGAACGAGTTCGCCCTCTTGGCTTCGGCATACATGGCTGAAGCACTTAGGCGGACGGCGAAATCCATTCGTTGCCAAAACGCGGCTTCACTTAAGTGTGGGAGCGCTTGCCTGAGTAACTTCGCCAGCTCGACGCCACTGGCTCCACCCCCTCCGTACGCAACTATCACCACCGCAGAGTCTTCGTGTAGTGTCAGTTGATGCCCGAATGCTCTTACGTAGCGGCGGAAGTCCGGCCGCGTGCGAGAAAGCTCAAATGACGGTAGGATCATCATCTCACAGAGTCTGCGCAGATCCGGTTTGGGGTCTGTAGCAAGTAATGCGTTCATCATCTCTGCTCGTTTTGTTCTCGTTTCTTCGGAACGTTTTGCGTGAATTGCAGTAATCAAGCCCTTCAGGCTGCCAAAGTGGTATTGCAATGCTGAAGAGTTGTTTTGTCGCGCTTCTCTCAATATTTCACTGATTGACACGCGCGCAAGGCCTTTGTCCGCGATTACTTTCTCGGCGGCTCGCATCAGAACGTGTCGCGCTTCCCGCCCGCGTCGTAGACGATTATCCAAATTTGACTTTGTTCGAGCATTCATCGGAGTCCCCAGAAATCTGCAATCTACATATTTAGTAATGCGCTTGATTAAAATAATGGATTCGATTAATTTAATGAATTCGATTATTTTAACGCATTCGATTAGATTGCACCTTAGTTCTGGAGGATTCAGTGATTGCACGCTTACTTGCTTATGGTGTCGTTGGGTTTACTACTGTGCTGGTAAGCTTGCTGGTCGCGAGTCAGGTCATTCAACCGCCTGATATCCACGATTTTGAATCTATCGATTTCTACAAGACGAATGCACAACAGACTGCACCGGGTGATACCAGTCTGTTGCTGAACGTAGTCTTTGACCAAACCCTCGGTGGAGACTTGTCTGAACGATCTACGCTGGAAGTACACGTCTATCCGAACTTTCTGCCACAGATCCGACGCTATGGTTGGTATCCCTACCGGGCACAAGACCTTCTAACCATTACTCCGTCCTGGAGCTCTGACGTGGTGAGCGTGACAGTCAACGGTAGACCACACCCCGTCTCCGAACCAATCAAGCTGAGCGCCGCCGATTTTGGCCAAGAAACAAGCATCGTCGCCGAAACACCAGACGGCGCGCGCAAGGCCAACTATGTGTTTCTAACGCTGCCACATACGTTCCCGCCGCTGAAGTCACAGGTCAATAGTCCGAATGAAGTCGCTCCAGGGATTATCACCGGCTTACAGGCTACACTGAACAACCCAACCTTTCCGCAAATGAAATTCCTCCGGAACCTGCTCTATACGCAGGGTCTGTTTGGCACCATCGCTCAACTGCGTAAGGCGAGAATGCGGCCGTTCGACGATTTTACCACCGGTGAAATCGGCGTTGATCTGGATTATGAAAACAGGGTGTATCTGCCGTTTGTAAGTTTCGCGCTCGACAAATTCGGAACGCCACTGAAGTACAACAACATGGCGCCGCGCACGATTTTCCTACCGATTACTACCTCTCGTGATGAAGGTTTGCTACCCAAGGAAGGGTTCATCTTCAAAGAAAATGTTATGAACTCCGACGACAACCATGCAGAAGCCATTACTCGGAGTTTTATCTCCCCCAGGGGCGAGGCTTCAAAGACCGAGATACCTCGGCATATCTCCCAATTCGATGACGGCCATCATATCGACGTCACCAATTGGGAGACGATTCAGAATATGTTCTATCGTATCCATCCAGTCGGAACTGAACTCGACAATGGTGATGTGTTGGATGTGAATGTGACCAGCACCTACCTGGTTGAACTCGACAGGGATGGAAATGTAGTTTGGGAGTGGGATTCCATAAACCACTTTCCGCCCGAGCAAGCCATCACCTACCTCCCAAAGGATCGCTATCACGAGTGGGACTATTTTCACACGAATGGTGTGCGTTTCGCGCCCGGCAACGAAGAGCTAATCATAAGCGCACGCCACATGCGTGCGATCACCAATATTAAGTATCCGTCGGGCGATATAAATTGGGTGCTCGCCGACCCAGCAACGCCACTAAATCAGTTCACTTACATTGGTGATCCACTGGGCGGCATCTCAACGCTCCACGCGGCCATAATGCGCGATGATGAATTATTTGTCTTCGACAATGGCCACTACCGTACGCCGGAATGGTCGGATGGGTCTTACATTTATGGCGCCCCGATTGAGACGCGCCACGACTACACCCGCGTCGTGTCCTACAAGCTAGACTTAGAAGCGATGACAGCCAACTATCAGCGGGAATGGACCTATCCCGAACGTCTTGTGCGGACTGCTGGATACTTGATGTTTGTGCCAAATGGCGAGAGTGGAGAAAACTTGCTCATAAGCTGGGGTTCTGGTGGTGCGTTTACTGAATTTAGCCCCGAGAATCGATTGGTAATGTCGACTGATACGGGTGGGCTTACCTATCGTTTCTACAAGACAAACATCGATCACTGGATGAATTGAAAATCATCCTGTTAGCAAGAAAGGTTTTATGACTCTGGATTCCAGTAGCAGAATTCGCCAGATGCGGTCGCAAGATTAAGATATCAGGTCACTCAAATCTCTGCGCCGGATTTGACGCCACTCAATGAGCGAAGCGGAGCATTTGTTCCACCCCGGTATTCTTTAAAAACTGGTCGACGCGTGCGCGGTCGCTGCTTTCTAGCCCCGTGTACTTGTCGATCGTCCATTGCAAACACTTTGCTTGGTACTTAAAGGTCGGCTGAGACCATTGCACGCCATCTATCGAGCATTTCCATTCACTTTTCCCCGCTGCCACAGCACGGGCGTTTGCAACCTGCGCTGGTGCAAAGGCGCGACCAACTTCCGAGAGGAGTTCTTTTAGCGACTCGGCCTGATCCTCTAGCCGAAGCCAATCGTGTTTCTGCTCGGGATTCAAGCCGCTGAGGTCTGCTACCTGCGTAATCCAAGCCACAGTGCGTGGAGAGAGTTCGTAGGCTATTTTCCTTGGCGTTGGATCAAAGCCGATTAATTGGGTGAGCTGACCATAGAGAGCGAAGTCGCCACTGGCGGGACGATTTCCCAGCAAAAAACCTTGATTGCTTAGGTGGGAGTTCAACGCCTTGAGAAAGCGTCGATAACTATCTTCAATGACCTGTGTTGTCTTCCTATTCGAACCGACGACATGGAGCCGTGCGACCTGTCGTTGAACGAACTCTCTTTTGGACTGTTCGAGCTGATCTGATGACAGAGTTACGTCAAAGGCCAAAGGCAGGAGAGTGCTGGCGTTATCAGCATCCTCCTTTGGACTCCAACGATAGTGGTACATGTATTTCGTACACCACTCGTCACCAAAGTCTTCAAGCAAGTAGTCAATGAACGCTAGTGCTGGGTCTGTAGGAATTACTGAACGCCCGGTATATCGTCGCTCCAGTTCCCGAATGATCGGTGTAGAGTCACATATCGCTTGGAGCTTCTCTTCTCCCTCCAAGAAAAAGGTCGGCATAAAGGCCGGTCGAGGAGGTGCTACGCCGCGCGCCGAAGACTCCAAGTCTGGATGTCCCCAGGAGACCGCATAAGGAATTCGCCGATAACGCAATAGAGCGAGCATTTTCTGAGTGTAGGGGGAGGGTGTTGCCCCAACGAGTTCTATCGGCTCTTGTGTGCTCATAAGGTTATCCGTTTTCACTGATCGGGAGCGCGTTTGCAGTCGATCTTTCGCCGCTGGGGTTGATTGCTGCTGCGGTTGATTGCGGTTATGGCAGGCTTTGCTTTTCCAGCGCCAGCAAGCCCAGTGACGCAAAACGTTCCACCGCGCTTCGCCAAGAAGTCGAGTCATTGCTTGATGCGGTGCCGACGAGTGTTCGTTTGTGTACACCCTGCAAAATTGCCGCACTGCGAAAGAAACAGAAGGCCAAATAGAACTCCCAATGCGCAATAGAGTCGATGCCAGCTCTGTCGCAATAACGACTAATAAAAGCTTCATCCGTTGGCAGCCCTAGGGCGACTCGATCAACACCATCGAGCCCTCGGAGTTGATCGTCTTTGCCCAACTGCCAAGTCATCACTAAATAGGCGAGATCGGCGATTGGGTCCCCCAAGGTGGATAGCTCCCAATCCAACACTCCAATAACTCGCGCTTCTGTTTTGTGAAACATCAAATTGTCGATCTTGAAGTCGCCGTGGACCAAAGAAATTCGTTCTTCCATGCTCGGCAGGTGTTCGGGAAGCCACCGGATGAGTTGCTCCATCGCGTCGCACCGGGTCGTTTCTGATGCGCGGTATTGGCGTATCCAGCGTCCGATCTGACGCTCAATGTAGTTCCCCGGTTTGCCATAGCCATCGAGGCCAATTAAATCGGTTTCGACAGCGTGAATGGCGGCCAGGACTCGGTTCATCTCATCGTAGATTGCGGCGCGCTCTTGCCTGCTCGAAACCTCCGGCAGTTGTGGATCCCAGAATACGCGCCCACCGAGGTGCTCCATTAGGTAGAACATAGAACCAATGACGTCTTTGTCATCGCAGAACAAGTGAACTTGGGCGACTGGAACGTCGCTGGAGGCCAGTGCTCCTAGGACTTGAAATTCACGGTCGACAGCGTGCGCGGACGAGAGTATGTCTCCTGGCGGTTTTCTTCTTAGCACCCACCGTTGAGTACCGCTCGACAATAAAAACGTAGGGTTTGACTGCCCTCCCGGATACTTTTCAGCCACCAGAGAACCCTCAAAGCCTGGCAGCTTGCCTGCCAGATAGTTTTCCAAAGAAACCGTATTGATGGTTTGCGTGTTCATTCAAATTCCGTTGGCGCACTCAATCACTCGGGATTAGCACCCGTTATTCGAGCCCCGGAGTGCGCGTGAGCAAGACACGATTAATTTGACCAGTAGATGAAGTCATCATTTTTCGCATCCGGGAGTGCAAGTGATTTATCAATGTTGATTGGAAAGGACGCTTGGCTCTCCCACGCGGCCGGTGCCTGCTGCGCGTTGTGCTGCGCAAGCGCGGACTGGAGTTCGCCTAGCTTATCCGGTCGCTGGGAGGACAAGTCGTGCTGCTCAGTTGGATCATCCTTCAGATTGAACAACCACTGCCTGCCTGGTGGATTGCTAATGGATAATTTCCAACCATCGACCAATGCGGATTGGGACGCGCCGCTGCGCCAGAATAGCTCGCGATGAGGCGGTTCACTATTTTGGCCAAGAAGATGAGGGATCAGGTCCACTCCGTCGACTATGCGGTCAGTAGGCAGGGATGCTCCCCCTGCAGCGGCTGCGGTGGCGTACATATCGAAGTGTTGGACCGGATGTTCATAGGAGCTTCCAGCGTCTATGACGCTTGGCCATTTGATGAAGTAGGGCACGTGAATGCCCCCTTCGAATAAGGTTATTTTCCAGCCGCGGTAGGGTCGATTCACGTCCGGGAGACCGATGTAGCCAGCGCCACCGTTGTCGGAGGTAAACATGACCAGCGTATTGTCGGCGATGCCATTTTTGTCGAGTGCTGCCAAGACTTGCCCTACACCGCGATCAAGGGCTCTGACCATACCGCCGTAGACTCTTTCCCGATGGACAGCAATGCTCGTAAGCGCTTCGTAGTCTTCGATAGGGGCCTGCAGAGGTGTGTGCGGCGCCCAGTATGCAAGGTACAAAAAGAACGGTCCCTCACTATTCGCATCAATTGCTCGGACAGCCTCCCGTGAGAAGTAATTCGTCTGGTGAATGTCCGGCTTAAATACCTGTCCGTTGTACGACACCGCGCTGTGCAGGGCCGCCCAGAGAAACCGATCGATAGGATCAAACTCCTGCTTTGAGTTCACAACTCTTGGATCGTCTTCTGGAAGGTACAGGCCTCCAGCCATCAGGAGACTGTGATGAAAACCTTGCGATTGCGGATCCATGCCATTTTCTAGCCCTAGATGCCACTTGCCAATATGGATGGTCCGGTAACCCTGATCCGCCAACAGCTCCGCGATGGTGCGTTCTGAGCCTGGCATACCCATGGCTTCGTAATCGATCCGCTCTGCTTGGTGACGGATCGGCTTACGTAAGCGGTTTGGGCCATCAACCGGTAGGCTAGTCAACGCCATCATGCTTCGTGGGGTCGGAGTAAATTCAAAACCAAAGCGAGTCCCATAGCGGCCGGACATGAGAGCCGCTCGTGAGGGCGCACAGGTTCCATTTGCAGCGTAACCGTTGGTAAAAACTGCTCCCTGCTGAGCAATCGAGTCAATATTGGGTGTTTGCACTGCACCAGTGCCCACACCGCCGCCATTGAGGCTAATGTCGTTCCACCCCAGATCATCAGCAACGATCAACACGATGTTAGGTAGCTTGTCTGATCCTGCCTTGGTCTGCGCTTGGGTATCCGCCCAGTCAATCGTCTGAAAAGGCCCTACGTCGTGGCGCCAGCGCATGAATTCTCCGGCTGCAAACAGCATGAGAGGCACTCTGTTCACCCAGGCCACACTGAGAACGATCATTCCAATCAATAGAAGAATCGCGCCGCGGCGCAAGAGCTGTTTCATGCCTGCCTGTTCAATCATCTAGGTCCTTGGCCGGTGTTTCTCTTACGTGAGTATCTATCTTGGATAAGTAGCGCAGTAGAAGAAGACTGGTCGCGCGATAGACCTATGGCAGAGCGTGAATCGATGGCAACGCTATTACCGTAATGCCGCATAGCGCAAAGAGTCGCTCCCGATTGCGTACTGAAGACGCAGGCGGATCGCTAATTGCAAGGGCGTTATTCGACAAAAACACGGTACAAAGCACCATGGAAGCCACTTGCGGAATACACGTCGCGGTGAAAGCCTGGTGAAAATCCCATTGCAGCCGGAAACATGGTCCCGGTTTTGACTCGGCCTTTCTCCCGGCCGGTCTCGAGATCGACCACAACAGCTTCTACTGTTTGATCCGGCTGGACGTCATCAAGGACCACTTCGCCCGTGTCCGGGTAGTAAAGAGGTTGATTGGAATTTCGAAGGTCTTTCACCCAAAGCGCTTCGTAGTCTCCCGGTCCGTTGTGGCGCCAAACACCGGTCTTTCCATTGGATGTGTCGAACACTAGGACGAGCTGTTTTTCAGGTACATACAGCGGTGATGCAGCGTGACCACCATTGGGGAGATTGAATGGTGTTAGATAGTCAGAGCATGAGGAGTCTTTCGTAGATACTCTAAACAGCCGTACAGGCGCCGAGTTAATCGGCTCGCGCTGACTTAGATCTAAGGGCTTGGTCCCTACGGGGTAGGCTTGCGTGATGTGGCGAACCACTGCGTTGTTACCCATATCCATAAACCATACAGAGTCATCGCCGACACAGTTGCACCAAGCAAATCCCTGGTCTTCTCCCGCCAAGCTGTAGGAGGACTTCCAGTCTGGATCCATCATGAGCTCACGATCTCGGTAGATCAGGCGATGTATATCGGTGGACGTGGTCGCGTAAAGGTGCGTGCAGTCTGTCTGCTCATCGGCGCTGAACCGTCCCACGGACGATGCTGCGAAGGGAAGAACCTGGAGAACTTCTAATCTCTCCGGATCGATAAGTGTGAAATGGCTGAGCTTTGAGCTGTCGGTTTCGAGGTTACGGGTAACGAGCATGCCGTCAGAAAAAGCAATGATCCCGTTGTGGGCGTGGTCAACGGGTAACTCCATTTCACCGAGTAGCTCGAGATCAAGGCTTAGGATCTGCAAGTAGCGGCCGAAGCCCACCACGATATTGCCGTTAGCAAGAACGGCGCCTCCACCGCACCAGTTGTGTCCCCCCGTTTGAAGCTTGGGAGACGACTTTTTCGGCTCCAAAGTTATCGGATCGATTTCTTCAATCCATCCCTCGGAATGATCCGGCTGAAACGGAACCGAACAACCTATCGAATAGAGTCGGTCTCCAGCTATGAATGTCCCCATCGGCCAGTTTCCCGGTGGATAGATTCGAATGGTTGATTGCAGGCGCTCATCATCGCCAATAGCCATGCCGGGGCTTCGGGCATGTTTTTGCCGCCGGCTGCCACCATACTCAAAGGGACAAATTGAATCTTCGTAGTAGCCGGGGAGTTTTATCTGATAGTCGAGTGCTGTCATTTTTTGAGATTTCACCCTTCACAAACGGTTGCTCCGAGCGCTCGGGCTGCCTCGGGGACCGCGTTGGAAATAATATGTCACATATACTGACATATATTGCATACCTGTCACAACTTTAGGAGCAAGCCTGGGATTACTTTGAAAAGAGGTGGTCTGGTGACGTCAACAAAGTTACATTTATGCGCTGTGCTTTCTAATCTTACTTGCAAGGAAATTTATGGCGGAGCCCGCAAACGTCGAGTCTAATGTTGAATCTATCGACGGTCGCCGCATGCGTACGCAGCGGAGCAAGGCCGCTATCATCGAAGCTGCATTAGCCCTGCAGTTAGAGGGGGTTCTTGTGCCCACCGCGCAGCAGATTGCGGATCGAGTTGGAATACGGACTCGTACTTTCTTTCGTCACTTCAAAGATATGGAGGCTCTGTTCGAGGCATCCGATCAGCACATGCGTGAAGCCTATACTGCTCCCTTTCGTTGCGGTGATCGTACCGGGCCACTTTCTAAGCGAGTACTAGGTGCAGTGGAGCAGCGCGCAGCCGCCTTCGAAGCATTTGGGCTCCCTATCATGTCGGCGTTTGTTCAACGCTGGCGATCTGACGTTCTGCAGAGCAATTATGTGCGCAGCAACCGTGATCTGCGCCGACACCTAGAGAACTGGCTGCCGGAGCTGAAGCAACTTGTGTCTCACCGACGCGAGTCTGCTCACGCTGTCGCGTCTTTTGAGATGTGGAATCGACTGCGCAACGATCAAGGGCTCAACCGTAAAACAGCGACCACGGCCGTGGCGGATCTTCTTCAGGGCCTGATGGAAAAAAACTAGCGGAGACTCTAGCTCTGAATAGGGACATCCGCTGATCGGAGTGAAGTCGGTGCATTACCAGAGAGGCTATAGGTCATACCTCAGCGCGAGCCCATACGTTCTAGGAGGCATCAAAAAGAACGACTGCTGCCCGCTAAATGCTTGGGGAAGTACGGATTGAACCGCGTATTCTTCGTCAGTCAGATTGCGACCCCACACTGATAGGTTCCAGTTGTCGTTACGCCATCCAAGCTGCCCGTTTAAGACGCTGCGATCATCGGTATCACTGGGGCTTAACCGGCTGGCATCGGCACCATTAGTGAAGTGATCGCTCATGTAAGCGTAGTCGGTTCGTAAGTACACCCCACCTCCTGCATAGGGCAAAAAGAAAGTGGCAGATACATTGGCGCTGAGCTCAGCCGTGAAGGGCAACTCGGTCCCAGCCCGTTCCCCTTCCGTAAACTCATAGGTATCGAGGTACATAAGTCCGGCGCCGAGCGTCAAATTTGCCAAGGGCGCCGCATCGATCTGGACATCCACGCCAGCGACTTCTACTTCGCCTTCGTTGCTGACGAAGGTGCCAAAGCCCGTAGGAAGTTGCTGGCCTGCCTGAAGTTGTTCGATCTCTGTTTGAAAAACGGCCGCATTGAGTCGAAGCCGGCCATCGAAGATCGTAGATTTGATCCCCAGTTCGTAGCTCAGGGTCTCCTCGTCGTCGAACTCTCGGAATTCTGCTTCGCCGCTGACGCCGTTAAAATTACCTGACTTAGTCCCGGTCGCGACGCTGGCGTATAGAAGCGTGTTGGCACCAACATCGTAGGCGAGTTTTAGAAGCCAATCGGGGTTTTCACTACTTCTGTCGAGCTGTGCGTCGATCGGTGTGGACACGGTAGAGAGGAACGCAAACACGTCTCCCAGAGGCGCGGTAGAAATCGTCTCGCTAAACAAATCGGCTTCTCGCTCTTCGTCTGTCCAGCGTAGTCCGGCAGTCAGATGCCACTCCTGATTAAGGTGCCAAGTGGCTTGCCCAAATAGAGCGATGGTACTTGTGTCCCAGCTCACTTCGTAACGTACGCTGTCTCCGGGTTGTGCGACTAGGCCGATGGTCGGAAATGGCAGCGGTAAGTTTTGCTGATCTGCAATCGAAACAAAGTCGGCGCCCAAAACTATGTGATCGCCTCGATTGCCCCGATTGGTTGTTTGATCGTAAAAGAAGAGTCCCAGTTGATAGTCGAGGGAAGTATCGACAGATCCAGACAAGCGGATTTCCTGGGAGAAGCTGTCTCCGGAATTCGGCTCCCGGACCTGCCGCAGCAGATCTAGCTGTGAGGCATCGCCGTCTTGAGTAACGAAGTATTCGTAGTCGTTCCAAGCAGTGATGGAGGATAGCGACCCCCAGCCAAGATCGTAATCGATATGAAGGGAAAGCAAGTCTGACTCCATCGAGAAGGCATCGGGCGCATCAGTCGCGCTATTGAAGTCGTAGGGATCGTTTTCGTCGATGGCGAAACCTTGGCGAACAAGTTCCGCTTGCACGGCGTCCCCTTGAATCGAGTCGGGTGCGCAACACTGCGTGTCTCGCTCGATGTGTGCAAATCCGAAGAGGAGTTCAAGCCGATCGTTTGGTGCGACCAACAGTTTGCCCTGGATGTTCCAATCATCGATGTCGTTCTGATCAGGCTGCGAACCCGCATTGTCGAACAGTCCGTCTCGTTGATGAATCGAGGCAGAGACGCGATAAGCGACCGTGTCGCTGATTGGCGCTGATAACGACGCTGTGATCTTTCTGGCCGCAAAGTTTCCAATCGACGCATCAATATAGCCCTCGTTTTCGAGCTGATTTGGCCTTTTTGTCACGATGCTGATAGCCCCCGCATTGGTATTCTTGCCGTACAAAGTGCCCTGCGGTCCTTGCAATACCTCGATACGTTCGATGTCGGTGAGATCAGCGGTACCCAGTCCTGTACGGCCCATAAAGATTCCGTCTACAAACAGGCCTACCGATGGCTCAAGGGCTGGATCGGTTTGCGATGTTCCGATTCCACGAATCTGCAGGCGCGTAGTAAACGGCGTTGTGTTCGCGTTTGAAGTAAGATTCGGGGTCATTACTGCGACGTCGGTGATGTCACTGATACGAGAATTTTGAATCGTATCTTCTGTGAAAGCCGTTACCGCAACCGGAACATCCTGCAAGCTCTCTGACCGCTTTTGCGCGGTAACAATCACCTCTTCTAGCACGTTGTTTTGGGCATGCAAATGCTGGGCAGAGAAGATAGCGAGTGAGCTGAAAATCCATAGAGATTGCCGCACGGTGTTGCCCCCTTAAGCGTTTTTATTTCTTATCAGACTTTCATAAATACAATGTCATTACAAGTGACATTTTATTTTAAGGGCTGTATATTGGGTTGTCCTTACATCATCGCAGTCACCGAATGAAGGATCTCGACACAGAAAAAACAGAGCCTGTCGGCAGCATTAAGGAAGCGATTGTCGCCGGCGTTTCCGTAGACCTCTTCTCGCTGAAGCCGAAGAAGAGCTACAGCATGGCTGGGCAAGATTACAGCGGGCAAAACTACTTTGGCGTTCTTGTGCGAGTCAGAACGGAAGAGGGTGCGGAAGGTCTCGGCGAGGTGTTCGTAACACCCGGATGGTATGGCCCGGACTCACCGCTCAGCTATGTCTATCTGATTTCTCAAGTCTTTACTCCCGTGCTAATTGGGAAAAGTGTTTTTAATACCGCAGAGCTGGTGCAGCGCATGGATCGCCTATGGATGGGCAATCTGTGGTCTAAAGCTGCCCTCGAAACGGCTCTTTACGATGCTGCAGCGAAGACTCTAGGCGTGCCGCTCGCGGACTTACTTGGAGGTCGTTCGCGGGAACGTTTTCCCCTGGTCGGTGGTGTGGGTGAGGACACACCGGAAGAGATGGCGCATTCGGCACGGGAATACGTTGATCGAGGATTCAAAACGATCAAGCTCAAGATAGGTTCGATAGCCGATCCTGACCTCGATGTCGCTCGGGTGCGTCTGGTTAGAGAGGAAATTGGACCACACGTAGTGCTGCGTGTAGATGCGAATGGTGTCTATGGCAGCGATGTGCGTGGGGCCGTAAAGCTAATCAGAAAAATCGAGGCGTTCGATCTCGATCACGTTGAGCAACCGCTCTCCCACCGGCAGTTTCGGGGTATGGCACGCGTTCGCGAGGCAATTGATGTTCCTCTTATGGCTGACGAAAGCGTGCACACCTTGGAAGATGCTCATCGGGTAATCGACGCCGGTGCAGCTGATATTGTGAAGCTCAAAATGGCGAAGAACGGTGGGTACCGCAAGTGCTCAGAGCTTATTTCTGCCTGCGTGGAGGCGGGTCTACGGATTGAGCTGGGTAACGGGATCCAATCAAGTATTGCATCCTTTCATGAGCTAACGCTCGCCTGTTCAAACCCAAACGTGATGCCGGCCGGGGAGTTCCCAGGCCCCGATAAGCTTGTCTCTGACATCGCTGATCATCCTTTGCAGATCGAAGATGGTGATGCACTACTTCCCATAGCTCCAGGCATCGGCACGGAACTATGTGAAGAGTCTTTTCAGGCTTGTCGCATCGACCTGACGGCGCTCGCCAAGGGCTAGGTTGCTCGCTTATGAATCTCATTAGCACAGTCGATGTTACCAGCGCAGACTACGATCCCTTTGGATCGGCCTGGGTGGAGCGGGCAAGGCAAGAAATAGACTCTGATCTGATGGGGGTTTTGGCAATCGATGAACAATCTCACCCGGATTTGCTGTACGCGGTGAAGACTTTTTTGCCACGGGCCAAAGCCTGTGTCGCGATAGGGATGGAGTATCACTCGGAGACGATGAACCTCATCAAGCATCCCATTAAGTACGCCGGTAATCCAAAGACTGGCGAGTTACTTTCTCCGCACGTGAATCAGCTTAACAAAGAGATAGATCAGGCGAACTACGATCTTGCACGTCTTCTAAAAAAGCAGGGGTATCGGAGCATCGCACTCCCTAGTCGCGGCCTGCCTTTTCGCCCCGGTCAGTTCAAGGCGGCTCTCTCATATGCGCACGTGGCGGAGGCAGCCGGTATGGGGACGATCGGTACTCACAGCTTGCTCATCACACCCGAATTCGGAACTCGAACCCGCCTGACCTGCCTATTGACGGAAGCTCCTTTGACAACCACTAGGCGCGTTGACCCCGTTGACGACTGCACCCACTGCCTGGACTGCGTCAAGATTTGTCCCGTAGGCGCTATTTCAGCCCCCGCTCCCGGTGAGCGCTACAAAATTGACGCCATGCGTTGCAAATTCTACCGGGACAATGTAGATAACTGTGGCCTTTGCCAAAAGGCCTGCAGCCAGGCTACCGGACACTCGGAGGCGAACGGCGGTCCGCTCGCGGCTGATGCGCTGTTCCAAGATGCGGTATCGGCTGCCTCGCACCATGAAGCCTGGGGACGAGATCAAGGTGACTGAAGAACTCGCTGAACAGCAAGGACCAACGCAAAACCTATTACAAGACCCCGCTTACCATCTTTCTTCACGAGGCGTTATTCAATGTAGCGGCACCGATGGGGCCGAAGCTTGCATATCGGTCTTGCAAACCTTGGTCTGCAGTAGCCTCGATGCGTTACCGGAGAAGGCCGTGTTCACACATGTGCTCAACGCCGAGGGCTGTTTGTTTGCCGATTTGTTTGTTTGGGAGCACGAATCTTCGCTTCTGATCGAATGTGCCAGGCGGACTATTCCAGAGCTGAGGAAGTTGATCTACGAAACAGCACTGCCGCAACGCGTCCAGTGCGAAGACGTAAGTGATCAATGGCGCGTCTTTGCAAGACTCCCTGACCAGAACTACTTCGATGACGGAACGCTGCTGTTGCGATGTACAGATCCGCGAAGGCATATGGGTGCTCGTATGCTGCGGCCCGCCTCGCTTCCAAGAAGTTACGACTGGGGGAGTGAGCTCAAATGGGTGGGGCATGCGCTTAAACTGGGTTTTTTACCGACCTCTGAGGTTCTAACAGAGCATGATGATCTCTCACTCACACCGCTAGAAGCAGGACTGCACGCGCTGAACTTGCTAGAACGCGACCGATTACCGGAAAAGCAGCAAAAGTATATCGATGACCCCAAGCACAGCCTAAGGCGCAGACTGCTTCCAGTGCGAATCGAACCTAACGCGTTCGTCTTTGCCGACATGGGCGGTACTTCAATCGCTGCAGATGAACTCGTAGTGGGACGGATTATTACTCATCAAAGTCTGTACGGTCTTGCGCTTGTTCACATTGAACCCTGGCGCAAGGCACTTGCTGCGGGGAAGGAGTTACGATGTTGCGATCAGCAGGTACTGATAACCTGGCCCAGCTGGCTCGCTCAAGAAAGCTTGGGTCGCGGCGGCCCTGTTGCGATGGCCAACTAATATCCACACGCAAGGCAGTCCTACCCCATCAATCTAGATATTGTCACAGCAATTAGTCTGTGGAGCGTAACGCTCCTTGCGGCAGTATTGCGGACCTTTACCGGCTTTGGTTTCGCATTGATCTTAGTTCCATTGCTTTCGGTGTCTATGAAGCCCAATGATGTGGTTGTATTGAGCGCCATGCTGGCGTGCACCCTTGGACTACTCGCGTGGCGCGATCACTGGACATTCGTTAATAAGAAAGAGTTTTTTAGCCTTGTGGTGATGGCTGCAATCGGGACTTTAGTGGGCGCGCGAATACTACTGGTGCTCCCCGAAGACTTATTCAGAGTATTCGTAGGTCTGACCGTTCTCGTTTCTTGTTTCATACTGTGGAAATCCGATACGCTGAGCTTGTCATCCGGATCGAGCGCGCCTTGGATCGCCGGTACCATCGCCGGCTTAATGAATGGGCTCGTTGCGCTACCCGGCCCCCCAATGATTATTTACTCGCTCAGTCACTTCACAATTGCCAGTCGAAGTAGAGCGCTATTGACTTGTTTCTTTACGGTTTCGGCTGCTATCGCGCTCCTAGTGTACGCGGGCCAAGAAATGCTCCGGGGGCAAACGGCTGTGTATGCAGCCTGGTGTGTGCCGGCGTTAGTCCTAGGCGATAAACTAGGATCGCTACTGTTTACGCGCTACGGGACCGCCATGTACCGGAAAGTGGCGCTTTGTACCTTAGCAACTATGGGCTTGGTGACTCTCTTGCAAGCCCTCACCCGTTTAAGTCTGCTTTCTTAGTGCGCTTAGCCAGCTCACGGGCGCACAGTCCAAAATGCACGGCGCCCCACAGTCCCACAAATAAAAAATACGTTAGTGAGATCTGAAGCGCGTTATCACCGTGTTTAGCGCCAAGGGCGTCACTCAGTCCGCCTACGATCAATGGTCCTAGTCCCAAGCCGATTAAGTTCAGGCAGAGCATTTTTACCGCGGCGGCCACTGCACGCATAGGCACAGGCGACAGTGTTTGGACCATAGCGATGGTAGGGCCAAGAAAGAAGTTGCTGGTAAAGCCTGGAATGATGAGGAAGATGAGTGCGGTCTTGAGGTCGTCGCTTGAAAATCCGGTGACGGCGAAGGGCAGCGAAACTACCATGACGAGTACAATCATCCACATGCCGCGCTCATATCCTTTTTGAGAAAGGTGGTCGAAAAGCTTTCCGGACGCTAAGGCACCCACTGCACCAAGAATTCCGAAGACCCCGGCCATAAGTAAACCGGCCTTCGACTGCGTGAGGCCATGCGTTCTAATTAAAAACGTGGGCACCCACTGAGTCAGCCCATAGGTCACCATGCCCATCACTACGGAACCCGCAACAAGGTGTCTCATTGCAAGGTCTGACCACATCCACCTGGCAGTTTGAAGAATAGCAGGGGCAGGACCCGGCACGGATGTTTCAAATGAGCCACGCGCGGGTTCCTTCAGCCATCTAGCCATAGCGGCTGCTAGAGCAAGTCCAGGGAGGCCAACGGATAGCAATGCGGCTCTCCATCCAAACCGCTCAGCAACGAAACCTCCCCAAATAAATCCGAGCATTACGCCCAGGCTGGCTCCAAGCATCAGCGTCGCCATGGCAAAGGCACGACGATGAGGAGGAAAGTAGTCGGCGAGCATTGAGTGGCTGGCCGGATTGACACCAGCTTCTCCGATCCCTACTCCCAATCTCAGCAGCAGCAACATCAAAAATCCGACTGATAGGCTCGATAGGGTGGTCATCGCAGAGAACGTCAGCAAGCTCGCAATCACAATCCACTTACGGCTGCGCTGGTCAGCTAAACGCGCTATCGGTAAGCCCATGGTTGCGTAAAAGAGCGCAAAGGAGAGGCCACCGAGCAAACCGAGCTGAGTGTCGGAGACGCCAAACTCAGCTTTGATGTTGGGAAAAAGAATAGAAAGGATCATCCGATCAGTGATGGACAAGGTGAACGCTGCAAGCAGTAGCGTTAAAGCGGAACGATGCCCAGGGATAGGCACAGTAGAGATCATGTTATTCGGGGGCTTCATCAAAATAGCTTTCGACCTTTTTCGCTAGTGCCATTGTTCGTTCAGCCCAATAGCACTAACTCAGTTTGAGTTTTTATTTAATGTCACATAGTATGACATTAAATAGTGACGCACGATACATAGTTGTTGCGTCCGCCAACGAGGGCTATATGGTTGTGCTTTCACAAGTGAGCACACAAGTGAGCACATACCTGGGTAATTACCTGGGCAAACACCTCGTAAGGATGATAAGCAGCATGGCCAGAATTCTCTCTGATAGATCGTTTCCGCTAAGTATCAAACTACCGCTGTTAGCACTTCTCTTCTCGGTCTTGCTCGGTTGTACCGGGTCCGAAAGCGGTTCGCAGCGCGTTGCACAGTGGGTCGAAGAGGAACGGCAAAAAATACCTGACACCCATGGCTCGCTTTCGAGAACCGCTCTAGAACTCTATGAAAACCAGGTGATTGAAACGTTCTCGACCGCGAATCCCACCCTCGATCCGGAAGACTCAGAGGCCGTGTTTGCTGCGGTTTCCACCGCTGTGTGCCAACTGGAAAAGGTCAATACTCTTTGGGAAACAGGGCACGAGCACTACAGCACCGTAAATTTCTCGGGCGGTCGCCCATCGATGACAATACAAACAAAAGCCTTTGACTGTTGCGTACTAGAAAAGCAGCAATTCATGTCGAAGCAAGAAGCCCAGAACGCGTGTCCCTATTGACAGTAAAGAGCGAGCTCCCGCGAGTAGTATCGAACTCATTGCTCGTCGGTACCTTGCGGAAGTAGGGAGTGCTGCTCACATTGCAATTCAACCAATTAGACCTCATCAGATCGCGGTTTGATCGGATTCGGTAAAGGCAAACCTACCCGCATGCCAAACAAACTACTTAAGATTCTAGGCTGTCTCGCTGGATTAAGCGCATGTTCCGACAGCGGGAACAGTCCGCAGTCGGCTGAGCCATCGCTACTAGAACGCTACGTGTTAAGTAGCGAAAGCAGCGTACCGGAAGGCATAGCATTTGACTCAGCTACGCGCCGTTTCGTGGTTGGCAGTTTCAACGAGGCGAGCATCACCGCGATAGAGGCACTGGGGAATGAAACAGCGATACGTGACGCAGATAACCGCGCTGAACTCACTGGCATAAAAGTCGACGAGCCTCGGAGGCGGCTGTGGGTATGTGCGAGGAACGTTGATGGAATAGATAATCGCGTGTGGGTGTTTGATGCCGACACTGGTGGCTTGCTCAGAGAGTTCTTCCTAGGGGCGATCGCCGTTGAAGGCAACTGCAACGACTTGGCGTTAAATTCGGCAGGGGTCGCCTACGTCACAGATTCTGATAACCCCAATATCTACGAGTTAGAATTCGAAACTGGAGAAGCTTCGTTGCTTATTAGCGATCCCATCTTCGACGGTATAGATTTGGGGGACAGACGCTTGGGACTGAACGGTATCGCTTTGTTCGAGGATGAGAGTCGCCTCATCGTTGGGCGTTTTGCACCGCCAAGTCTCTTTCTAGTGTCACTGCCAAATGCTGACCGAGTGAATGAAATCGCCTTAGCGGGTGAAAGCCTTCCTTTTCCCGATGGGATCGCACTGCTCGCTGGTGATGTGTACGCTGTTTCTGACCAAGCTGTGAGCCGGGTTCGACTCAGTGACTCGTTTACGAACGGAACTGTGTCGATCGCTGAGGGATTCAGCGGTCTGTCAACAGCGACAGTCGCCGAGGGAAATCTTTACGTAATAAAGAGCGAAGTCACTAATGCAGCTCTTGGCCTACCTCTTGATCTTCCGTTCGAAATATTGCGGGTAGATCTCTCGTCTTTCGATTAAGCGATTAAGCAAAGCTTCACTCTAGCAGCAGCGACTTTGTTCCAGATACCGCCTGGCAGTAGCAGGTTTACGTTCAGTATAGGTTCTAGCCCCCTCTACAATCTGCAGCTTTTTTAGGATGTTTTGAGCTTTGTTCCGCTTGCGCGTTTTCGTTCATCGTCTTAGCATCTAATTCTTTATGAGAAGCATTCGCATGAAAGATGCCGGGCAGCGGTTTGGGAAAATGCGCGTTCTAAGCCTTATGGGTCGTTGGTTGTGTACTGTTGTTTGTGCGGAGGGTGTTGCTCATGACGGTATTGGCTCAATTCGGGAGAGTGCGAACGCGCTCGAAGAAGTTGTCGTAACCGGTACGAAGCAAGATTTGACCCTGCAAGAGATCGACGTCTCTGTTGAGATTTTCAATCAAGAGCGCTTAGATGCAGAGGCCCTTTTCGATCTAAACGACGTACTGCGGCGCATACCGAATGTAGTATCTGACGGTAGTAACGGGCAGCTTACGATTCGCGGGATCAGCCGCGCTGGCTTGGGCGGTCAAGGGGTCACTTCCAATATTTACTTGGATGGAGCGCCGATCAACAGTCGGGCGCTCGGCCTCGGATCGGACAGCGTTTGGGACATTAATCAGATAGAAGTTTTACGCGGTCCTCAATCCACGGTACAGGGTCGTAATGCCTTGGCAGGTGCGATTGTGCTTCGTACCACGGACCCGAGCTATGAGTGGGAGGGGAAGGGGCGCGTTCGCGCGGCGGAATTTGGCGGTCGCCAGTATGCCGCCGCTTTGTCGGCTCCGCTGGTCGAGGATCAACTTGCATTGCGGTTGTCCGCGGATCTGCAGCAGACGGACGGGTATATTACAAACGCCTTGGATGGGAGCGCGCAGGACGATCTCGAGAATTTACTCGTGCGTGCGAAACTCCTGATCGAACCGGATGCTCTGCCCGCGCTGCGTGCGAAAGTCACCGTCGACTACAACGAGACGGACAGTGGTATTACATCCGTTGCGGCGCCGGTACCTGCGAATGATCCGGCGTTCTCCGCGTTCGACCCGGAAGATTTTTTAACGTTCCAGCGCCCAATTGAATTTACGGCCGAAACCTTACGTCTGCTGACTGATGTGGCCTACGAGTTGTCACCCGCGCTAACGCTCCGCTTTATTGGTACTTACGAGACCACGGAGGGCGATGAAGCGCTCGGTGACACTTCTGACCCCGGTCGATTCCCGCTGGGGTCGGAAAGCGACAATTTTTTTAATGACACCTATTCGGCAGAACTGCGTTTGGAATACGACTCGGGCCGCTGGTCCGGATACGTCGGCGCTTACTATTTTGAAGATGACAACGACCGTAACCTTCTGTTTGAGCAGCCCCTAATCACGGCGGCGCCACTGCCTTGGAATCCGGCTGATTCCGTGTTTGGCCTTGTAAATGTGTTTCAGACCGACACGCAAAATTATGTGTTCTACGGGCAAGCGCGTTTTGAACTCAACGAGCAATGGACCTTTGATTTTTCCCTTCGCTACGACCGTGAAGAGTTTTTCACGCCAGGTGTTGTTACCCGTGAAAGGTTCATTACACCCGATAGTTGCTTCGTCAGTCTTCCCGGTGTCTTGCTTGGCAGTGATGAGCCAACGGTCAACGTTACCTGTCTTGAAGTCATTGAAGCTGCTACGCCCAATACGAATGAGCCGCCTCAATCGACAACCTTTGATGCCTGGCTGCCCAGATTTACCGCCACCTACAGCATCACGGACGACCTATCCATGTTTGTATCCGTTCAGCGGGGTTATCGCGCTGGGGGCGCGTTTGTAAGGCAAATTCCACCGGATTTGGAGGGTGGCTTAGGCGGTGCGTTGGTAGGGGATTACGATCCAGAGTATCTCGACAATTTCGAGATAGGTTTTCGCTCCCAGTGGTTCGAGCGCACACTGACGGTAAACGGAAATGCGTTCTATAGCATCTGGGATGAGCAGCAGGTTCAGGTCCAAGGTGCCTCGGGCGCTGCAAATGATCAGATTATCGTCAACGCGGGGCAGACCGATTTGTACGGGGCCGAGTTAGCGCTGTCGTACGTCGTGAGTGAAGGTTTCGACGTATATGCCTCTTTGGCGTTTCTGGAGACGAATATTGAAGACTTTCCTTTTGCCCAAACAGGCCCCTACCAAAACCTCGCAGGCAATGAGCTGCCAAACTCGCCAAACCTTGGCTTTACGATTGGTGGAAGCTACCGGCATTCATCCGGTGTGTTCGCGAATGCGAGCTTGAACTATATCGGCGAAAGAGAGTCTGCGGGCAATGTAGAGAACCTGGGTGAGATCGAGTTTGGGCCGGGACTCAGTGAGCAATTGGCGGCGAGATCGGTTCTTAACGCACGCTTTGGCTACGAAGGTCAGCGCTTTTCAGTTTTTGCCTACGGTACTAACTTGCTGGACGAAGTCGATTCGATCAATAGCAATATTGGCGGCATCAACCCGACGACCGGCGAGGTGTTCTTCACTCCGCTTCCAAGATTCACGATGCCGCAGCCAAGGACGGTTGGCATTGGACTTGACTTTGCACTCTAAGGACGACGCTTGGAATGGCGGGTCTTGAAACAATGCTTGGTGCTTGGCGGCGCTGGCCTATTTTCTCTAGCCGACGGCCCGGATGACCGCCGCCGGGCACCAAGAAACTTAGTTCAGCTTTCTTCTCCACCCTGCCAATAGAATGGCGAGTATCAAAATACCTAACGCTATCGGAGGTAAAGTTGGAATGCTTTCTGGCGTTGAAGATCCCCCACCAGGTGGAGGGCTTACCGCACCTAAACTGTAAAAAATCGTGCCGTTCCAGACCCTAGGCACCACGGGATTTTGGAACAGAACGATGCCCATACCGGCGCCTTCGAGAATCTGCAGCTCCGAATTGCTGGCAAACACGTTTCCTACAGCTGATCCATTCGAATAGATGAAATCGTCGAATTCTACCCCGGGACCCTCCAATGTTAAGTAGAGTGCGTGAGTGGTCCCCATCGGGACTACATAGGATAGTGCCGTCGGCACTGAAGTTGGGTTGCCCGTACCGGCGCAGCTTACGTTGTCCGCCGTATCGAGTAAGGTCCAATTACTGGGCGTAGTCTCCGACCCGACGTAGGTACCAGCCTTTGCATAAAGAGAAACCGACACCGGACTAGTGCTATCACAATTAATATCAAAGCCGGTGATTGTGATCGTGTCCTGGGCGACAATGTCGAACATGTTGCCCACGTTCGAGTTACCTCCTACGAAAGTTGTAGATAGTGATTGTGCCGCTGCGAACATCGGTGACACAAAAAACAGTACCACGATGAGTTGTCCGATAATGCTACTTCTCATCTCTTGTAAGCTCCTCTTTCGATGCTTGATTTGCATTCACTGATTCTTCCTGGTCTCCGGCTTAGCAAGCTTGGCCTCCGCGCGTAGCAGATTTTCTTATCGATGCGACAGCAACCGATACAAAGCTCATAGCAAGTATTAAATGGGCCCACAATGGAATGGGGATTGGCTCTGCGGAGGGAGACGGGGTGGCGGTGCTCGGCGTAAAGGGCAAGGTGGCCCCGGAGGCAGCAGATACGTTGCTAAGTGGTATGGGGTCGCCAGAAGAGCTCACACCGCTTACCGCCGTCACACTAATAGTCTGAAGAAAGTCGCCATTAATCGAGAGGTCATTGGGTATGGGGTCGGTAAGCTCGCGCAGCCGAAGAATCGCTGATTGAGCTATTTGTAGATTGACATCGGCTTGGCCGCCGACAACCGGTATCGGATTCGTTTGGATCGTATCGCTGATCAGTCCCGCGGCGGAACTGGTATAGATTTGGGTTAGCACGGCTCCGTCTTGTTGGGAAACAGTGGTTAAGTTGGAGGCTCCATTCGCGCTCAGGCTGCCTGGAGTACGCATCCAGCTCCCCTCGATGGTGAGTTCAAGAATGATCGCGGCCAGGTTGGGTGCACCGCTTACGCTGACTGTTTCCTGTAGAGAACCCGTCGTGAGAGCCTCAAAAGTATCGGGTACGCCGCTTGAGTTAACCGTTCCATCCATATTCACAAAGGGATTGGCTGGATCTAGGAAGCCCGTTTGGACGAGAATCTCAATTGCAGAGCGATACATAAAACCGGGCTCGACGGATGAAGAGCCGCGCGCAGTGAAGCTTAAACTGCGAACCCCGTTGGAAGGATCTGGGGCACTGAAGATACGCGTTAAATCGAAGTCGTCACTGGCAATTTGGCCATTGTCGGTAGCGGAGGCGACGGTTGAGAGCACACTTGATGCATTCGGATCGGTTGTTCCCACCGGCCCAAAGGTATTCCGAACGAGGACAGTCGCCCCCGCATCGAAAAACACGGGGTCTCCATTAGGCGGTTGGATGGCGAGCTGTGGTTGAGAACATCCCTCTGGGTCGACCAGTTCCCCTGCTTGCGTACCCTGGCAGCTATCGTTTCCGTCAACAATCGAGTCACCATCCGTATCGGCGTTAGTGAAGCTTGTTCCTACCGCTTCTTCACCGGCGTTATTGAGCCCGTCACCATCGATGTCGAGCGCATTCCATTCGTCACCGACGTTTGATAGGTCGAGTCTTTCAAGCACAATCAGCCTCGGGCTCGCGGCTTCTCTGGCCTCGCTATCCTCGAATTGAC